>PLMS01000139.1 GCA_003142575.1 Ignavibacteriota bacterium
GAACAATATTTCTGGATGAAATTGGCGACATGAGTTTGCAGGCACAGGCAAAAGTGCTGCGGGCTTTGGAAGAAGGGAAAGTGGAGCGGGTCGGAAGCAACAAACTTATTACTGTCGATGTTCGCGTTCTGGCTGCGACCAACAAAAAATTAGATGAAGAAATCGCTAAAGAACATTTCCGGAAAGATCTTTTCCATCGGCTGAATGTTATTCCGATTCATGCTCCCGCATTACGCGAACATCGTGATGACATTTCAATTCTTGCGCATTCATTCATCGATGATGTTTGTTCGAGAAATGGAATAGCAAAGAAATCGATTTCCAACGAAGCGCTTAATGTCCTTATGCAAAAAGATTGGCCTGGCAATGTACGTGAACTTCGTAACGCTGTCGAACGACTTGTCATCCTTTCACCCGGCACCGCGATTGATATTTCCGTGCTCGATGCATTTGGAGGAACGACCGATAAAGAAGTGGCAGGTTTGCTTGAGATCAATGGAACGTTTCAGGATTTTAAAGAACGTGCAGAAGCGGCATTTATCAAGAAGCAGTTGGAAATACACAAATGGAACATTACCAAAGCTGCCGAGGCAATGGAAATCCAGCGCAGCCATCTCTATACTAAGATGAAGCGGTATGGGTTGATGAAGGAAGGGGAAGAAGAAGGAGAGTGAATGAAAAATGGCAATATTGTTATTCGTCGGGGTGAAAAAATCAAGGAGAGCTTTTAGAGGGACGTTTAATGAAACGTCCCTACGAGGAAAACACGTTTTTCTTTTTTGAAGGTCATAAAAAGGAAAAGTTATTTCGCGGAATGAATCAAGTGGGATGAATGACGCGGCAATCTGCTAAGCGAGGTTATCGGAGAAGTGTCTGAATGTTCGGATTGCAGTATCTTGCACAAAACGCAGGACTCGCAATGACAGGCTTTTGTGTTATTGTTGGACCATCCCTACTTTGAGTTTTGTAATCTTCCCTTTGCCGCTTCGAACATCACTAATGCACCCGCCACAGACGCATTCAGCGATTCAATCTTTCCGTGCATCGGTATATTCACTAAGAAGTCGCATTTCTCTTTAACCAATCGGCGTATGCCTTTTCCTTCATTCCCGATAACGATGGCAAGCGAACCGCGGTAGTCGTGTTCATAATAGGGTTTGTCACTTTGCATTTCGGTCCCTACAATCCAGACTCCGGCTTTTTTCAACTCATCAAGCGTCTGCGCGATGTTGGTGACACGTGCAATGGCAATATGCGCCGTAGCGCCCGCTGATGTCTTGACAACGGTAGAATTTACGGATGCAGCATTGTGCAGCGGTATGATGACGCCGTGGACACCGGCACATTCAGCAGAACGGATGAGCGCACCGAGATTGTGCGGGTCTTCAATTTCGTCGAGAACAAGAATAAACGACGGCTCATTCTTTCTCTGAGCGATGGCAAGAATTTCTTCTATCTCGGCATAGCGGTAGGAATCGATTATTGCAATGATACCTTGTGATTGAGTGTCGCCGGCGAGTTCAGCAAATCGTTCTTTATCTGCTTCCTTTACAGGAATGGCAAGTTTCCGTGCAAGCTGTTTTGCTTGGTCAATATGACTGCCGGATGTGCCATGCAAAATCAAAATTCTCTCAATAGGTTGACGCGATTTGAGCGCTTCCAGAACCGGCTGCCTGCCAACTATAAGATTGTCCATTCTACTTTGCTTTTGCTGTTTGGGTCGACGTTGTGAACCTCCGCCAGCCAAAAAGTCCCAGCGCGATGAGTACCAATGAAATGAGTTGTGCTTCGCTTAAACCGAAAATAATTCTTGGATTAGGACGAAGAAACTCAATAACAAACCGTTCAATACCTGCCAATACCAGGTAGATCATAAAGAGCTTGCCGGTCGGTGTTGTTTTCTTCCTGATGCTCCAGAGAAACCAACATATCAATGCACAGAGGATGAATTCATAGACCGGCGTTGGGTGGCAGGGAATATTATTAGGAACAATGCCACCGGGGAATTTGCTGGTAATTTCAGGAAAATCTTGAAATGCTACTGATGGAGGGTACGTTCCGTTGGAATAATTTGTTCCCCACGGAAGAGTCGTCGGGAAACCGTAATCGCCGTCGCCCGCTAGGTGACATCCAATGCGAGCGATTCCGTAACCGAGAATGAGACCGGGTGCAATGGCATCGGCGATAGTAAAAAATTTTATTCCCTTCTTATTTCCATACATATAAATGGAGAACGCTGCAAGAATAAATCCACCGTAGTATGTCAATCCGCCGGGATTAAACGTCATGCCGATAGGGTCAAGGATAAATGAAGACCAATTTTCGATTAAATATAATATCTTTGAGCCTGCAACTCCGGCAACTAAACCAATGAGTGTGATATTGTTAGCGATGTTTGGATCAAGTTTGCGGCGTTTGAATTCGCTGACGAGCAGATAACTCCCGACAATGAATCCAAGAGCAAGCATTAATCCATAACCATAAACAGTGAAAGGACCGATTTGGAAAAGTCGTGGACACATAAAAGATCAATTCAATATGAAAAAAAGAATTTTGGAAATAATTCAGCTAAAAATTTAAAGCATTAAGTAAAAATTATGAAAGATTCAAAGGATCATTCGAAACAAGGATGAACGGCATCTTTGGTTTTTCTTTGATGTCGATGGACTTTGGTGTAATATGTACCGAAAATTCATTCACAGTCTTATCCTGTTTTGTCACAACAAGATGGTACGTTCCCTCAAGTTGCGTATAATCACGCCGTCCCTGTGCGGGACCTGTTTGCGGCATCAACAATTCAGGAACATGAAGTCCTTTGACGCGGAGATGAATCTCTTTGCCGACAATTTCATCTTCTAATAGAATCTCATAGCGGAAGCTGACAAATATTTTTATCGTCTGAACGAGAAATACAATTACATTTCGCTTGGTCTTCTCATCATAATGATTGAAGATGTTTAACGTGTAATCCGGATCTCGTTTTTTCTTGATTGCCATAGTCAGGTAGGGATCTTGATGTCATCGAGTGAGATAGAAATTTCTTCACCACTGAGCATATTTTTCAATTTGGCAGCTTTGGTCTTCAGCTCTTGCTCACCTACCACAATGACATAGTGCGCCTGTTGCCGATTTGCTTCCCTCATTTGGGACTTAACACTTCGTCCAAGATAATCAACCTCAGCACAGATTCCTTTTTGGCGTAACTCGGTTGCTTTCAAAAATGTCCAAATGTGAGCGGGTTCATCTAATCCAACAAAATAAATAACTGGCGGAGCTTGCTTCTGGTCGCTCTTCCCAAGTTGGGAGAGCACCATCAAGAGTCGCTCGATTCCTGCGGCGAATCCAACTCCCGGTGTTGATTTACCGCCAAGTTCCTCGACAAGCAAATCATATCTCCCGCCGCCTGCGAGAGCATCCTGTGATCCAAGCGCAGTGCTTGTGATTTCAAAAGCGGTCTTAGTATAATAATCCAATCCTCGGACGAGTCTGCCATCAACCTCATATGAAATGGTCAGCGCATCGAAGATTGAACGAACCGATGCAAAGTGTAAAGTGCATTCTTCACAGAGATGTTTGTACATCAGCGGCATGTTATTCGTGAGCTCGCGGTCTTTTTCATTTTTGGAGTCGAGGACACGGAGCGGGTTTTGTCCAACTCGTACCTGACTGTCCGGGGAAAGTTGGGAGAATACTTTTCGAAGTTCTGTCTGTAAAAGCTTCTTGTAAGCCGGTCGGCATTTTTCACATCCCACTGAATTGATCTTAAGAGAATAGTGATCGATACCAAGCTGTTTGTAGATTTCCAGCGGCAAGGCCATCATTTCGACATCCAGTAGCGGTGATGATGCACCGAGTGCTTCAGCACCAAACTGGTGAAATTGCCGCAATCGTCCGGCTTGTGGACGCTCCTGCCGGAACATCGGACCAATATAATACACTTTCGTCAGCGGCGATTGTTCGCCAAGATTATTTTGAATATATGCGCGCAGCGCCGCCGCGGTTCCTTCCGGGCGGAGGGTGAGACTTTCTTCGCTTCGGTCGAGAAAGGTGTACATTTCCTTACTGACAATATCCGTGAGTTCACCAATGCTGCGAGCGAACAAACCTGTTTGTTCGAATGCGGGAGTGCGGATTTCCCGGTAGTTGAAGTCGTGCATCACGCGGCGGACAACCGATTCCACGTGCTGCCAGCCGGCGATTTCATCCGGTAGAATATCTTTTGTGCCTTTTATCGTACGGAATTTCAAAATGTGCAGCCCTTCCTGCAATGTCAACGATTTTTAATGAGCAGGGTATTGATATGAAGTGTGTACACGTAGGCGAAGCTATCCCTCAGTAATAGCAGCTTCTTCCTTTCGAAATATCTCGAGGATGTCTTTAGGTGTTTCCGCTTCGAGGAGTTGCTTCCGAAAATCTTCTTTGTTCATCAGACGAGAAATACGACTCAGGAGCTTGATGTGTGGGCCGACCATATTATCACGCCCCACGAGGAGAAATATCAGCCGTACCGGTTGATCATCCAATGATTGATAATCAATAGCTTGTGCAGTGACCGCAAATGCCGCAACGATGTCGTTCACTGCATCCGTTTTGCCATGAGGGATCGCAAACCCCGATCCAACTCCAGTGGACATGATTTTTTCTCGTTCAAAAATCGCTGTCCGCATGCGCTCTTTGTCGGCAACTTGTTTCTGAGTGCCGGCAAGTTCGATCATTGCATTAATCACTTCTTCCTTTGTCGCGCCAGGAAGATTCGTCCGCACAACCGATTCATTTAATATGTCAGTAATTTTCATTCAAGTCTCCAAGTTGCCAGAGTCGCATAAGGAATGCAAAGGTTCACCTCCGACTTGAAGTGAACTATCAAAGATTGCAGAATTTCTATCAAAATACAAATGAAATTACAATTCTTCCCGCTGCCCACCTTCAATCCACTGCTGAATAAGGGTCTCATATTCGTTCGCAAGACGCTCAGCCACAACCACATCGCTGGATTCTGCGTTAATATGAAACATCGGCCGTGCGCGATCGGGACTCAACAAGATTGATGTATGCGCCCCGAGATCGGATGGATAGAGCTTGATCCCTTCGATCAGATCGCGGGGAATTCGTTCCGACTGCTCTGTAAGCTTACGCATAATGCGTCCCTTCGTGTGCCACGGGCACGAGATATTTTTCTTGACGAAATAGAGTCGTGGTGTTTCTTTGTCGAGTTGACCGATTCGTTTTTTCGTTATCGCGATGCATTCAAGTAATTTTGAAATAGAATACATTCCATCGGAAGCAAAGAGGAATTCGTTGAAGATAAATCCGCCCTTCGTTCCGCCGACGAACTTGATCTGCTTGTCGGTTGCGGCATCCATCAGTGCAAGGTGGCTGTCGCGTGTTTTAACGACTTCCAAATTAAAATCTTTTGCTAAGAGATCAATCTCCCCGCTTGCAGAAATGGGAACGGCAAACTTGGTAATATCGTTTTTGGCGAGCACTAAGAATTTTACCATCAGCGTTAACAAACGGTCATTATCGATAATATTCCCTTGCTCATTGACGATAAATATCTTTTCTGCCCCAGCATCGAGCATACAACCGACATCATATTTCAGTGAAGTGACAACATATGCCAGTTGACGCAATGATTCGTCAAACTCTTCTTTTGTTCGAGTAATTTTTCGGCTGTCGAGATATGCGTTGAGAGCAACCACTTGAACGTTCATATTCCCAAGAATGTTCGGGAAGATGGTGGAAGCGATTCCGTTCGAATAGTCAATCACCAACTTCAGACCTGCAGATTGAATAACATCGGTATTGAGTGTTTTCAAGAATCGCTGAATGTAGCTTTCCGTTGTCCGTTCAGGGAATGAGATCGAGCCGACTTGATCGGGATGGGCGCGGTTGAAGTCTTCACCGAAGAACAGCCGTTCCATGGATTTTGTCTTGCTCGATGGCAGGTCTTTTCCTTGTGAATCGAAAAAAATGATATCGGAACTATTTCTGTCGAACGGGGATTTGCGGACGTGGATGCCGCCGCGTTCTTTTCCGGTTTGTAATTCGTGCCGGACAATGGGAATCGATGTTGTGCGTAGATCGGTGCAATGAACTCCGGCGGACATGAGACCGGACATAATTGCGCGATTTATCATTCGAGAGACATTATCTGAATCTCGGCTGGTAACAACCGTTGCTCCGGCTCCTACCAGCGCACCAAACGCAGCTCCCAATTTGGCGCCAAATTCCGGACTGATTTCTATATTGGAAAGACCGGTGACGCGGGCGTCGGTAAAAAGTTCTCGCAGCCATCTATCTTCCCATACCAGACTACGTGTAACAATAGAACCGTCCTCAATGCTTTTATCCGGCCATATCTTAATATTGGAGAGTAGCTTGCTCCGTTTTCCTATAATACACGAATCGCCGATGAAAACATTTTCGAGGATGACGACATCGTCATTGATGGTGCATCCGGTTCCAATGACGTCGAACGATAATTCGGAACGAGCGCCAATTTTCGATTTCTTCCAGATGACTGAATTGCGAATGATACCGCCGGGGAAAATTTCACAATCGTCGCCGATAACAGAATTACCGATGACTGCTCCATTGTGTATCCGGCAGTTCTTTCCAATGACACTTGTTCCTGTAAGATGACGCGGGTCAGTCTCAACGGTTGAACCTTCGCCAAGAATGAGATTCTCCTTCTTCGTTCCCTCAATGTGTAATTTTACATCACCACGGAGGGCATCCATGTGTGCGTCCTGGTAATCGTTTAAACTGCCAATATCCTTCCAGTACCCTTTTGCGATATAGCCATAGATGCCAAGGTCACGTTTCAAGAGAATGGGGAAGAGATTCTTACTAAAGTCAAATTCTTGTTTTTCAGGTATAAGATCCAACACCTCAGGCTCTATAATATAAATCCCTGTGTTGATCGTGTCGCTAAACACTTCTCCCCACGATGGTTTTTCAAGGAAACGTGCAATTTTCCCATCTTCTTTTGTCAAGACAACTCCGAACTGGAGCGGATTGGAAACTCGTGTAAGCAGCAATGTGGCTTTTGCTTTCTTCTCTTCGTGGAAGCGAAGAGCGGCTGTCAAATCGAAATCGGTAAGAACATCTCCACTGATAACTAAAAAACGCTCATTTAAAAAATCTTTCGCATTACGGACACTTCCCGCTGTTCCGTAATCCGCTTCTGCTTTGCGATACTGCATGTTGATGCCGAAGGCGCTTCCATCTCCGAAATAACCTGTGATGGCATCCGGCTGATAGAAGAGCGTGGAGACGATATCTTTCATGTTGTGCGTTTTGAGTAGTTCAACAATGTGTTCCATAATAGGCTTATTGACCATTGGAACCATCGGTTTTGGAATGTTGCTGGTGAGAGGTCGCAAACGTGTGCCAAACCCGCCAGCCATGATAACAGCTTTCATGGGCGCTTCCAACTAAAAGATATGAAGGAGAAACGATTCAATGGCAAAAAGTTATGCAAAAAAAAATACTGCCGCAAGCAATTGGTGACTACAATCATAATAAAACATCCGGTCGGAGGTGTCAGGTAAAAAACAATTAATATCTATAATGATTGGTTGACTTTTCAGCACAAAACAGGTAAATTTAATGAAATTTGAGGGCAACCATAAGACTCTCGATACTCAATGACTGACGCCCGAAGGTTCAACACATTCTTTTCCTGGATGCAATCGTTAACGCTTGCAGAGGAATTGATTGTAGTGGTGGGCGTCGTTTCATTTTTAGGGGGACTTGTCCTCTCAGCTACATTCGTGAAGACAGTGCTCTTATTATTTTCTGCAGCATTGATCGCTTATGTGATTGTGCGAGTGGGGAAACGCAGAGGATTTTTTATCCAAGCAGCAGATGAGGATAGTCACTCTCTCACATCAGAGGAGTCTAATATTCGGATGAAGAAACTCGTTTTTGATGATTTTCAAGTTACCGGTAAGCAATACCAAGTTGATTATGTTGACGAGCCGGAACATTCACAACCGATGCACCATGAGCGAGACACTATAGCGTTGGAAAAAAAAGATTCAGAAAAAACAACTACAACAGTGTTTGAGTTAAATGAGTTTATCGAGACTCCCGGCATCGGAGAAAATGCCGAGGAAAGTCCGAGAGCCGAATTCAATGCGCTGATTCAACGGGTGTTGAGTGTCGTGAAGGATGTTCAATTTGCCCATACAGTTGCTCTTTTTTGGATGAATAAAGAGAAACAACAATTGGTGCTCGAAGGGTATACGACCGACAGCGAAAAATTCATGACAAACAGACGGTTGCCAATCGGTTCTGATGTCGTCAGTCAAATTGCAGTGAATGGGAAACCACAGATCGTCAATTTTGTGGATGCTCTTGGTCAAGATGATATGGTGCCATATTACGAGACAACAGATGTAGTAAAAACATTTGTGGGCGTGCCGATATTTTTTAGCGGAATTCAATCGCAGAATCCAGTGGCAGTTCTTGCCTTGGATTGTTTAGAAGCGGATGCCTATGGAAACGAAACGATCACTTCACTGGCACAGGTTGCAAAGCTGATTTCGACGCTCATTCGAAGCTATACATCCAAATATGATCTCCTGTTGGATTCTGAAGTACTCCGATCGATTAGTCGGGTGCGCGAACAGTTGAGTATTGACTTTGGCGCTCATTCCATCACGCGATCGCTTGCCGAGGAGACATCGAGACTGGTTCCATGGGATTATATTGCAATTGTTTTATTTGACGACAGCAGAAAATCTTGGATTGTGCATAATCTCCTCAACCGGATGAACGATCCGTATGTTCCACTCATGAGTGAACTGGATCCTCAACAGAGTTTGGTCATAGGAGTTATACAGACGGGTGTTCCCAAGATCATTGATGATCTGTCCACCACTACAGTGCCGCGGTTTTATCAAGCCGAACGATGTGAATCGAAGGGCGCGTTGGTTATCATACCGCTGAATTCATTGAATCGGTGCTATGGCGCCTTGGTTATAGAAAGTAAGGATCTGAAAACATATTCCGATGCTGATGTGAAGCTGGTGCAGAAGCTTGCCGAGACTTCATCGTGGGCGTTGGAAATTCTGAGCCTCACGGAAGTTATGAACAATTACGTTTCGCTTGATGAAACAACAGGTGTCTTGACGCGTAAGAGTTTTATGGGCCGTTTGCATGAAGAAGTGCAGCGTGCAAGTGATTTTTCGAATGATTTGTCCTTAGTAATGATTTCCATCGACCGGATGGATGATCATATCGCACGTTATGGCAGGGAAGCCTTTGATTTCATACTGCAGAATGTCGGCCGCATGGTGAAGGTTTCCATTCGTCCCTACGATGTCGTCGGTAGGTTTGATTTTAATTGTTTTGTCATCCTTCTTGTGAATACGACGTCCAATGAAGCATCGTTATGGGCAGAAAAGATCCGTAAGAATGTTGCCAGCAATATCCTTAATATCGACAATAAAAGTTTTTCTGTAACGATCAGCGTGGGTGTCGCCGGTGCAATCGATGAAGCATCTGACGTTGATTTGCTGGAGAATACAGACCGTGTTCTTCGGAAGGCGATTGAAGCAGGCGGTAATATCGTACGAGTATATTAGATAACAACACTGTAACTATTTTCTTTTGGAGATCTAAATGGCAAAACAAACTGATTTTGCGGAAAAAGCAAAAAAAGCCGGACAGGAAAAAGGAGTCAAGTGTCCGAAGTGCGGGACCGTAAGAACCCCGACGCTCTATGTGCAATCGGTACGTTCAGCGCATGGTTCTTACCGGTTTAATCGGCAGCACATCCAATTATGCAAGTGCAATGAAAAGGAAATTTTGGGATAATTATCCCATTCGCAGTCCCCACCGTGGGCATCTCGGATTGCATTGAAACAGAAGAAACTGATACTTATTGTTCTTGACAGCGTTGGTGTCGGTGAATTACCGGATGCAGATAGATATGGAGACCAAGGGACAAATACTATTTCAAACATTGCACGAACCGTTGGCGGTCTGCGGTTACCCAACCTTGCTTCTCTGGGACTTGGTAATATCACAGACATCAAAGGTGTTGCAAGAGTTGAGAAAGCATCCGGTTGTTTCGGAAAGATGACAGAAGTATCGGAAGGCAAGGATAGCACCATAGGTCATTGGGAGATTGCAGGTATCATCACACAACAAAAATTTCCATTGTATCCGAAGGGCTTTCCGAAAAGTGTACTCGAAACATTTCTTCGTGTCACAGGATGCACCGGGTATTTGGGGAACAGGCCTGCGTCTGGAACAGAGATCATCAATGAATTAGGTGATGAGCATCTGCGCACCGGTTTCCCCATTGTGTATACATCAGGTGATTCGGTGTTCCAGATTGCCGCGCACCAGGACGTGATTTCCCTTGAGCGTCTCTATGAGATATGCGAAATAACACGAGAACAAGTACTGGTAGATGAGCATCGCGTGGGTCGTGTGATTGCGCGTCCTTTTATCGGCAGGAGCGAAAATTATATACGGACACCGAATCGACGCGATTATGCAGTTACACCTCCAGCAAAAACGATCTTGGATCTTTTATTCGAGAACAATATCCAAACGGTTGGTATCGGCAAGATTGATGATTTGTTCTGCGGTCGCGGATTGCAGGAAAAAATTCACACCACATCGAATGCAGAAGGGATAGAAGAAATTATCAGAGCAGGCAGGATGATGCAAACGGGATTCCTGATGGCGAACCTTGTGGATTTCGATATGCTGTATGGTCATCGACAAGACGCCAAGGGATATGCGAGTGCTCTAGAGGAGTTTGATGTAAAGCTTCCGGATATCCAGAAGTGCATCAACGATGGTGATTTGCTTGTCCTCACCGCTGATCACGGAAACGATCCAACAGATCAGAGTACAGATCACACGCGTGAATATGTTCCTCTGCTTTGTGCCAGTACTTCTGGGAAAAAAAATGTGAATCTCGGAGTGCGCTGTTCATTCGCGGATGTCGGTAGAACTGCAGCAGAATTCTTTGGTGTTAGCGGTGCTCAATCATTGGCGGGTCAAAGCTTCTTCGAGGAAGTTTTCTAAATACTGCCACGGGAAACAATATACCGTTTGAAGAGTCTAATAAACAGGTCAGAAATGAGGCAAATTCGAACAGTATCGGGAATGTGGATCGAATCGGTTTCCAGCGATTGTGAACTTTCCACCCTCCCTATCGTGTTATACATAGTGGAACATCCTGCTGGAACTCCCGTAGCAATCCTACGGGCAACGAGAGTTGAATTTTGACAAAGAGTCAATGGTGAAAATAAGCAAACAATATACAAATCGTGAAAGCCAATCGCTCGATAAGTATCTCCAAGAAATTGGCAAAGTCGAATTATTAGTGCCGCAGGAAGAAATTGATCTTGCCCGACGCATTAAAAAAGGCGATCAAAAGGCGTTGGAGAAATTGACGAAAGCAAATTTACGCTTCGTGGTGAGCGTGGCAAAGCAATATCAGAACCAAGGATTATCGCTCGGTGATTTAATCAATGAGGGTAACCTGGGATTGATCAAGGCGGCAAAACGTTTTGACGAGACACGCGGATTCAAATTCATTTCGTATGCGGTGTGGTGGATTCGTCAGTCGATCTTGCAGGCGCTGGCCGAACAATCCCGTATCGTACGTTTGCCGTTAAACCGTGTCGGCGCACTCAATAAGATCGGCAAGGCATTCAGCACGCTGGAACAAGAGTTTGAACGCGAACCGAGCACGAGCGAACTGGCAGAAGAACTGGATATGTCGCTCTTTGAAGTTTCCGATACGCTGAAGATTTCCGGCAGGCACTTATCGATGGATGCGCCGTTTGCACAAGGCGAGGATAACCGCTTGCTCGATGTTATTCAAGACAATCGTCAACCGACACCCGACTCCGGTCTTTTGGAAGAATCATTGAAGAACGAAGTAAAGCGTGCGTTGGCAACACTGAGCGAACGCGAAGCGCAAGTCATCAAGTTATACTTTGGTCTCGATTCGGAACATTCGTTGACGTTGGAAGAGATCGGCGAGAAATTTAACTTAACGCGTGAACGCGTTCGGCAGATCAAAGAGAAGGCAATTCGCCGTCTGCGCCATGCATCGCGAAGCAAAGCGCTGCGTGCATATCTTGGATAAACGAAACGTGCCGGGAGAACCGGAAAATCGTGGTTGTTGTCGAAGCAAGCCCTGCGGCGTGCGGGGCCTTGTCATAACGAAAGCACTTTCTTCAACGTGGGCAGACAACGCATTCTATTGGTGATCAGCATCGTTCTCGCAGTCTTCGTGCTCGAAGGCTGCGGCGGATCATCACCGCGATTCAGAAGCCAGGAGAAAAAATCTTCTTCTGCCACACCACCGCACCATGGACCGCGTTTTTCATCGAAAGAAGCGGAAGAAGAAGTAAAAGAGACCGACAAAAAACCTGAGAAGAAAGAAATAGAACACATCGCCAAGGGCGGCCGAGATTTTCGAAAAGAAAAAAACGCCGCTATAAAACCACTTGATCAAAGTAAAATGATGCGGGAAATTTCTAAGTATATGGGTGTATCGTATGTGCATGGTGGATCGAGCGTAGATGGAATGGATTGTTCGGGATATACTATGACGGTGTATAAGAATTCCATGGATATTTTGCTTCCGCGCTCAAGTTATGAGCAATCAAAAAAAGGTACGGCGGTAGAGTTGAGTGAATTGAAATTCGGAGATTTGATTTTTTTTAATACAACAGGCGAGAGTGCTTCTCACGTCGGACTCTATTTGGGCGATGATCTGTTCGCACACGCGAGCGTTTCACTCGGTGTGACGATCTCTTCGCTCCAGAGTACCTATTATGTCAAGCGATATGAATGTGCCCGGCGGATTGTGGAATGATATCCTGAGAATAAGAGAATACACAATAGAACGCAAAACCCTATGTCCATTCTTCCCATTTATCTTTTCGGAACCGAAGTTCTCAAGAAAAAAGCCAAACCGGTTGAGACGCTAGATGATTCAACCGTCAAGCTTATCTTTGATATGTTCGAGACGATGCATAAAGCCAATGGGATAGGTCTTGCAGCGAATCAGGTTGGCGATCTTCGGCGCGTGATTACGATAGATATTTCGGATGTCACCGAACCAAATGCAGAAGGCGAGATGGAAGATTCTGCACATCCGACTTCGCCCGATCTTCCACGCACACTTGCGCTTATCAACCCTGAGATAGTGAATGAAGAAGGTGCCTGGTCGATGGAAGAAGGATGTTTGAGCCTTCCGGGAGTGCGTGGTGCAGTGGAACGGGCAGAAAAAGTACGTATCCGCTTTCGTGACAGTGAATTCAAGAAACAAGAACTCTTCATGGATGGATTTCTTGCCCGCGTTGTGCTTCATGAATTTGACCATCTCAACGGTGTTCTCTTTGTGGATCGTGTCAACAAGGCAAAACGAAGTATGCTGCTGCCCAAGTTGAGAAAGATTCGAAAGGGAGAACTTGATCCCGACTATCCAGTGGTTACTGCCGCAAAGGTGTAAAGCATGCGAATCCTTTTCATGGGCACACCGGAATTTGCCGTTCCAAGTCTTCGTATCCTTCTCGATCATTCCTATGAAATTCCAGCTGCCGTGACAGCACCAGACAAACCAAGAGGGCGCGGACAACAAGTTTCCTTCACCTCTATAAAAGAGTTTGCTCTTCACCATCAGATTCCGGTTCTTCAACCGGAGAGACTTAACGACGTAGCGTTCACTGCCGAAATTCAACAGCTTCATCCCGATCTCATTGTTGTAGTAGCATTCCGGATTTTGCCGCGAGAAGTGTACACGATTCCGAAACTTGGTTCTTTTAATCTTCATGCATCGCTCCTGCCGAAATATCGCGGTGCCGCGCCGATCAATTGGACTATTATTCATGGAGAAAAAGAATCTGGCGTTACGACATTCTTTTTAAAGGACGAGGTGGATACCGGCTCTATTCTTCTTCAGACACGAGTGCCAATTGGTTTGAATGACACTGCAGGTGATTTGCATGATACACTCTCTGTGGTAGGTGCAGAGATTGTTCTTCAGACTGTTCGTCTCATTGAACTTGGCAATGTGCAGCCGCATCGGCAAGACGATTCACTTGCCTGTCCCGCACCGAAAATTTTCAAAGAAGACTGCCGTATCGATTGGACGAAACCGTCGCAACAGGTCCACAATTTTATTCGAGGACTTTCGCCGCACCCTTCCGCGTGGACGACACATATGGGCAAGCTGATTAAAGTGTTCCGCACCAGAATGGTTGAGAGACAATCGATACAAGCGGGAATTGTCTTGAATCGAACACAGAACATACTGGAGGTCGGAACCGGAAGCGGTGTCGTTTCTCTTCTTGAAATTCAGCAAGAAGGAAAACGCCGGCTCGGCATCGAAGAATTTCTCAGGGGCTATCCGATTGAGTCAGGTGAAATGTTTATGTAAGAGTTTCTTGTCGCCGACGATGTTCTTACATTGTCGTGCTTGTAACTCAAAATAATTCTCGTATATTTACACAAGCAGATGCAAAGAATATCTGCACAGACCAAGAGTTTGGCAAGCAATTCTCGATATGAAAGATACTGTGAACAAGAGAATGCAAAACGGAGAACATCAGATTCCAGCTGATGTCGGAATAGAACGAAGCGTTTTCGATGCCAAGCTTGCTCGGATGATCGACCATACGCTTCTGAAACCGGAAGCAACTATGCAGGAAATTGAGAATCTCTGTGCTGAAGCAAAACACTATGGTTTCGCAAGCGTGTGTATCAATCCGGCGTATGTGAAATTGTGTGCGGACGTGCTGCGCAATTCGAGTGTAAAAGTTTGTACCGTCATCGGTTTCCCGTTGGGCGCGACATCGAGTGCAGCGAAAGCATTTGAGACGGAACAGGCAATCAAACATGGTGCAAGTGAAGTTGATATGGTTATCAATATTGGAATGTTGAAGTCCCGCGAGTATGATTATGTCGAACACGACATCCTTGCAGTTGTCGATGTAGCGCATCGCTTGAAAGTGCTGGTAAAAGTAATCATCGAAACCGGATTGCTGAACGACGATGAAAAGATAAAAGCATGTGCGCTCGCGAAGCACGCAGGGGCAGACTTCGTGAAGACGTCGACAGGATTTGTGAATGGCGGGGCGACCGTCGAGGACATTGCACTCATGCGGAAAGTTGTTGGTCCGGAGGTGGGAGTGAAAGCTTCCGGTGGTGTGCGTTCAAAGAAACAAGCGCTTGCTCTTCTTGCAAGCGGTGCGACGCGAATCGGTGCAAGCGCGAGTGTCAAGATCGTTACAGGGGATGAAATAGTATCACCATCCATTTCATAAAGAGGTCCTCGGTGAGTCGACATTTTTTTATAGTCAGCGTGTTGTTCCTCGGTACGGTTCTCTCATTCATGGGCTGTGTTTCCTCGGAAGAAACGGGCGCAGGGAATAGAGCAAAATCTCCGGTACAGATCTTTGGTTCGATTGATACGACACACCACGTGGGTGGTCAGGACATGAAGCAAGATTCCATACTGAATTCAAAAAATAACTCAAAACTTTTTTCAGAAAAATCGTCGCGTGTTGCACCAAAATTCAAATCAAAGCAGGATACGGTGCGAGCATCTATGATAAAAAAAATGAAATTTTCTGCACATCCGCACATCATGATCGAGCGCCCGGAACATCCGATTTATACCGTGCAGATAGGCGCGTTCGCTCAAGCATCCAATGCATTGAGAACACAAAAGAAAGCAAAAGGACGATTTACCCATCAACCCATCTTTAATAAATATGTCAAGAGTGCCAAATTGTACCGCGTGAGTGTCGGGAGGTATGAAGACCGCAAGAATGCGTTCGCACTTGCTGATACTATGAAAGAACAATATTCCGAAGAGTACAACCAATGCTGGATCAACTTTATACCATGATAAAAACACAAATTCTTTTTTCCGCACTGTGTGTGCTGGTGCTAGTAACGGCAGGCTGTACATCATCGCCGCCATTTATTCGGGATGAAGAACCGAAGCAGGAAACATCGAAAGAAAATAAGCGCTCGTTGGCGGAATACGAAGCAACGCTCAACCCGGCAGATTATGATCAGGAAGTTGAGGTCGTTGAGAAGGCACACGTTGAGGAAAAGAAACAGCAGGCACCTTTAGAAATTCCGAAAGACAGTTTTGTCGTTGAGGAAGAGGTAGTGCAGGGATTTCGCATTCAAGTTTTTTCTTCCTCCGGTGTTGATGAAGCAACACGGATGAAGGAAGTCGTGACGGAGAAATTTATCGGTGATTCAGTGTATGTGGTGTATGATGCGCCGGTGTATAAAATACGGGTGGGAGATTTTGTGAACCGCTACGAAGCAAACCAGCGACTACCGGAGTTCACGGAAAAAGGATACCGCGATGCATGGATTGTCCCTGATAGAATTGTTCAGCGGAAATTTGTACGCGTTCCTCTTCCAAAGTGACTTTTCACTGGACTTCGTCTGTCTTTACAGTAACAGACAATCGGATTTTTTTATCTTCCTTCGAGTTTCATCGCAAAGGATATAATTTCCCGAAGTATTCGTGGGGAGACCATCATTTTCTCCTAAAGAATTTTTAGCGGGACATATGCATCTCGATGAGAGGGAGAACTTTTTCGAGATCGGAAGTGTTCACTACTCAGGTCGTGAGAAGTTATTTATTCTTTCATTTTTAAAATTCATTATTATGAATCCAGAGAGACTGTCGCCACCCTTTTCCCCTCCTCAACGAAGAGGGAAGATGGGGGGAGTGCCTTGTTCTTTTCTGTTTTTGTAAAATAAAGGAACAGAGAAATCTGATTTGTTTATTTTACGTGATAGATTCTTACAGTCGGACGTACTGAAGAGGTATGAGAGATGTCAAAAATAGAATGAGTTCAAGTTTGGCTCCTCAGGAATAAATGTTTTTTGTGTCAAGTGATTTTTTTATGTGTTCAGCCCCTCAAAAAACACTTAATTATTAACTTGACAAAGGGACTGTAACAGAATATATTTACAATCAGTTGCGATGCCAAAAAGAAAGAAGAAGGGTCGGAGGTTTTTATAAGTTTGGAGTCGTAAAAGAGGAGAATAAATGTGGCACGCAACGACTACCCATTTTTATCATCAATATTATTTCTGGAAATTGAAATCAAATTATCCCAACCGTCGTAAGACGTATCTCTTATTCGTTGGTTGTAAGCTTTTGTATTGCACCACACTTTTTTAAGCAAGGAGTAACATATGCAAAATGTGCAGTCCCCCACCGCCAAAGTTGATTCCCGTACACACGAAAATGAAAATGTGAAACGGGGATTACGTTTCGAAAGGTTCTTTACGAAACGAGGCGTGCATCCCTTCGATGAAGTTGAATGGGAACGGCGCACTGCTGCGATCTCGAACGATCGAGGGGAAAAAATCTTTGAACAAAAAGATGTTGAAATCCCCAAATCATGGTCGATGACAGCAACCAATGTTGTTGTCTCGAAATACTTCTATGGTCAATTAGGGACAGCAGAACGCGAAACGAGCATACGGCAGCTTGTCGATCGTGTTGCCAAATCGTACTATACATGGGGATTGAAAGACGGTTATTTCGCATCGGAAGAAGATGCAGAAATATTTTATCACGAGTTGCTGTATCTTCTCGTCAATCAATATATGTCGTTCAATAGCCCGGTCTGGTTCAACGTCGGCGTGGAAAAAATGCCGCAGTGTTCCGCATGCTTTATCAATTCGGTTAAAGATTCAATGTCCTCCATTCTGGAGCTTGCAAAGACGGAAGGCATGCTCTTTAAGTATGGATCGGGCACGGGCTCCAATCTTTCCACTCTTCGCTCCTCCAAGGAACGTATCACCGGCGGCGGTACTGCGTCCGGACCGGTTTCGTTCATGAAAGGGTACGATGCGTTTGCGGGCGTTATTAAATCCGGAGGGAAGACACGTCGCGCAGCAAAGATGGTGATTTTGAATGTCGAACATCCGGATATTGTCAGCTTCATCAATTGCAAAGCGGAAGAGGAGAAAAAAGCATGGGCGCTCATCGACGCTGGTTATGACGGCGGCTTCAATGTGCCCGGAGGCGCGTACGATTCTGTCTTTTATCAGAACGCCAATCACTCCATTCGCGTGAGCGATGAATTCATGAAAGCCGTTCTGGAAGATAAAGAATTTTGGACTAAAGCCGTAAAAGGCGGAATGCCGGTGGAAAGATTCCGAGCGCGCGATCTGATGAAACAAATTGCCGACGCGGCATGGATCTGCGGCGATCCCGGTATCCAATTCCATACAACGATCAACAACTGGCACACGTGCTCCGGCACGGCGCCGATCCATTCATCAAATCCTTGCAGCGAGTACATGTTCCTCGATGACAGTGCATGCAACCTTGCATCGCTGAACCTGATGAAGTTTCGCAGAACGAACGGCGATATCGATGTGGAAGCGTTTCAGAAAGCCATTCAGGTCGCGATTACCGCAATGGAAATGTCCGTCGATAATTCGAGTTACCCGACACCGGAGATCACACGAAACAGTCACGACTATCGTCCGCTCGGACTCGGGTACGCAAACCTTGGCGCACTGCTCATGTCCCGCGGTGTTGCGTACGACAGCGATGAAGGCAGAACGCTTACCGCTGCCATCACTTCTCTCATGTGCGGCGAAGCGTACAAACAATCTGCAAAGATTGCTGAAGCGCAGGGACCATTCAGCGGATTTGCAGCGAATAGAGATCCGATGTTGAACGTGATGGCGAAACATGGCATTCACGCAGAACGCATCGACAAGAATGCAGTGGAACCCAGTCTCTGGGAAGCACAGCGCAATGTGTGGAACGATGTTGTTGAGTTAGGACAAATGCACGGCATCCGCAACGCGCAGACAACCGTTCTTGCCCCGACCGGCACGATCGGTTTCATGATGGATTGCGATACCACAGGCATTGAACCGGATATTGCTCTGGTGAAGTACAAGAAAATGAGCGGCGGCGGTTTGATGAAGATCGTCAACCAAACCGTACCGGAAGCGCTCACGAAGTTAGGATACGACGACGAGCAGATCGAACACATTATCTCATACATCGATAAGAACGATACCATCGAAGGCGCACCGCATCTGAAAGAAGAACATCTTTCGGTATTCGATTGCGCATTCAAACCGGCACACGGCAAGCGCTCCATTCAATATATGGGGCATATCAAGATGATGGCGGCAGCACAGCCGTACCTCTCCGGCGCAATTTCCAAGACGGTGAACATGCCGACCGATGTGACCGCTGAAGATATTATGAAAGCGTATACCGAAGCGTGGAAGCTCGGGTTGAAAGCCATCGCCGTGTACCGCGACGGATGCAAGCGCACACAGCCGCTCAGCACATCGCTCGATAAGAAAAAGGAAAAACAGGCGACGACCAACAAGCCTGCACGCCGTCACTTGCAGGACGAGCGCCAATCCATTACGCACAAGTTCAGTATTGCCGGGCACGAGGGCTACATTACTGTCGGGATGTTTGAAGATGGAACGCCGGGCGAGTTATTCATCACGATGTCCAAGGAGGGTTCCACGATTTCCGGATTGATGGATTCGCTTGCCACATCGATTTCGATTGCACTGCAGTACGGCGTCCCGTTGAAGGTGATGGTAGATAAGTTCAGCCACGCGCGCTATGAGCCGTCCGGCTTCACGAACAATCCGGATATCCCGATTGCGAAATCCGTGAGCGATTACATTTTCCGCTGGCTCGGCAAGAAATTTATCAAAGAAGAGAACGGTACGACAAATACGAATAATGCAGTCAGCGACGTGAAAATTTCGGAAGAAACCGCGAGGAAACCGGCAGGGATTCTTAACGCCGCTGCAACGAAAGCCGCTTCAGTGTGGGAGAAGAATGAGAAGTTTGTATTTGAGACCCAATCCGATGCACCTCCATGCCACGAATGTGGAAGTATCATGATCCGCAGCGGAAGCTGTTATAAATGCCTGGAGTGTGGCTCGACGTCAGGCTGTTCATGATTTTAATAGTCATTCCCGTCCCGACAAGTCGGGACTGTCGGCCTGCCCGCCGGTCAGGCGGGGAATCCAGAATTGCGGCCTTTACCTGGATACCCGCCAAAAGCTTGCGGGTATGACAGAGAAAAAAGATATTCACAACAATAAGATGAGGTTGTGAGCAGCGGGGGAAGTAAAAACAGAAAGTAAAATTACGACGAACGCCGGTGGTGGCAACATCATCGGCGTTCGTGTTTTGGATTCGTGTTGATGATAGAAAAGCGCCAAAGAAAAACGGTTCGACTCAGGGAGTATGATTATTCACAGCCAGGAGAATATTTTGTAACGATTTGTACAAAGAATCATGAATGTATGTTTGGTTCAATTATAAATGGTAAGATGGATTTGAATGAAAGAGGAAGAATTATTGATGGATGTTGGAAAGGAATTTCAGAATATTTCCCATATGTGGGTCTGGACGAATATATCATTATGCCCAATCATTTTCATGGCATTATCATCATAAATGAAATTGATATTCATTGTTGTAGGGGCGAGGTGGCCTCGCCCCTACGAAAGCCGACATTGGGAAATATGACGGCATATTTTAAATATCAATCGACAAAATTGACAAACGAATCACAAGTTACACCGGGTGCAAAGGTATGGCAGCGAAATTATTTCGATCGGATTATCCGCGGTGAAAAAGAATTGCAGAACATACGGGATTACATCTCCAATAATGTTCTCGCATGGGCATTTGAAACGGAACATCCGGAAAATATCCCGTTATAACTTCGGTGGAAACATCATCGGCGTTTGTATTCAATATAAAATATTACTGTGGTTCCAATTTTATAAATGATTATCGCATTCTTTCCTTTTTTTAATTCAAATTCGCACTTTTAGCGTCATCTATGGAAAGATGGATTTTTGTTCTGCGCTTGTTTTTCTCGCTAAATAGCAATACACTTCCACAAAATATTTTTATAAAAGTTTTATATCTCCAATAAAAAGCGAGGAGGTTCGTATGTCGAACTATATTCAAGATCTCATTGCGGAGGTCAAAGCAAAAACCCCGGCAGAGCCGGAGTTTCACCAAGCGGTGGAGGAAGTTTTAGAGTCGCTTGTCGTTGTGCTGGATCGTCATCCGGAATATCGTTCTGTAAAAATTCTCGAACGCATGCTCGTGCCTGAGCGAGTGATTATCTTCCGAGTTCCGTGGGTTGACGAGCAAGGCGAAGTTCAGGTCAATCTCGGTTACCGTATTCAGATGAACAGCGCAATCGGCCCGTATAAAGGCGGCTTACGGTTCCATCCTTCCGTGACTCTTAGCATTTTGAAATTCCTGGCGTTCGAGCAGGTTTTCAAAAACAGTCTCACCACACTCCCGATGGGCGGAGGCAAGGGCGGCTCGGATTTCGATCCCCATGGTAAAAGCGATCTGGATACCATGCGTTTCTGTCAGGCGTTTATGAGCGAGTTGTTCCGACATATCGGTCCGGATACCGATGTCCCCGCCGGCGATATTGGCGTTGGAGGACGCGAAATCGGATATCTTTTTGGTCAATATAAAAAACTGCAAAACGAATTCACCGGCGTTCTTACCGGTAAAAGTCTGAACTGGGGCGGTTCGCTTATTCGTCCGGAAGCGACAGGGTACGGCGCTGTCTATTTTGCTTCGGAAATGCTCGCGACAAGAGGCAAAACCATTGTAGGTAAAGTGTGCCTTGTCTCCGGGAGTGGCAATGTGGCGCAGTATACAGTCGAAAAAATAAATCAGATGGGCGGAAAAGTCCTAACACTGTCTGATTCCAACGGCTACATCTACGATGAAGAAGGCGTTGATGAGAAGAAGCTTGCATTCGTGATGGAATTGAAAAACACCCGGCGCAAACGCATCTCGGAGTATGTCGACAAATACCCGAAGGCGGTGTACATACCGGTTGATCCGAAACTTGATTATAACCCGTTGTGGAATCACAAAGCAGATTGTGCGTTTCCAAGTGCGACACAAAACGAGATTAATGGTAAGGATGCACAGAACTTGCTGAAGAACGGCGTCTTTGTTGTTGCCGAGGGAGCGAACATGCCGACGACGCTCGACGGCGTAAAGATTTTCCTTGATGCAAGAATTCTGTATGGACCGGGTAAGGCGGCAAATGCCGGCGGTGTCGCAACATCCGGTTTGGAAATGTCGCAAAACAGCATGCGCTTGCCGTGGCCGCGCGAGGAAGTGGATAATCGCCTGCACCAGATCATGAAGAGGATTCACAAAACTTGTGTCGATGTCGCAGAGCGATTCGGTACTCCCGGTAATTATGTTAACGGCGCCAACATTGGAGGATTTCTCAAAGTCGCTGATGCAATGATGGATCAGGGAGTGGTATAGTCGTATCGAAAGCACATCGATTATCGCACCGATGAACGCCGATGATGGTAACATCATCGGCGTTTGTGTTTTTAGTTGCCATTCTATTGTTATTCATTCAATTTATCTCCATCATGCTTCATAATATCAATAGCCATCACAGAAAGTCTATACGTCTAAAGAAGTATAGATTTGCTCCTTGGGTACTTCATCATCAATGAAAGCAAAGCATATGGCAGACTTACAAATAGAACCCCCTGAAGAGCCAGAACAATTAACTTCAATCGGGACTAAATTTTTGAGATTTGGGGCGACGTTTCTTTGTGCACTCCTCGGTTTATTATTAGTTCTCCTTGGGTATATGGTTGCCATACTCATGCATTTAGAGTTAGCAGAATTTAATGCGTACACTTCCATCTATTTCTCCGTTTCCATTGTACTATGGGTTTTGATCGGTTTATTTACGCCTTTCGCTCTTTTTCAGAGATTCTTCGAGGAATTAAAAGGCGTGACTGCCGTGCGTGTCGTTGTTTTTGCTCTTGTGATTGGAACATTCGTTATCGTGCATTGGTATGTAATTACTATTGCAACACAATTGCTCGTGTCGGTATTCGGCATTGAATAGACCGGAGAAATAGCTCCTTCCAATTTAAATACTTTCTTTTGGGTATTACAAATGTACGATTCGACTACGTTGATTACGTTTATAACGGCGAGTATCGTTATCATTCTAGCGCCGGGTCCGGCCCAGGCACTTGTGATAGCGAGAACCATCAGTGAAGGGAGAAATGCAGGCATCATAACGGCAATAGGGCTCAATACCTCAATATTTGTTCATGCTATCGCAGCCGCGATCGGATTGTCAGCTATCCTGGCAACATCAGCCGTGGCCTATACTATTGTCAAATATCTGGGAGCTGTATATTTAATCTATCTGGGGATCAAAGCATTCTCTCAACAAGAAAGTGGCAAAACATCTGCAAGCACAATGGTCAGAGGCTCAACAGGACCTTTTGCAAAAGCCTTTATCACCGGCGTCTTAAATCCGAAAGTTGCACTTTTTTTCATAGCATTTGTTCCTCAATTTGTTGATCCCCGGCGCGGCTTGGTTATTCTGCAATTTATTACACTGGGAGCGATTCTGGCAATTCTGGATATTGTGTATGAGTCCCTGTTGGCGATTTTTGTAGCTTCCATGAGTAATAGGTTTACACAAGACGGGAAATTCTCCGTATGGAGACAAAGGATCACAGGTACAGTGCTCATCGGACTGGGAGTGCGATTGTTTTTCATGGAAAAAATTTAACTTGAAATGAAGAACACACAATCTGTAAGTGATATTTCTCCCCGGCGATTAAAGTTATTCAAAGCCTGTGTTCTCAGAGCATTGGTGGTTGTGGTTTGGCTAAAAAATTTCTACTATTTCGACACTGGAATTAGAAACTAGTAATCTATTTTGCCGTATTTGATTGTAGGCATCCCATCATCAGGAAAATAGAATTCTTGTATGGAAAACACATCAGGACAAGGAAAGGATTCTGACGTTCCTTCAGAAATTCAAACATGGAACTGGGGCGCCTTTTTTCTTAATGCATTATGGGGATTGTTCAACAGGACCTATATTGCGCTGCTCTGTGTTATTCCGGTTGTCGGGGTTCTCATGGCATTTGTATTAGGATTCAAAGGGAATGAATGGGCTTGGCAGAATAAACATTGGAAAAGCGTTGAACAGTTTCAACGAGTGCAAAAGCGGTGGGCGATAGTGGGGATCATCTTGTTCCTCGTTGGTTCTATTCTGAGTATATTCGCTGTAAAAATTCTTCTTCCAATTCTTAAAATATTCCAGGTAATTCCGAGGTAATATTCATAAGCACAAAATCTCATGTACTACGGATAAAAAAAGCCGGATGTTTTCGAATCCGGCTCATTATTATAAAGGCTTTTCTAAAATTATGTCCTGGTTATTTCACTCAATTCTCACCTAAAAAAAACACCAGCGTTCATTCCGAGCGTTGGTGTTTTTCAAAAAGAAAATTATAAACAGCCTGGTTTTTTTTACATTCCTGCGGTTCCAAATGTTACATTAAACGTACCATTTGTGATGGTAACCGTGCTTTGATCAGATTTCGCAGCAGTACCACTGAAGGTCCCTTGCATCCCAGTTGAAGAAAAACTCGTTACGTGGCATGTGCCGCTCGTCAGAGTGTACTCGTTAGAAATATCGGTGCTTGATGTGCCTCCTTTTAAGAACGTGAATGAAAATCCATTGTCGGTGATACCAACAGTATCGGTACCAGTGCCATTAGTCCAGAGCAGCAAAGTAACCATATCCCAATTGCTAGAGCTATGCCATGTATTTCCAATGACTACCGAATTACTTGTTCCGGTTAACGCTTCTACTTGGGTACCAGTGTTTCCACTAGATGTGACGGCCCATGATCCGCTAAAACTAAGATTCCCGAGCGAGCCTGCAGTGAATGATATCGATCCAGAACCGTAGAGATTGCCGGCTGGAGTATTTGGATTTATGGGATTACTGCTGGAGTCTTTTTTACACCCGACGATAGCGACCAATAGTACAATGAGCACACATGATAGTATCTTTTGCATATAACCTCCGAAAGTTGATTGTGATGTGATTAGTAAATTATGTTACATGTGAATATAAAATTATTTATATGAAACTATAAAAAAAGAACAAAACTTACAATAGTGTTTCTTGGTTTTTTCTATTGTTGTGACCAAAATCAATATTCCTGATTCTTCATTTGGTCGAAATGGATGCACAACTAGAACTAAAAAGGTTAGTGAGACATAGCGTTTAGTGCTATTATCGCTGCATTGTTTCTACAAATCGCGCGAAAAGGTAGTCGCTGTCGTGGGGACCGGGAGAAGCTTCCGGATGATATTGTACCGAGAAGATCGGCAAAGAACGATGACAGAATCCCTCATTTGTATTGTCGTTTAGGTTTGTATGTGTAATTTCGATAGACTTAGGATCCAGTGAATCCGGATCGACCGCGAAACCGTGGTTCTGCGATGTGATTTCAATCGATCCAGTCTTTAAATTCTTTACAGGGTGGTTTGCGCCGCGATGGCCAAATTTTAACTTGAATGTTTTCCCTCCTAATGCTAACGCCAGCAATTGGTGGCCGAGGCAAATTCCGAAGATGGGTTTCTTTCCGATAAGTTTCTTGATATTCTCAATGGCATATGTTACCGCTGCCGGATCGCCGGGACCATTAGAAAGGAATATGCCGTCCGGATTCATCTTCAATAATTCATCTGCGGGAGTCTGTGCAGGTAAAACAGTGAGGTTGCATCCGTAGGAAGTCAATCGCCGAAGTATGTTTTGTTTGACACCATAATCATAGACGACGACATTCCACTTCTTACCGCTGGAATGTATTGCTGGAAGCGCGAATGGTGTGGTATCGATTTTATTCCAAGTATAAGATTTGTCTGTGGTGACACGGCTTGCGAGGTCGAGGCCAGCCATGTGCGGCGATTTTTTTACTTTGGCAAGCAAGCTCTTGTCGTCTAAATCTTCTGTAGAAATTATTCCACGCATTGCTCCCACAGAGCGGATCATCTTCGTCAACATCCGTGTGTCGATACCTTGAATGCCGGTAATGTTATGTTTTGCCAGCCAATCGCCAAGACTTTCCGTCGAGCGGAAATTGCTCGGGAAAGTGCTATATTCCTTCACAATAAACCCCGCAACTTGCGGTTTGACTGATTCGAGATCGTCGCCATTAACACCATAGTTCCCGATAAGCGGATAAGTCATTGTCACGATTTGTCCGTTGTAGGAAGGATCGGTAAGGATTTCTTGGTAACCGGTAAGGCTGGTATTGAATACGACTTCACCAGTTGTCTCGCCATGTGCACCAAATGACTCTCCTGTGAAGATTGTGCCGTTTTCGAGTATGAGTTTTGCTTTCATTCCGGCGATAAGATAAGAAGAAATGTGGGGCGATGCAATTTCCCAGACACTGCGGCGTTTTTAGAATTCGATACATGTTTCTGAGCACTCGTACTCATTGAGTGCTTACCTTGACAACGGAGCGTTTAATGGTTAATTTTGTATTGGAGATAAAGATGTTGTATGGGAGAAGTGACCGATAATAACCAAGCGTTAAATGAACGTGAGCAAAGCATTCTGCACCATGTAGTGCATAACTACATTCAAACGGCTATTCCGGTGGGTTCGCGATATATCTCCAAGCATTTTGAATCCAGCTTGAGCGCTGCATCTATCCGTAATGTCATGGCAGACCTGGAAGAACTGGGTTTTTTGTCTCATCCGCATACATCGGCAGGCAGGGTGCCAACCGATCTAGGGTACAGATTTTATATTGATTATCTGATGGAAATGCAGCAACTTGGCGATGATGAAAAACTGCGGATTCATCAACAGCTGGATCAAACAAACGATGCCGATGAAATGCTGCGCGAGACTTCGAAGCTGCTCGGCAAGATTTCACATCAACTCAGTATTGTAACATCACCGCATCTCAGCAGCGGTATATTTGAAAAGATCGAACTTATTCCGATCGCGAGTTCCAAGCTGCTCGTCGTGATTTCCATTCGCACCGGAATAGTGCGCACGATTATGATGGAGATAGGAGTTGAAGTCCGGAGGGATCACCTCGATCAGGTTGGCCATTTATTGAATGAACGGTTATCAGGATTAACACTGCATGAAATTCGCGATTCATTTGTGGACCGGGTTCGGGACATGCAGAGTGAACAGACAGGACTGATACGCCTCTTTATTGAATCAGTCGATCAACTGTTCACCGATTCCAAAGAACGTGACAAAGTCCTGATTGGCGGCACAAAGAATATCATTGAGCATCCGGAATTCATAGACCCGAAGAATTTTCGTTCCGTGATCGAGCTGATCGAAAACGAAGATATTATTGTTCACCTTTTAGAAAAGCATGATGAACTTCAAAAAGGTTTTGTGGTAACGATCGGAACAGAGAATAAAGACGAGACAACAAAAGAATACAGCTTTGTAACGGCAATATACGATGTCGAGGGAGTGACGGGGCGTGTCGGTGTAATCGGTCCGACGCGCATGAATTACAGCAAAGTCATTCCCTTGGTGGATTATGTTGCCCAGACAATTGCAAAAATGTTAAGTGCATAGAAAAAAGAACATTGCACATTTGATTGTACGATATTTTTAAAGGAATTATGGCAGAAAACGAATTGGAAAATAATAACAACGGAACCGGAAAAGAATTAAAACCAGAGATAAGTACTCCGCCTGAATTACCGGAGGCGACTGAGTCAGCTCTCCACATGGAGGAGCTTCAAAAGCAGGTTGACCAGTATAAAGATTTACTGTTACGGAAAGCAGCGGAGTTCGATAACTATAAACGCCGCATCGAAAGTGAAACAACAAACATTTTCAAGTATGCAACAGAATCATTGGTGGAGGATTTGCTGCCGGTGCTTGATGATTTTGAACGCTCACTGAAGCACAGGAAAGAAAGCAAAGACAACGATGCACTCGTGAAAGGCATTGAGTTGATTTATCAGAAACTCGTGAAGGTGCTGGAAGGGCGCGGTGTCAAGTCATTCGATACAGTGGGAAAAGAATTTAGCGTTGAGTATCATGACGCACTGATGCAAATTCCGCGTACCGATGTACCATATCATACGATTCTTGAAGAAGTTGAAAAGGGATATACATTGAACGATAAAGTCATTCGACATGCAAAGGTGGTTGTTTCGTCCACTCCAGATGAATCGCCAACCGGCACTTCTGGAAAATAAGTAAAGACTATGGCAAAAAGAGATTTTTACGAAATATTGGGAGTTGATCGCAGTGCAACACCGGAGGTAGTCAAAAAAGCGTATCGGCAGATGGCTATGAAGCACCATCCTGACCGTAATGCCGGGAATAAAGAAGCGGAAGAAAAATTTAAGGAAGCGGCAGAAGCATACGAAGTGTTGGGTGACCCAGAAAAAAAACAACGCTACGACCAGTATGGACATGAAGGTCTGCGCGGTACGAATTACCGTGACTTCCATGACATCAATGATATTTTTAGCACCTTTAGTGATGTTTTTTCAGGCGGCTTTGGCGGTTCAATCTTCGAGGAAATGTTCACCGGTGGTCAACGATCTCGGCGGCGTTCTTCTACACAACACGGGCAGCCGGGTTCAGACTTGCGTGTTCGCCTTTCTTTGACATTGGAAGAAATCGCCAGCGGTGTTGAAAAGAAGATTAAGGTGAAGCGTCAGAAAAAATGCGATATATGCAGTGGAAGCGGAGCAAAGACATCCAGTGGCAAATCGACCTGCCCTCAGTGCGGCGGCAGTGGTGAACTGCGGCAAGTATCGCGTTCTATGTTCGGTCAGTTTGTCAATATCACGATATGTCCTTCCTGCGAAGGCGAAGGGCGCATTGTGAAAGACCCGTGTTTAAGCTGTCATGGTGAAGGACGCGTACAAGGTGAATCGACTATTAAGGTGAACGTGCCCGCCGGTGTGACGGAAGGAAACTATATTCCTCTTCAGGGTCAAGGGAATGCTGGGCGTCGGGGCGGCCCCGCCGGTGATCTCATTGTTGTTATCGAAGAAGAACCGCATCAGCACTTCAAGCGCAATGGTGACGATATCATCTATGAATTATGGATCAGTTACCCGACAGCAGCGCTTGGCGGCGATGTGGAAATTCCAACGCTTACAGGAAAAGCAAAGCTTGCCATTGATTCCGGAACACCAGGAGGCAGAATGCTTCGAATGCGCGAGCGTGGTATTCCACATTTGAATAACTACGGCCGCGGTGATGAACTCGTGCGTGTGAATGTATGGGTGCCTGCAAAACTCAATGCGAAAGAAAAAGAATTGCTGCGCGACCTTTCGACGTGCGAGCATGTAAACCCAAGCGAAGAGGATCGTCTCAACACCGACCGGTCTTTTTTCGATAAGGTGAAAGATGTTTTTTCTTGATCGGATATGTTGAAACGTATTGTGGAATGGTTGGCATTAACGAAAACTGAACGGAATGTGATTCTGTTTTTGGTTACAACAATGATTATTGGTGCGACTATTCGTTTATATCAGGCAACGTTTCCGGCTTTACCGCAGTTTGATTATCGCGCATCAGATAGCACGTTTGCCGTACTCAGCGCGGCACCGGAAGACAGTGTGAGTGTTGTTCCGACAAGCATGAGAACCGGAAAAGAATCCGGAAAGCTCAATATCAATACAGCGACAGAGCAGCAACTGATGGATTTGCCGGGAATCGGCGAAGCGACAGCGGAACACATTCTGAAGTATCGCAAAGAGAGAGGAAAATTTACCACAATTGAAGATCTTCGCGCTATTAAAGGAATAAGTAAAAACAAATTGGAACGTCTCAGTCCTATGATTACAACTCAATAGCCACCACCCATCGAGAGATTCCACACATGAAATCAACTTATTATGTCGGCGTTTCGTTCCTCAGAGGAAAAATCCAATTAGCCGAGGTTGAGCATAAGAAGAGGAAGTCAATCGTCACCGTATTGGCTGAACGCGATACGACCATGGATTTTACCCGCACGGGTGCAACCATCTCGGCAGATCACCCGCAGTTGAGTATGTTTGTGAGAGAGTTGAAAGAAATGATGAAGCAGCATAAGGTCTCGACGGAATATATTTCGTTTGCGCTGCCGCCTGATCCGCTTTTTATTAATATCATTCCTGTGGAACCCGGTCTGACCGGCAAGGATCTCTCTCAATATCTTCAGTGGGAAGTTGATCAATACTATCCTCATTCATCACCAAGAGAATTTATAACCGATTCTCATGGATTGCCGATTGAAAATGCCGGAGCCCAACAAACATTTATGGTTGCGGTGCACCGCGGATTGGTTGCTTTCCTACAGAAAGCCGTGGTCGGACTGAAAATGAAACTGAACATTATCGATATTGATCAATTCAGCACGGAAAAGACTCTCATCACAAACTACCCTGAAATACTTGAACACGATATCGTACTCATCGGGCTTCGTAAAAGCGGTATCGATGCAAGTGTCATTCATAACGGGCAGATGACAGATTATCGATCGTTCCTCTATAACGGTGAACTATATCCGGATAAATATATTTTGGAATACCTGAAATATCTGAAGCGAAAAGATAATAGTACACCGGCAGCATTGCTTCTGCATGGGGTCGATGTCACAAAAAGTTTGGTCATGTCGCTCCGGACAACAACCGGGATTAAACAAACATTGGCGCTGAATCCATTTCGCAAACTTGTTGCCGCAAAGAATCTCAATCCATCGTTTATCAAAGATGGCTACCGATTCTCTGCAGCAATCGGCCTGGCGTTACGCACGAAATGAGAATTATCGCCGGTGACTTTCGCGGCCGCTTACTAGAATCGGTACCTGATCTATCGGTTCGTCCAACAACGGACCGCGCGAAGCAAACGATCTTTGACATTCTCACAAACCGTATCGATTTTGATGATCTGGAAGTGCTCGATTTATTTGCCGGCAGCGGCAGCCTCGGTTTGGAAGCGATCAGTCGTGGTGTCAAGAATGTCACGTTCATCGATAAATCAAGAAAGCCGCTGGATGTGCTGGAAAAGAATGTTGCATCGCTCGGATGTGAGGCGCAATGTTCCGTGTATCAAGCGGATGTGTTTTGGTATCTGAAGAATATGAAGCGGGCATATGATCTCGTCTTCGTGGATCCGCCGTATAAGTTGGAAAACATCGGTCTGCTGCCGAATGCTATTTATGATTCCGGAGCGGTGCGTCATGGTTCCTACGTCGTGATGGAACACAGCCGCGAATCCATGATAGATTTGGATGAGCAAAAGTATGAGATTCTCAAAAAACCGTTCGGTCAAACGACTGTGTTGATTCTGACAGCCATTGTTCCACCCACACATCCAAGGACGTGAGATGAAAATTGCCATCTACCCCGGAACATTCGATCCCGTAACAAACGGGCATCTGGATATTCTTGAGCGCGCGCTCAAGCTCTTCGACAGAGTCATTATTACTGTCGCCCGGAACACGACAAAGAATCCGTTTTTTACAGAAGAAGAGCGTATCATGCTTCTCCGGCAAGTGACGAAGCGTTACAAGAATGTAGAGGTCGATTCTTTTCAGGGACTCTTAGTGGATTACGTACGGCAAAAGAAAGCCATTGCCGTCGTTCGCGGGCTGCGAGCAATGACAGACTTTGAGTACGAATTGCAGATGGCGTTGATGAACCGGAAGTTAGATGAGAAGATGGAGACCATCTTTCTCATGCCGACAGAAAAATACACATACCTCAGTTCCAATGTTGTTCGAGAAATTGCGCGGCTGGGCGGTGATGTGAGCAAGTTTGTTCCGCCAGCCGTTCTGAAAGCGCTTCGGCAGAAAAACAGGCGATAAAGTCTCACACTTGAATACGACTACTATTAGGACTATAGTATAGTCAAACTAAAAGAGGTCGCTATGAAATTAAGCACTGCTGTTAAACCAATTAGTTATTTAAAGGCGCACGCGTCTGAATTGATCCGTACTATTACGAACACTCAACAGGCTCTTGTCGTAACTCATAACGGCGAGGCAAAAGTTGTGGTGCAGGACATGAGAAGCTACGAGCGCATGCAAGAGACACTTGCATTACTCAAAATCCTCACTCTCAGTAAGAATAATATCAAAAAGGGCAAAGTGAAATCATTGAACGAGTCTTTCTCAAATCTCGAGAAACGAATAAAGGCGTTCAAAGATGAAAAAATTTATTGTTTTCATCGACACCAGTGCCGAAGATGATCTTTTTGATATTTACAGTTATGTAGCGTTGAATGATTCAATCATGCTCTATCTTTGGGCGGAACTTGTCCGCCGGTCGTTTGGCGGAGCCGCCATCCGTTAGGCGGCACCTTAAACTATGATATGAGGTACAACGATGAATAGTTGGAGCAATTGGAAAAACTTTTCTGCTGAGGAAGTTAGCAATATCCCCAAAAAGGTAAAAGGTGTTTATGTGATAAGAGAAACCTCTAAACCAAAACCTACGCATTCCGATATAATCTATATTGGAAGTGCAGGAAAAGGAAAACAAGATATAAGACAACGATTAATAAATCTTCTTAGAGGGATTCGCGCCTCAAAATTAAAATTAGCACGACATTATCATTGTGCTAGCATAAGAATCAAAAAACATAAGAAATTAGAATTTTCTTGGGTAAAGTGTCACCAAGCCCCTGATGGTGTAGAGAAAGCTTTTTTACTTGCATTCAAGTGCTCCACTGGTAAAATACCAGAATGTAATAAATGTTTTTAGGATATTATTACACACATAGGGAAGAATATTTTGATGTGTGATAAATGGAAGAAGGTATGCTTTGACAAAGCATCAATATCAAAATTAGTTCTGCATTCACCAGGTGTCTATAAGATACTACAATCTTCTTTATATAACCGGTATCATAAAACAACTAGAATTCTAAAAATCGGGATGTCAAAGAAGTCTCTTCGCAAAGAATTATTAAATCATTTTGGTCCACACACTGCATCGAACAGGCTTTGTCGAATTAAATCGGATAGTAATAACCGAATAACAATAAGGTGGTATCATTGTGGAAAGTTAAAGGCAAAAAACTTGAACAAAAGCTTCTCAAAGAATTTGAAGATATTTATTGGGATTTGCCTGTCTTGAATTCCACGCGAGGTTATACGAGGGGAAAGGATAAACATTATGTCAAATAGATTGAATCAAGGGATACCTTTCTTTTTTTTCATTTGTCTCTCTTCTATTACGATAGTGGTCTTATTTCTTCTTTCTTCCTGTGGCCCCAGCGACCAACAGAGAGTGAACACATTAAAGGATCTTTTCAAGCAGCATAAGTATCGTGATGTCATAAGCACATACGAGACAACAAGGAGCGAAATATCAGATACGTCTGAGAATAGACGTGCAAGTTTAATCTACAAAAAAGCTACTGATGTAATTCGTCGAATCAACAAATTGATAATCATCGCGGATAGTTTACAAAAACTGGGTTTTATTGATGATGCCAAAAAATATCTCGAGGATGCTTCGCAAATAGAACAAACAGATACGGTTAGTACGAATAAACTAAAATATATTTCTTCCCTTGTTGGTCAAAAAAGGCCTAAATATTTTTATAGAGGAATGATTGAGAATTATGAATTCCAGTATATTTTCCATACCCGCTGGAAGAATAATGAAATTCTGCCAGATACGGTTGAGATTTTTGTTAAGAACCATGATAATATTAGACGCACAGCACTCGCATATTTCATCCCGTCATTGTGGTATCTCAAGGTAACAAGAAATGGTATATCGGGCTTAGCGGTTATTCTCAAATCTGAAATAGTTGGGTCTGAACGTTTTAGCAGGGTAATTTGGCCTAGTGAAACATTTAATGGAAAGACTAATTATTCAAATGTAAATATTATGCGTGAAAATACAAATATTTCAATTTCACGAGTTTTTAAAACCATTATAATTGGAACGGATGAAGCTTATTATATAAATTTAATCGGATACAAATATTCAAAAATACGGCAATTAAATTTTACTGGGTTTGAATAACTCACTGCATAGATGTATAACATGAAATTTAAAAGATTAATTGGTGCTTCCTAATTATTTTAAAAAGGACAGAGTCAAATAAATAAAATGGAACTTGTTTCGTTTAGTACAATTTCGAATATATGAGCTTAATGAAAATGGATTCAAATATTTCTAACTATAAAGAAATAGGATGGTGTAGAAAGAAGTGACTTGAAATTGATTTAATGAGCAGAATAATAGAACGCGTGCCATTAAAACAAGGAGACCAAAATGAAAACGCATCAAAGTTCTACAACGAGCTGGGAACAAATTTCCAAATGGGCTCGGTTATTTGTAGTCATGTCCATTACATCAATTGTAATTGGATGTGGTCAAGTTCAAGCGAAAGGATATCTTTCGAATGAAGTTTTTAAACGTCTGGGACAAAGTGCAAAAATGCTGCGCAGCGAATTAGGTAAACCAGATATCATAAAAGAAACAGATGAGTCCATACATTGGGTCTATGACAGAGATCATGGAGAGGTCTATTCATTTGCGCGCAACGTAGACGCAGTTGAATTTGCTGCATATGTTGTAGCGGGTCTAACCCAATATGAGGCGCTTCGCACCAAGACAGCGATGATAGAGGAACTCGAAGAAAATGGATTCAAATACTTTTCTGGAGATGAAGAAACGATTCAGTACAGAAAAAATGGACGCTCCTTTTCAATAACGCATAGGCCAAATATACATGGAAAATGGAATGTAACACTGCAAGCTGGTTTACAATATTGATCCTGAGCAAATGTTTCATAAAACCTAAACCTATAATTATCAGTGCGGCAACTTTTTATCCGCCGTCTTTCGCGTTTTGTGCGTCCGCCATATTTTGGGCGGATTGGCGGAGCGACCATCCATAAGGTGGTTTTCCATTTAGGGGAATCCAATGAAAACCCCATCGAAGAAACAACTTGAGAAGGCACATGAAGTTTACATAAAGAACGAACCGAGAGATTTATTCTACAAGGTTGCAAACGATCTTGTTTCTCTTTCACTCAAAGGAAAAACTTCTGTTACTGTAGCCGAAGCAATCTCCGCCCTGCTTCTAACTTGGAATCGAGAAGTTTATCGTTTCAAGAAATTTACAGAGTCAGACTTGGTTGTTTTAGATAAAAACATTTCCAAACACAAGGATGCCCTCATTTCATATCGAAAACGTTCTATCCGTCTTCCATCTGTCAGTCAAGAGGGACTTCTTGTATGCTTATTTCAAGATTTCGAACATCCACGTGGTCCAGTAGGTGCGGCAAAGACATTGCATCTTCTCGCTCCTAAGTTTTTCCCACTATGGGACCGTAGAATTGCTGAAAAGGGGTATGGAATCAAACTATATAAAACAGGTAGGAATGGTCAAGGATATTTAATTTTTTTGAAAATGGTTGCAAAGCAAACAGCGAAAATCAAGCGATACAATAAGCGATATCCACTCAAAAGATTAGACGAATATAACTATTGCAAGTATACAAAGAATTGGATTTGACCGATATGAATAAAGGAGATCAATGTGAAACGGCTAGATAAACTACTGATTATCGCAATATTGGTCTGTGCAATACTTTTGCTAATAGTAATCATTAACAATCCGATAGAAAAAAGTTCCGATCCATCGTTAGATGAACTTAATTTGAAGAAAGGGTTACTCGATGTGAAATGGGACGATGATTGGATTTCAATAAAAACAAAAATTGAAAAATATCCAAATGTTATTCCAACCAACATAGTCGACACGGGCAGTATCGTATTCAAAGGAGGAAATCTCTGTGGTTTCACAGTCGGTGTGTGGTGGTTTTCGTATTACAATGGTTCTAAGTTGCATCTAATTTCGATTAGCTTTGACAGCAAAACAATTGAAAATATGGAGGCAGCTTTTGTCAAATTGCGAAATATAGTTATTAATGAATTAGGCCCACCCATTGAAAAGCAGACAAATCATCTTAACAAAAGAGCTGAATGGGATGTCCTCATTGATTCATCAAAGTACGTTCATGTATTTCTAAATAGGGAGATTTATGATTGGAGTCCAAATTATGAAGGATTATTACTTGAGATATCTTTGAAAGATATAGATACATCATCTCATATAGAACGGACGGAGTATCAATCATCAGATATTCTAGTTGATACAACTATCTTTGGATCACTATCTTATGGTATGACCGTAAATCAGGTAAAGGGACTGAGCAATATATATGTCGCAGGGCTATCAGACTTTAATTATAGTTATGCAAAAGTATATTCGATGTCACGCAGAACATTATTTTGTGGAGATTCAGTTAAATTAATAATTTATTTCGATCAGCAAGGGACTGTTGAACGCGTTTTTATCACTGACTTCTCACTCTGCAATAGGAAGACAGGGAAAGGAACTTATTTACCTTCAATAACAAATGAAGGTAAGTCTGAAATCAAAAGGATCAAAGGGTACTTCACTCGGCTTTATGGTGCACCTTCTTCTAAGGATACCAATTATACTGAATGGTATAGTCTATCAACTACTATGTGGCATTCATCGTCGTCCGATATTTCCTTACTTCAAGACATTACAACGGAAAATCATAAAAAAATGGAAGGCGAACCGGGATTATTTTTTGAGAGAAAGAAAAAACCTTAGTTATAGCTATAATCTCAAACAAATAATTAGACTCCACTTAAAAATGGAAGCGGCCTACCCATTTTAAAAAGGAAAGAGTCCCCCGCTCAACAAAAAAATCGATAACACTGAGTCAGTTCTTTTTACTTTTCTGACAAGGTGTTCTACAGAATCGGTAGCTGGATAGTGAAAGTGCTTCCCTTGCCTTCTTTGCTTTTTACTTCGATTGAGCCATTATGCGCTTCCGCGATCCATTTGGCAATGGGGAGGCCGAGACCGCTACCGGAGGTGTTTTCATCGTTTCCGGAGCTTCGCTCTACGCGGTAAAATCGCTCAAATATTTTACTTTGATCCTTTCGTGGAATACCGATACCGTTATCCTTGATCATTATAACTGCATTCCCAGTATCCTTTTTTAGTGAAAGTGTCACAAGCCCGTGCGGTTGTGTATATTTGATGGCATTATCGATGAGATTCAAGAAAAGCTGCTTCAAACGTGCGGCATCTCCTTTGATGTGCAACTCCTCGGAGCGCTCCAATTTTATCTTGATCTTTTTTGCTTCAGCAAGTACTTGTGCCTCTTCAAAGAGTTGGTGGATGAATTCATCCAGCGCGACCGGCTGCATGTTGAATACCAATCGCCCGGTATCCGATTTTACCAGGATCATCAGGCTTTCAACGATCGAGGAGAGCCGGACTAATTCATCGTTCATGCTCATGAAAAGTTCGCGTGCTTGTTTGGACATTCGTTGGTTGCGCAGCGCGACTTCAATTTCACCGCGCATAATTGTAAGCGGCGTCCGTAACTCGTGCGACGCATCTGCGGAGAATTGCTGAATTTGCACGAATGATGCCTGCAAGCGGCTGATCATATCGTTGAATTGTTCTGTGAGCCGTCCAAGTTCGTCATTGACGCGATGCGTTGGAAGTCGGCGGCTAAGATTTTGCGCAGTAATTTCTTTTGCTGTCTTCGTGAGTTCATCAACGGGCTTAAGCGATTTGTGCGCCAGAAACCACCCGCCGATAACAGAGATCAATAACGCCAATGGCGTGATGAAGAGGAAGTTGTAGAAAACACTGTCCGTTACTTCGTACACCGGTTCCAGCGGGTAAGCGACAAAAATCTTGACATAGTCGTTTTGTGTCAACGCGAGACGAATCTCCTGGTTATCCGGGCCCTTCGTACTGACGACGTTGATCCATTGATACGGAATTTCGTTGTAGCTAATCGTGTGCCCGCGCAGACTTTGAGATCGGTACAGCAAGTCGCCGTTGCGGTCAAGAATCTGAATGTAGTGGCGCCTCGGACTCAGCAGGGTATGCTGGTAAATCTGGTTCCACATCTCGTCTATTTCTGCGCGCTTACCGGCGCTTGTGTCAATTACTTCCGGTTGTTCTTCCTGCTGTGCGGCGCTGCGTTTGAGTTCCTGCAGTTCTTTGAGTGCGGCTCGTTTTATTTTTACTTTCTTCGCTTGCGGTCCGATAAATTCGTTCACCCATTGCACTTCGTTCTTTAAGGAATAGTCCAGATTATCGAGGAGCGAGGATCGCGATGCAACATAGGCAATGACACCTGAGCCGAGAAGTGTGACGCCAAGAATTGCGGCATACCACAATGAAAGTTTTGTGCGGATGGAATGAAGTATTTTCATGCAGACATGCCCGCCGACGTTCCTTTGGCGGATTTGAATGACAACTTTTTGTCAGAAAGATAGTACCCTTTACCACGTTCGGTCTGAAGAAGCTTCATCGAGAAGTCGGCATCGATTTTTTTTCGCAGGTGGTTGACATACACATCTACGACATTTGTGCCCGGATCAAAATTGTATCCCCAAATATCCCTTGAAAGCTCCTGGCGTGAAATTAATTCACCGCGGTGACGTAAAAAATATTCGATGAGAGCATACTCGCGTACAGTCAGCTCAATGGGAGTACCGGAACGGCTGGCTGTATGTGCAACGGTGTCCAAAATAAGATCGGCATATTTAAGTTTTGTCCTGACCGTACCTCGGCGCATCAATGAGCGAATACGTGCTAACAATACGTTAAAGGCAAATGGTTTCGTCAAGTAATCATCCGCGCCCTGATCAAGCCCACCCACGATATCCTCCGTTGCACTGCGAGCTGTCAGCATCAAGATTGGAGTTCGGATTTCGTCTTTCCGCAAATCGCGCAGGATTTCAAAACCATTTTTCTTGGGAAGCAAGACATCAAGCAGGATGAGATCGTACACTTCTGTTCGAGCACACTTCTCGCCGGTCTTTCCATCGGCGGCGGTTTCAACTTCATACCCCTCAGCTTCTAAGCCCTTTTTGAGAAAACGGGCAACCTTCTGTTCGTCCTCAATCACAAGGATGCGCATAATGATCTTTCTTATGATGTAGTAGTCACGATATTATACTTGGGGAAGTTACTCGTTTATCGGAAAAGTGTCAAATGGGAAGAAAAAAAGAATGGAATTCTATGATTATTGAAGGAGTAATAGATTCAAGTTGTAGATTCTGCTCTAAGGAAATTATCGAATGACTGGATCCTGTGTACGTGTGCAACAGAGGAAAACTATCATAAAGATCCTCTATATATGAAAAACTCTTCATACAGTTATCTTTGAATCTCCCACATTTTTCCCTATATTTTTTATCAACACATCATCTAGAATACTAGAGAACACCTCAAAATTCATAACGGTATTGACAAAGAAATGAAAACTATGAAGAGAATTATAGTGTGCAGTATTGCAGTGTTTCTCTTGGAAGGCTGTATCCAGACCATTGCGCTACGCTCAATGGGCGGTATTCTCGATAATGGGCTATCAGCATTCTACGAAGAATCTGATTTGCAATTGGCACACGAGGCGCTTGGGAGCAACCTCAAACTCATCGAGGCAATGATCAAGAGCGATCCGGAGAACGAACAGTTTCTTACATTTGCAGCGGAAGGGTTCAATGCCTATGCATTGGCTTTTTGCGAGGATGACAGTGTGGAGCGGGCACGCGTTTTTTATTTGCGCGCAAAAGAATATGGAATGCGAGTTCTCATGAAAAATAAAAAATTTAAGGAGGCTTTGGATAGCAATATTACGGCATTTCGTGAAGCAGTAAATACCTTTGATAAGGATGATGTCCCCGCCATTTTTTGGACTGCGTTCAGCTGGGGAAGCTATATCAATATCACTCGCACTGATGTTGCAGGTCTTGCCGATTTAAGTAAAGTAAACGCTCTTATTGAATTTGTAGCAGAAAAAAATCCTTCATTCTATTATGGCGGTGCGTATTTATTTCTTGGCACTATCGAAGGCAGTACGCCGAAGTCGCTCGGCGGAAATCCCGATAAAGCGAAAGAATATTTTGAGAAGTGTCTTGCACTCAATGGCGGAAAATTTTTAATGACGCAATTGTATTATGCCCGAACATACGCTGTGGCGACACAAAACCAGCCGTTGTTTGAATCATTACTGAAACAGGTGGAGGAAGCTTCCCCGGATATTTTACCGGAAGCGCGTCTTGCCAATATTGTCGCAAAAAAGAAAGCGCGGAAACTGCTGGCGCAATCAAACGAATTATTCTAAAAGGACCATAGAGATGACAAAACGATTTATGAAAATCATTTTTTTTACTCAACTATTCGTTGCTGTAGTACTCTCAACTGCTTTGAGTCAGCAATACACCATCAAATTCGCTTCCATTGCACCGGATGGCAGCACGTGGATGAATGTGATGAAAGAGTATGATGCTGCGATTCGAAAAGAAAGCGATGGGCGGCTTGGTTTTCGTATGTATCCGAGCGGAGTGCAAGGAGATGAAAAGACGGTGATCCGAAAAATCGGTGTAGGACAACTGCATGCTGCAGGTTTTACCGGTGTCGGGCTCGGAGAAATTGCGCCCAAAGAGCGTATTCTCGATACGCCATTCCTGATTCGAAGCAGTGAAGAAGCTGATAATCTGTACCAAGTATTCGATCAAGAATTACAACAAGCGTTTGTAGCCGGCGGATATGTGCTGCTTGGTTGGTCAGAGGTCGGATTTGTCTATGTGTTCAGCAATTCTCCGATCAAGAAAGCGGATGATATCAAGCAGCTCAAAATGTGGGTGTGGGATGGCGATCCTGTGGCGGAAACAGCCTTCCGCGCATTAGATATCAAACCGATTCCTCTTTCATTTGATAACGTCCGTACATCGCTGCAAACCGGCCTTGTCAATGCATTCTATACAACTCCGTATGCCGCAATCGCACTGCAATGGTATACGCAAGCAAAATTTATGGCTGATTATCCGCTCACATGTTCGTCTGGGGCTGTACTTCTTTCCAAAAAATATTACGACACCATGCCAAAAGATTTACAGGAGATTCTTATCCGTAATGGTCGTATCTATATGAAGAAACTTACCGAAGCTGGTCGTCTGGATAATAAGAATTCACTTACCGAGCTTAAGAAACGCGGCATTACATTTACCGAAGCGAACGATAAAGAAGTACAGGAGTATATGGCCGCCGGACTTCGCGCGCGCCGGATGCTCGTTGGAAAAATGTATGATGAAGACTTTATGAATCGCGTTGAAAAAGTTGCGGAAGATTTTAGAAAGAGTACGAAAAAGAAATGAAGATACTGAAAGCTGTTGATTCCATTCTCAATAAGATTGAAGGGGCAGTGCTTATTATTCTCCTTCTCACTATGCTTATCATGGCATTTGGACAAGTCGTACTGCGAAATATTTTCTCCGGCGGTATTGTCTGGGGAGATATTCTTTTGCGCCATCTCGTGTTGTGGATAGGATTCCTTGGAGCAGCGCTTGCTACGAGCGGTGAACGTCATATTAATATCGATGCATTAACACGCTACCTGCCCGAACGGCTTAAAAGAGCTGTTGGCACGCTCACGAACATCTTCGCTGCTTTTGTGTGTTTTCTCTTATTCCGCGCATCGCTGACGTTCATCGATTTCGAAATTGCCAATAAAAATACCGTCTTTGGCGAGGTTCCTTCCTGGTATGCGCAGATTATCATTCCGGTAGGATTTGGCTTGCTTGTATTCCATTTCATTGTTCGCGCAGTAATTGATGCGGAGAAAGCGGTTCAGAAAGGAGCAACAGCATGACCATTTGGCTGATTGTAGCTCTTATTGTATTGCTCATGCTGTCCGGTGCTCCTCTCTTCACTATTTTTGGAGCTCTGGCACTTTATTTATTCTTTGTTTCCGGAATTGATATATCGGCTGTTATTATTGAGCTCTATCGTCTCACGGATATGCCGCCGCTGGTTGCGATTCCACTCTTTGCATTTGCAGGGTACATGTTGGCAGAGAGCAATGCACCTCATCGATTGGTCAATCTGTCTCAGGCAGTATTTGGCTGGATACCAGGTGGGTTGGCAATTGTGGTATTAGTAACTTGTGCATTCTTTACAGCATTCACCGGGGCCTCCGGCGTGACGATCGTGGCATTGGGCGGCCTGCTCTATCCCATGCTCATAAAAGAACACTATCCGGAAAAATTCTCACTTGGTTTGGTGACAGCCTCTGGAAGCATCGGCTTACTCTTTCCCCCAAGCTTACCGATTATTGTCTACGGTATGGTTGCAGGAGTCAGTATCGATAAATTGTTTGTCGCAGGAATTATTCCAGGTATAATACTCATTTCAATTATCGCAATATACAGTGTGCGTGAGGGGATCAGAGCTCAAGTGCCGCGAGTTCCATTTGTCTGGTCGAATGTCATCAGGACAATGAAAGAAGTAGCATGGGAGTTGCCGTTGCCGTTTATCATTATCATCGGAATTTATGGAGGATTCGTTACGGCAACTGAAGCAGCATCGGTGACGGCGTTTTATGTATTCATCGTAGAGGTTTTCATTTATCGCGATTTGAAAATATTCAGCGATCTGCCGCGCGTCATGAAGGAATCGATGCTCTTGGTGGGTGCAATCATCTCTATTCTTGGTGTGGCTCTCGGATTGACAAATTATCTTATCGACCAGCAAGTACCACAAAAGCTTTTTGAGTTTGTTCAGACAAATATAAGTAGCCCGATAACGTTCTTGTTAATCCTCAACGGTTTCCTGATCATTGTTGGAATGATGATGGATATATTCTCTGCCACTATCGTAGTTGTGCCGCTTATTCTTCCTATAGCGCGCGCATTCAATGTGGATCCCGTGCATCTCGGTATCGTCTTTCTCACGAATTTAGAAATTGGTTATCTGACACCGCCGGTCGGATTGAATCTCTTCTTGTCAAGTTTGCGGTTCAAGAAGCCTGTGCTTCATATTACGAAGTCGGTTCTTGTTTTTATACTTCTCGAACTAGTTGCATTGATGGTGATTACGTACTGGCCTGGCCTGAGTCTCTGGTTAGTGCATCTTAACGGAACGCAATAGAGACGCTCTTAGAAATTTATAGAAGGGTGAAGCGGAGGGGAAGTGAAGCTTCACCCTTTTTCCATTTCATAAATTATTCCAACGTACGTATTTTTGGTACGAAGACCATCACAAGACCAGCAATACAAAACGCAGCGGCAGAACTTAACAATGCCGCTTCTGCTTCTCCGGCATGTTCTGCAATGGTTCCTAGCAGAAGTGCACCAAGCGGCATCGATCCTATAAAGATCGTGGTGTACACACCCATAACACGTCCTCTCAGTGAATCAGGCACTATCGATTGTATGGTGGCATTGGAAAGATTAGCAACAAATATTGTCGCTATACCAAGAAAAACCATGAAGAGCAGCGAGAGCGGCAGCCAATATGTCATTGCAAAGAAGGCAATAAAAACGGGAAAACAGAGGGAGCCGATTGTAATAAATTTACCGCGGACATGAGATCCCCCGAATGTGGCTATGGTCAATGCTCCAAAAAGAGAACCGACACCGCGAGCAGAAAAGAGAAGGCCGTTTGTCGCTGCGTTACCGTGGAGTATTTTCACCGACCATGCAGGGAGTAATGTTCCTAAGGACATTCCGAATAAACTTGTCGCAGCAACCAATCCGATGAGCGCACGAATCATCGGTTGATGACGCACATAATCAATCCCTTCCTTTAAAGCAGAGAGCGTGGAACTGTGTTGTAAAGTTTCTGTGCGTGGCAGAAAACGCATCGATGCCAGCGCGATGATAACAGCAATGAATGAGACCCCGTTGACAGCAAAACACCATCCGGGTCCGAAAGCGGCATAAATGATGCCGGCAATTGCCGGGCCAACGACAAGAGCGGCGTTAAACATTGTCGCATTGAGCGCAACGGCATTTGTGAGATCTTCACGATCCACCATTTCTGAGACAAATGCCTGGCGCGCCGGTGCATCAAAAGCGTTGGCAGATCCCAGACCGAATGCCAACACAAGAATATGCCACGGCTGGACAGTGCCGGTGAATACAAGTGCTGCAAGAACAAATGCGAGGATCATCATGATGAATTGTGTAATGATAAGGAGCTTGCGTCTTGAGACGCGATCTGCAACAACTCCACCATACAGCATAAAAAACCAGGAAGGAACGCCATAAGCAAATCCCACATACCCAAGATATGCTGAAGAATGCGTCAATTGATAAATGAGAAATCCCTGTG
>PLMS01000147.1 GCA_003142575.1 Ignavibacteriota bacterium
AATCGACGGGCTACCTCAATTGTACCTTTAGTGTCGTGCGCCAAGTGAGGGTTGACCTCCAGGCTTACATATCCGTCTTCGTCTTCCGTCTTTTCATACACAAACCTGAACTCATCAGCAGCGTTCTGTACGTCACGCTGGCTGAGAGCCTCATAGATTGCTTTAACATCTTTTTTCTTGAGGGCCATATCACGAATATCCTGATCGTAAANNCGAAGCTTGCCACTGGAGAACAGATCACGGCGGATGTAATCTAACCAGATGGACTGACCAAGCGTTTCCAACTTTTTTAGAGGATTGTCTTTCATGATTTTGTCTCCTTGTTTTCCAGTGCTGCAACTTTCGCCAGGCGGCGTTGGAATCGTTCTGTACCGCTGAATCGCGCGGCGAGAAATGTTTGAACCAATTCCCAGGCGAGCGCATGACCTACCACGAGGCCGCCAAGGCAGATCATGTTCATGTCGTCATCCTCAACTCCCTGATGGGCAGAAAATGTTTCATGAATTAAGCTCGCACGCACACCTGCCACTTTGTTGGCGACAACGCACGCCCCCACACCACTGCCGCAGATGGCTATGCCGCGACTCACCTCCCCGCGAGCAACTGCACGGGCAAGCGGCACGACAAAATCCGGATAATCATCGTTCAATTTCGGCTGTCCGTCACCGAAATCGATCACTTCATGACCAGCCGCGCGCAACATCCTGACCAGATATTCCTTTAACTCGTAACCTCCGTGGTCGGCGGCAACCCCGATGAGTTTCGGTGTCTTCGGCAAGATTGTCGGGAGATCTGTCATGTCTCCTTTCGAGCAAGGTCAGTGTTCGTTTGCACACATTCTCCACGCTGAATCCGAATTCGTACATCACGTTTTGCAAGTTCAAAAAGATTTTGCCTGAAGTATTTTCCTGGCTTTCTCACTTTGTGTTTCAGCAACCACCAATTGAACACCTTCCGCATTCTGCAGCGATGGTAGCATTCCACCCCCTTTGATTATGGATGCTTCAATGCCTGACGCTTCGAGATGTCCTTTTGCAATTTCAGCGTCTAATTCATTTTCATATTCGCCAACGACTACTTGTTTTTTTTCCACGTACTCACCTCGTTTTTTTAAATGCCTATATTTGCTAATGCACTCGCTATGTAATTTACATTTTCAACTAATTGCGGATGTGATGCTTCAAAACCTTTCACCGAAGCCGACAAACCATCAATCGCTAATTTTAAAAGCGTCGGATTCTTTTGCTGCCGCAGCGCTTCATGTGTTGAGCGTTCGATAAATCCAGCGACACTCTCTGCATGTTCTGCTTGGTCATTCGAGAACTTCTCCATTTCGGGCTTCAATGTTGCCAGGAGATTCAGAAGCTGTGTCTTCTTGTTTTCGTTGAGAGATTTGTTTGTGCGAATCATCTCTTCTATCTTTTTAATCGTATTCTGTGCCATCATCTTCCTTCCCCCCTTTATTTGTGTTTTGGATGGTTCTTTCCTCTTGTATGTTCATTTAAGGTCGTCATTGATTTCTTTTTCGTCTTTTCGATTCACTCCGAGAACGAGAACAACACCGCCAATTATCATTATTCCTATTCCAACGTACGGTTGCCAGTTAACAGTGTACCTGTTATCTTTTGTTATCTCGAGTTTCCCCAAATCCACAACCTTCTCTCTCGTGAAATAGGTGAAACCTGTATAAAGGGTCGTTAACAGACCTACGATGAGGATAATGATGCCAGCTTTTTTCAAGATTATACTTCCAGACGATCCCAGTTCACGATGTATTATCCTTAGACTCTAAATAATTCTTCTTCCAAACATGTATATAAATATTTCATCCACTTTCGAGAACAAAAGAATATCCTCTCTTCTCTACGACTCTAAAGAAAGAATACTCATGATTTATGTAATCGGGAATAGCCCGAAAGGATGAAAAGGGGGTTAATTCTTTTCGGAGCCCAATATTTGATAATAGACTGGACGAAATCTATTAAGATTAAGATTTTACGAAAGGAGGGTGAAGAATCAAGGAAAGCGTAGTATGGACCTTTTGATCATTCAATCTAGAATAATTTCTGTAATTAATGAAATGCATGAAGAAAGAGTTTTATTTTCAGATGAATGAAAATCTGATGGTGACGGTTCGAGCAGTCGAATTGGTCGAGAGACTTTATTATTCGGCATAAATGAAGATAATCCCCATTTTGAGAACTTTATGTCAGTTGGAAGAGAGTTGGTAGAAATCTTTTCTAACGTTGCATGTCTTGCCCCGCTACTCCAAAAAGTCGACCCTGAAAGGTATCGGCCCATTTTTTTTCATGACCCCGAAATGAACCTGCAACCTCAAGCCTTACAATCAGCATATCGCCATGTGCGCAAAAAAACGCCAGCTTATCCGGACGTTTTCTTCTTTATGGAACGAGAGGGAATTAAACTTCAAGTTGAGTGATCCACCGAAGACCGAGAACGAAATTCCGCTGCTTTGAAACTGGACTGGTCGTGATTGCAAACTCCCGCCAAAGGCAAGGCAGAAAGCGTACAAAGAATGAAGCGCCCCGCGATGTGTCGGGCGAATTCATTTTTATAGGACGAGAAGGAATTAGATTCCAAGCGGAGTATTTCTTAAACGCGCCACATTTATTTTCCTGAATCCTGTTCCTCGTAATCCAAAAATCATCAGAGAGTCTCTTAAATGTAAGTGATTATTCGTATCGGACAAAAAATCAGACTGAGCTAAAATAATATCCTGAGAAATCATTCGTTGATAACTTTTTTCGATAGTGGGCGCTGTCTTCCTTTTTTTAGGTCATTCCAAATCAACGCACTTGCCCCAAGGACTGCCGTATTACCCTCAGCTAATCCTGAAGGAAGCAGTCTCACTTTATTCTTGAAAATGCCAAGCAAATGTTCCTCCATTGATTGTTTTGCAGATTTAAAAATAAGATCACCTGTGGCAGCAAGACCTCCAAAGAAAATGATAGCCTCGGGACTCAAATGCGCCACAGATTCAGCAAGTTTCATACCGAGAATTTTTCCCGTATAATCGAATGCTTCCAATGCCAGGCGATCACCACGTTGTGCTGCATCATAGATCATCTTGGATGTCAGATGCTCGGGACTAATACAGCGAAGATCGCTTGGCTCTTTAGTATTACATATGAGCTCTTGTACCGTCCGACATATTCCAGTAGCAGAGGCATATGTTTCAAGACAACCCCGACGGCCACAGCCGCATTCCCGTCCATTCGGATCTACCACAGTATGCCCTATCTCTCCGGCATTACCATCTGCACCATAAATCAATTCGCCATTCGCTACTATACCACTACCAAGTCCGGTACCTAACGTGATGACAATGAAATCTTTCATGCCTTGGGCAATGCCAAACAACATTTCACCAAGTGCTACAGCATTTGCATCATTTGTTGTTGCTACAGGCACATCGTAATACTTATCCATTTCAGCTAAAACATTAACATACTCCCAACTTAAATTGGGTGGATGTTCGATTGTTCCAGTATAATAATTTGCGTTTGGCGCACCGATTCCAATTCCGACCAACTTACACTTTTCATAAATGGTTTCAAGAAGTTCCTCAGCACTTTCATGGAGCCGTTCAAAAAACAATTCAGCCGATTGATGTGCATTCGTTGGGATAGTTGCACTTGCAAGGCATCTCCCTTTTCGATCAACATAACCAAAGACCGTGTTAGTACCACCAATATCAATACCAAGAGTTATTTCAGTGCGTACCATATTGCTTTTTTTCCAAAACAACATCATACATTCACGACTCAATTAAATACTGAAACCGAATCAAACTGTTCTCGGAATGGACAATTGCCTGAAAGAAAAACACTGAAGTAAGATAATTCAACTATTGAATAATAATTCTTCAAGGAATTGCCAGTGCAATACTCCCTACAATACGTTCAATGGACCTGGCTTCTACTCTTCAATAGACAATGTTACCGATACAAGATGTATGAGTACGGTTACTACTGAATTTCTTTTCTACTTACAAATCTATAAATAGAACGTCAATCCCTCCTTGTGCTTCATATGATTAAGACGCAATGCAGTACCAAACGTATTCAGACAAAAACATAGATTTTTGAACGTACACCTGCCTACGAATGAGGCTTTAAAACAATTGCCCTTCGGTAAAATTTGCACAACATCTGTACCATATAATGAAATTGGCTTTTTCCATTCAAGTCATTATAAAACTTTGAAATGATTATTATGCTGATAATAGCTTCATTATCAGCCATGATAATTCCACATTGCTCATTAAATCGAGAAGATTATGATAATGAAATAGAGTAGATGTTTTGGAGAGAAGGGAAATGTATCAATATCTCCAGCCTAAGCTCTTTGTTTCCTTAATAATTTTCACTGAAGGAGGAAAACGATTTTATACGCTATTAAGGAAATCCGCTTAGACTGTAGTAGATCCCTGAAGGTATCTTTATTTGAAAGTGTATTCCCTTTACAATGTTCTTCAATAGACTGGAATTTTCGATATATGATCATTCATCATTTGCGACGATAATATCAGAGCTTAGAATAGCGCATAAATAAATGGTGCAAGGGCCGAACCTTCTGTTAAGATTATAAGCATTCCCATGAGAACCAAGATAAGAATGAGAGGAGCAAGCCACCATTTTTTCTGCATACGCATAAACGCCCAAAACTCTCCCAAGAGTGAAACCACAGACTTAAACCGTTTCAGAATTTTTGACATTCCTTTTCCTTTCATGAATAGATATTAATCAAGTGCAAACGTTTCGCTTATTTGCATCTGATACCCTGATTCTTTGATTTTCCGTTTATCTAATACAAAGTTGCCGAGGATAAGATAATCCATGTCCGTTCTTAAAAAACACTTGATTGCATCGAACGGTGTGCAGACTATAGGTTCACCTCGAACATTAAAGGAAGTATTAATAATCACAGGGCAACCCGTAAGCTTTTCGAATTCGATGATCAAATCATAGAATAACGCATGATCGTCACGAACAATAGTCTGGAGGCGTGCAGAGCCGTCGACATGCGTCACTGCTGGAATTGTTCTCCGATCAGCTCTCACTTGTGCAACAAACAACATATAAGGGCTGGGTCGATCAAACTCGAAATAATCTTTCATTCGTTCCAATACCACGGTTGGCGCAAACGGACGAAAACTCTCTCGAAACTTTATTTTCAAATTAACGCGTGAATAATTATCCGGATTCCGCGCATCAGCTAAAATACTGCGTGCACCTAACGAACGTGGTCCAAATTCCATACGACCCTGGAACCATCCGACAACTTGTTGATCGGCTATCAATTGAGCAGTTTTTTTTAGAAGAGTATCGTTACCGAATCGTTCACCTCTAAGGTTCAACTGGTTCAATACTTGCTCAATCGCTTCATTGGAATATTCCGGCCCAAGAAAATTATGACTCCACGTGTAGGTGCGCTCGTTCTTTAACAACATATTATAAATGTAAAACGCAGCGCCAACAGATCCGCCAGCGTCTCCTGCTGCAGGTTGTATGAACATTTGTTTAAACCCCGACGAAGCAAGAACCTTACTGTTGGAAACACAATTGAGAGCGACGCCTCCGGCAAGACATAAATTATCGCTCCCGGTTTTCTTGTGAAGATCCGTTGTCATGCGCAGCATTATTTCATCTGTTACATACTGAATAGAGGCAGCAACATCCTTATGGAATTGAGTCAATGTAGATTCCGGAGTTCGTGGCGGAACACCGAAAAGGGTATGGAAATAACTATTGGTCATTGTCAGACCATAATCATACGCAAAGTATTTCATGTTCAAACGAAAACTTCCATCATCCTTAAGGGATACAAGTTCCCGTAAGATAAGATCAGCAAACACCGGCTTTCCATACGGCGCCAGTCCCATGACTTTATATTCAGCGCTATTGACTCGAAATCCAAGGTAGTATGTAAACGCTGAATACAAGAGTCCGAGCGAATGAGGAAAATGAATACTCTTCGTCAAGGTAAGAGTTCTATCATTTCCCATGCCCGTGGTCGTCGTTTCCCACTCGCCGACTCCGTCAGCGGTGAGAATTGCCGCTTCAGAAAAAGGTGAGACAAAAAAAGCACTCGCGGCATGAGAAAGATGATGTTCTACGAACAAGAGTTTTGCAGTATCACCAAGTTCCTCTCTCACCTTCTGTGGAATCCATAGTTTTTCCTTCAACCAAATCGGCATCGCTTTCAGAAAAGAATGTAAGCCTTTCGGAAAAGTTGCAACATACGTCGTCAGTAATCGCTCGAACTTGGTAAACGGCTTATCGTAGAAGCCAATATAATCTAGATCCTGTGCTTGTATGCCTCCTTCTTGCATGCAATAGTGAATTGCGTTTGTCGGGAAATCTTGATCGTGTTTTTTTCTTGTGAATCGTTCTTCTTGGGCAGCGGCAACCAGAATGCCATCTTTAATGAGAGCAGCAGCAGAATCATGGTAAAAACAGGATATTCCAAGAATATTCATAGGTATGATAGATTAGAATTGAAACTTGGAGCGGTCGAGTGTCCGTTCACTTGTTTTTCTGGTTTGCCAGTACGACGCTTGATCATAATCCATTTTCTTCTGCAAAAGATCTTTCCGAAAAAGTCTCACAATAAGCGACATAAACCCAATGACAACAAGATAAACAAGAGAAAGCAACAAGATCGTATTGACCTTACCAAGCATCTGTGCAAATAATAACCACATTCGTTTGATTGTACGAAAGAAGCTCTTCATCTCATCCCCATTTTCTTTAATACTCCAGCACGTGCGTAAACAATAAAATGTTGTCGTTCATCGATGTTGTGTTTAATAATTTCTCATCTCAAGGTGAGATATTATGAGACATTTTCCAAATAATATAATCTAAATGTCCATTTGATACTATTTCATAAGTACCATTTTTTTGACATCATTGATATTTCCGACCTTCAGTCGATATAAAAACACTCCACTTGACAGACGCGATGCATCCCATGATACCGTATGGACGCCAGCAGACTTTTCTCCATCCACTAAGGTCGCCACCTCTCTTCCGAGCATATCGTACACCTTGAGTGTAGCATAGCCATGAGTTAATAATTGATAGGTAATAACGGTCGTTGGATTGAAAGGATTAGGATAGTTTTGGTCCAGCTTGGTCACGAGAGGTATCAGACTTCTATCTTCTATGGTTGCCGCAGCTGATCCCGCCCAGTTATAGGCATCCATTGGAGCGAAAGGTTGAAGAGATCCTTCATCTGCAGATTTAAGAGTACCAGAGCTATACGCTATTGTACCAAGATCATTACTGGAATAATATGTTGTGTCTAACTCTACAATAATAGTTGTGCTATCGTTTTGTTTCAATGATAGAGAGGTCGCAGCTACAAGGGGAAGTTGGTTATGTGTAAGAACGAATGCTGCCTGCGCTAAAGATGGATCTTTCATCCGCTTATTAAATGTCAGTTCGAAATGTTTTGCATCAGGGGTTATGATAGCCGACAAACACACTGGCGGTGATCCTGCCGGAGAGTCCGCTAAAGTATCAATTCCAAATCCATATTTATATAAGGGAGAATAAATATTGTCACCGAAATTAATTGGGATTTGTGACATACTCTTGGGCCATGTATGTGACAATTGCCCCTTCGGCTGATAATCGCCAAATAAAACCTCGGCTACACCATCACCCTCCGTTCCGGGCAACCAGGCAGCAATAATGACATCGGAAAAATGTAATATTTTTTCGAGAATAAGAGGTCTGCCTGAAACAAGGATAACGACAACAGGCGCACCATAGCCTTTCATCTTTTTCACCAAATTCACATCGGTTTGGGAGATACTCAGGTCTGTTCTGTCTCCCGAACCTTCTGCATACGGTGTTTCACCAATTACAACAACAGAATAGTCGGCTGAAGTATTCGTGAAAGTGCCAGTTCTAGAATAATCAATCGTTGCACTCGTGGTTGTGTTTCGCATCCCTTGCAAGATTGTCGTTCCGATGGTGATATTACCGCTGCCCCCCTGCCATGAAATCGTCCAGCCGCCACATTGATTTCCGAGATTATCCGCATTGGAACCAGCAACTAAGATCCTCGCATTGGTTTTTCTCAGCGGTAGAATACCATCTTTTTTCTTCAATAAGACCATGGACTCATACACGCATTGCCGGGCGACCGCACGATGTCCAGCGCAACCAACGGAGTCAAGCAATGTTCTGTCAGTAAACGGTCTCTCAAATAATCCAAGTTTAAATTTAATGGTAAGAATCCTTCTCACAGCGTCATCAACACGGGCAGTATCAATCTTGTGTTCGCTGATAAGACTGTCCATGTCATTCTTAAATTCAATATATCGACTGGGCAGCATTACCATATCGATTCCTGCATTGATCGATTGTTCAACACAATCATTATAACTACTTGTCAATTGATCAATTGCGGCCCAATCTGAAACAATAAATCCTTTGAACCCCAGTTCATTTTTTAGAACATCAGTAATCCAATATTTATTTCCACTCATTTTTTGTCCGTTGATACTGCTAAAAGATACCATAATACTGCCCACACCCGAATCAACGGCTGAAATATATCCCGGCAAAAATAGTTTTCTTATGGTTGCAGTATCTCCTTGAGTATCTCCTTGATCTATTCCACCAGTAGTTCCCCCATCTCCGAGATAATGTTTAGCGCAAGCCAAAATACTTGTTGGATCCGATAATGAATCTCCTTGAAATCCTCGTATTTCAGATGAGCCGAGAAGTTGAGCCAATTCCGGAGTTTCTCCAAATCCCTCGTACGTCCTTCCCCATCGTTCATCTCGTGGAACAGCTATGCAGGGACCGAATGTCCAGTCGATGCCTGTTGCTGCGACTTCTATTGCGGTTACTCTTGCTGCTTTTTTTGCTAACTCAGGGTCCCTTGTGCACCCCATTCCAATATTATGCGGGAAGATGGTTGCACCATATACATTGTTATGTCCATGCACAGCGTCAATTCCGTAGATCATTGGAATTTTCAAACGACTCTTCAAAGCATATGTCTGCATTGTATCGTATGCATTTGCCCAGCTTCCTGCCGTATTGTCCGTGGCCGGATCGGAACCGCCTCCGCTGAGCACTGAACCGATATTATACGCCGCGAGTATGGAAGGATTTGTCCGGACAACAGAGAGATCAACCTGCATCATTTGCCCGATCTTTTCATCGAGCGTCATTCTATTTATCAAATCGTTCACACGTTGATCGACTGATAAAGCAGAGTTTTGATAAGGAAAAGTTTGAGCTGATAGCATTGGAACTAAAGAGTATAACAGGAGCGCTGTCAAGGTGAAGTAAGTTTTTTTCATATACAATTTTCTATACTCTCAGAGAAAATGATCGAATCGTTGAATGCGATGATTACCATAATTCAACTGCTTCCTATGTTCTTCACCAGTCGTATAATTGGTAATGCAATCAAACGAAGAGGTAATAAACCAGGACCTCCGTAGTCAATCTTCCTTCTTCAAAATAATTCGCTGTCGTAAATTACCTTGTCAATTGGTACGTTTTAATAATTGTTCCCAAGATGCATCCTGTATTTCATCACGTTTCGTAGAATGAACAAGGAGATATTCATTAAACCCGGTAATATCAATGAAGACGAATTCGACACCGCCTTCTATTTGATGATAATTCCATATTTCGTACGGTTTGCTATCTGACGAGTTCGTAAATCTTTGTATCTCATCGGGTTCTCCATAGAGGACAAGTACACGACCTTGATCTGTGCGCCACCCTTCTTTAGCATATGTCTTATAACGTTGATTGGCCGTCTGCACTCTTTGCAGATAAATAGATCTTGTGAGATTTAAACGTCCAAGCTCTTCGTTCTCGACTCTTGTCCAAAAATTTTGTAAAAACTCCTGACGTGCTCCTACTGTCGTTAACTTATCGAATGCCTTGTTATCCTCAGATCGTGTTACATACTTTGCAATTCGAAACTCTTCAGCAAGCTCATCAAAAGAAAATCCAGCATACACAGCGCTTCCTTCTGAAAGAATTGTTGCTTGTGCTGATTTGACATTGGGATTGTAGAGAAAAATCGGTCTTTGTGATTTGGCGATCTCGTTGCCAAGCGTATCGGAAAGGATAACTTCATAGTTGAATTTTCCGGAACTAATCGAAGTAACATTCAGCGTTGTTACATCCACGACACTGGGCATTGAGAATCGACGTAGATGAGTGCGTTCCTTTTTAACAACACCTTTCGAATCCACAATTTGTGCTTTGATTGCATAAGTCATTCCCGTTTTCAGATTATAAAATTCCATATACGTGAACACAAGAGGAAAAGTCGTTGAGCCATAAACACAATTCGGATTAGGGATGACGCGATATGTATTTTTATAGAAGATATCTTTTTGATCTGAGGATTCGGTAATGCTTGAGCATAATTCGATATCACTAAGAGCAACCGTGCTGGGTCTCTTCATAATATCGACCCAAAACAATGAACTATCTCGTCGTAACCGATCGAAGACATCAATACCGAATACAGAAACTTTATATGAACCACATCTTAAAGCATATGTCATATTATTGACAATCGATTTTGTTTTAGCAAGAGAAGTAGAATCGGCAAGATTAATTGGAATGTTAAACCGATCGGTGTGAACAAATACTCCACTTGATGTATCCTGAATTAAAACAATCAAATCGATTTTCCCATGATATCCCAAGGAGTCTTGCTTGAGAACAGTAAGACTCGGATAGACTGCGGTTGATATTTCCACATACATCGTAGAATCGTTTTGCCAAAACCGGCTATAATCGGTATTAAGAACAAACCGATTCTGTACAGGAGGTTTAGTTTGTGATTGCATCTGAAGATTGAGCAGACAGAATGAGAGAACAATACAACTATACCAATGTATTCTTTTCATATGCTTTTTATTTTCCCAATGATAATATTAATAAATATTTTTTATTTGATTAGGACAGTAAAATATCAATATCATTTATTCTGTCAAGAATACATCATCCAATGGGGACACATTTACTTCGTATGAGTAATGACGAGTTTTTCACAGGAGATAGTTTTTCCCATCTGCGTTTGGATGAAGTAAAAACCTGGGGGCAACCGGTTCAAGACAAGTGATTGAGTGAACAGCCGGTCCGCTTTGGAGCCCACTGTTCGAAATACTTCCTGACCCAGAAGGTTGAACAATCGAATCGAAACCTCACCCCGATATGAATTATCCACCTGCAACTGCGAAGTGGACGACGCCGGATTTGGATAAAGTCTGATTGGGTTGATTTGGATTGTATGTCCGCTTTCAACACTGGAAGCGTTTTCAGCAACCAGCTTAACATGTCCAAAATAGTCTGCGTTCTGCCAATGCAAATTACCAGGAAACGGTTCCCAATCCGAACCGAACATATAGTCTCGTACCTTTGGGTTTATATTAGGATGATTATTATCGCAATACGCAACAGATAATCCCATCAACTTATTTTCTACCAATTGTGATCTTGCAGCTGCCTTATTGCTATCGGTATATGTATCGTTGTAGACAATGAGAGAAAATTCCCGGACAGCTGTTTGCCCGGTCCTTCGTAGTGCAAATTCAGGGAAATGTGAAGTATAATCTGCCCGATGACTGTTAGCTTGAGTGCCTGCCATATCATCGACATGATGGACAGTTGTTACCTGGCCATCAGCAGGACAAGCGGCATACATATGGTACGCAAAAGCGTTCTGAGCATTTAATCCAGGGCCATCATACATATGCAATCCGCCTGACGCATTTTCATCGATGAAGACTTCACTGATATCATAATTATAAATGTCTGCGGTAACGCCAGGTATATATCCATCTACGAATATAGTATCGTGCACTTCCATGAGGAAATACAACAGGTTAGTTGTTGATGACCAGATCACTTTATATCGTCCATAATAAACAGAAGAGTCCACAACGTCACCATATGGAATCCACACTTGTTCAATGGGCTGCCATTTAACATTTTGCCAGCACGCATCATCACCTTTTCCATCGATGACAGGCGGAACTAATGTGTTCGGTGCAAGTACTGTATCATCCTGAACTATACCATGTTGAGAATGGGCTTTGCCATACAGAAAAAATAATAGTGATATACAAATAATAAGGAGTCGCTTGTACTGTTGATCCAATTTCATTTGGGTATACCTTGCACTCTGAATAAATTACATTTTATTTAATTCTAAAAATAATTCCCGCTGTAATTTCTCCTTGTTGTATCAAGAAAAATTACTTTATTAAAAGCATCCTTTGAACCTGAGATTGAGCACCCTGACGTCCCTCGGTATTTAATCGCGCAAAGTACACTCCTGATGCTGCTGCCGTACCATTAACCCGACCATTCCACTGAACAGAATACGTACCGCCTGTCTGATAGGCATTAACAAGTGTTTGGATACATTGACCTTGGACATTGTAAATTGATAAATCCACATGCGCAGCCTGTGGAAGAAGATATCTGATGGTCGTAGACGGATTGAATGGATTGGGATAGTTGGCTTCCAGTACGAAAACATTCGGCTGTGTCTTTGAGATTTGATCTTTGACGGATGTTGTATTGTTAATCTTTACCAATTCAATACCTGTCCCGGTACCGAGATTACGGGAATACTCCTGGTCTGTCGCATTATCCCAATGTTCGTGTACGCCTAAGCTTCCTAGAACAGTTCCATCTCTTTCCGGATCGTACCGAACGCCAGCCGGCCAGAAGGATGAATCGGCAGCCTGATACAGGTGGTCGTCTACTCCTTCCATTTGCGGATAGGTTTCAGCATGTTTATCGCTCGTGAATTCAGCTTTTAAGATATCGTAGCAGACAGATTCCAATGCAATCGGATCCTGTGACATAAAAATAGAAGATGGCCAATCATTGTTAAATGGCGCCATCTGAAATTTTACCGGTGGAACATTTGCACCAGGACCGCCCCAGAGACCATCCACAACAAAAAGCATTGCGTTGCCGCCAAGTTTTTTATGTCCTAAGAGATCGACTAGAACTCGGTACTTATTGAATCCAAATCTGACATTCTTACTCCAGCTTTCAGGTAAAGATGCATCCGGATTGACTAAACCCATATGTAAGTGCATAGCATTATCGCGTGAATGAGATCCAAAATTACATTTTCCTAACAAGGTCATTCCCCCTCTCTCATGAACTTTCAAGGCGGCTACATAAATCATATAATCTGCTTGTTCGATAACAGTCCAGATTTTATCACCGGTAACTGGATTTCCTGCCGACATATCCGACCAATCGCTGGCTCCTTCACGCAATATTGCACCACGATCTGAGAAATAAATTGAAGTGTCAGCTCCTGAGACCGACTTGACTCGTCCTTGACCGCCTGTGTGATCGATATATTTGACATTCGGAAATTCAGTATGCCAAATATCCCAGTATTCGTTTTGTACATCGCACGACGGATCGCCGACAGAAATATCACTATCAGCAACACCGACGACATTAATGAGCTGCCTCAAAAGAGCAAGCACAGGTTGGGGCGAAGTTCTGGCCATAGTATAGTTGGATAAGGAGTTCGAGAGGCTATGGTCGTTGCTGCTTACCACTGTTGACCCAACAGCGTTTGTCTTAATGAAAATCTTTTCACCTGAGTGATAACCTACGGCGCTCTTCCCCTTTTTCATATTGAAATATATAAAAAGTGTATCCCATGCTTCCCGGACCGATGATTTCCCAGTAAGGCTTAATATGGAATTGGTAACCATATCATTCACAATATCTATATTTGTATTTGCCGGCAGATAATATGCTTTACCGAAAGCATCGTTGGTGCAGTTCTCATTTGTTGCATCAGGGTTTCTTGACCAAACAACACGTCCGTGGAAAATTCCTCTTGCAACTCCGACGGGCACATTGGCTGTATCCAAATAAAAAGTATTAGCATAGACGGCAGGTTTATCAGCTTGAAAAGCAAAAAAACCTGCAACAAGAGCAATCGTTAAAAAACCCGCCATTGCCCAATAACGCGAGTTCTTCCAATGTTCTTTTACTTTACCCATTGCAAAAGCTGACGCGGCAAGGCCGAGCAAATAAATGACAAAACCGGAAGCTACCGGATATGCAACGCGCATACAAGGATATGTGGCACGGCTTGGTTTAGGAATTACGCGGATAAGAAACCAGATGAGTGCTCCGAATCCGATGAGAGGAAATAAAAGTTTATAGAGTATTTGTTTCAATTTCATTTGAATAATCCTTTTGCTGATAAGATTTTTAAAAAGAACTACTTCAACAGAAGCATCCTCTGAACCTGTACGTTCGTCCCCTGGCTCCCCACAGCAGAAAGTCTGGCAAAATAAACACCGGATGCTGCTGTTATGCCATTCACTTTACCATTCCATTGAACGTTATACTCGCCTCCCGTCTGATATGCCCGAACGAGGGTCTGAATACGTTCACCTTGAATATTGTAGATTGACAAATCCACATTCGTCGCCTGCTGCAGATGGTACCTGATGGTTGTGGATGGATTGAAGGGATTAGGATAGTTGGTCTCTAGACGAAACTCTGAAGCGACAACCGGAGTTTTCGACTTGACTGCAGTTATTAACTGGGAAACATCTGCACTTTCCAGAATGCCGACTAAATCGGTTTTGGCGTTGTAAACAAGAACCTCAGCCGTCTTCGCACTGTCCGGAATGGCAACATTTTCCTGAAGCTGAAATTCCTCAAGCGGAGTAATTGCATGTGATTGTCCCTCAGTTAGAATCTTACCCTGAGCGTCGATAAACGCAACTTTAGCCGTGCCTTTGTAGAACACACCATAGATTGCGGATAAACTTTGCGTCTTTGAATTGTAAGATAACCTGCCGGCAATCGCACCAACGGAATCCACATCCAGTACCGGTGCTCGGACTTTTGCAGCCCACCAATTCTCTGTGAATGTATAATTCCCTCCAGCAGCAGCAAGCGCTACGACGGGACCTTTTACTTCGACTTCCATATACAATGGGGGACTATTACTACTCACGTACACAGAAACTCGGGCGCCATCGTCTGGATATTGCTCGCCATCGAAAATGGGAAAGGTTCTAACAAACACAACCGTATCGGACAGATCGGTATATGCAATCCAGCCTTTGTCCGGATCGGCGAAGATTTTTACACCGTCCCAATTAAACTGCACACCATACACATTAGGAGCCACCTCTCCCTGCCAAGCTGTGCTGCTTACTTGACCTTGAGGGAAGCCCACACCGCTTGTCCCATAGACACTGTTAGGATTGATAGGGAAGTATGCCCAGTAATTTTGGTAATCAGTTTTACCGGTATGGTTGACAATCGACTGTGTTATACTCCACACACCCCAGTTCACAAGCATTGAGCCTGTATTAATAATGGTTTGTTCCATCCTGACCCTGCTTGTGCCCGGAAAAATTGTCGCTCGCCGCTTGAACTGAATTTTCGGTGCAACCCATGTTTCAACCGGACTCGTAACGAGAGCGACGACAGAATCGGCTGTCTGGGAAACGATTTGATAAGTATATTTGCCATAATCGAGTTTTGGCGGGGGCGGCCATGTACCAGGCCAGACACTCTGAGGTGAAGGCCAGGTCTTATATCCACCAAAGTTATAATAGCCATTCAAGACAGGCGTGTAGGTCTTTCCAAATAGACTTGAATTAACCATAATGGATGGAAGACTTCCTAAATCATACTGCATCACACGAGCACCGATGGATGGTACTGTTGCCATTGTGATGAGATCGTTCTGCATGACAATTGTTGTATCCCATCCCCATTGGTTATAATTGGGAACAATTTGGATTGTCGGTGTCTGACTGTGCAGGATTGCAAAACAAAAACAAGCCGCAAAAAAACTTATCTTTCGCATTTGATTATACTTTTATGAAAAACTTTAGTAAAATTTTAGACATCTGAAATATAGAAGGAACAAAGATTCTTCTCCCGAGTACATCGGGAGAAGAATCAAAGAGTGAATAGAATTTTTCAGATGTTGCAGCTCAAAAGCTGCTTCAATGAAACTATTTCAGCAGCAGCATTTTTGCGGATCTATCAAATGTCTTTCCCTCACCCAACGATGATGCTCTCACTCGATAGACATAGACTCCGCTGGCAATTGAATTGCCCCGTTCATTGGTTCCATTCCAGACAACTCTCTGGTACCCTGCCGATTGTGCACTAAACGAGTATGATTTTATTTGACGTCCTTGAATATCATAGATCGTTACTACAACCGAAGATTTTTCGGGCAATGAATATGCAATCGTTGTACTGGGATTGAATGGATTGGGATAGTTCGAATAAATTCTGAAATACTCCGGACTATTTTCACGATCTGCAACACTGGTGCTCGTTTGTTCTGTCTCTATTAATTCGATACCTGTTCCTGTTGTGGGGTTCAGGTTCCTAGTATATTTTTTATCGGTGGCATTATCCCAATGTTCATGTACGCCGAGGCTGTACACATGAACTCCGGTGTTATTGGGATCATACTTAATGCCAGCCGGCCAATTTGTTGAATCCGCTGCCTGATGGAGATAATCATCGACTGCGGGCATTTGGACAGACACATCTTGTGTATTCGCGTCGGTGAATTCACTCCTCAGAAAATCGTAACCGACGGATTCAATCGCCACAGGATCGAACGATACGAAGAGCGATGACGTATACGTATTGTTAAAAGGAGCCATTTGCCATTTGAGGGGAAAATCAAGTTCATAATCAGTACCCCATAGCGCATCCATGATATAGAGAAGGTTCTTGCCGCTCAATAATTTGTGCGTCATCATATCGACCTGTACTCGATACATTCCGTAGTCCCCTCTCACCGTGTTAAGATCAGCTGTTCCATATGGACGCACCAAGCCCATATGAAGTTGATCAGCATTACCACCTGGACCAGGGACTTGAGATCCAAGATGGTTTTTGGCAAACATTGTCATTCCGGCACGTTGATGACCTTTCAATTGAGGAATATTCAAAACGTAATCTGCCGTCTCAAAGATTGTGTATAGATTATTTTGCAGAACAGGGACACCGGGTGTTCCGGGGCTCATGGAATTAGTCCGCAATACCGTACCCTTGTCGGAGTAATGAATAATTGCAGTCGTACTCGCGACAACTTTTTCTCTCCCCAGATTTGTAGAACCACTATTGTCGAGATAGTGGGCATGGGGAAATTCTCCATGCCATGCATCATAGAGATGTTTATATATGTGCTTTAATGGATCACCGATATAAATGTTGCTATCCGCAACACCTACGACATAGACAAGCTGCCGGAGAACTGCAAGAACAGGCGCTGCCGATGTTTCGGAAACATTATTATTCGATACTAAGGTGGTTGCATTATAATTGCCACTATAAGCGCTTGTAGCGTTTGTTTTGATAAATATCTTCTCTCCTTTGACGTAATTGACGGCTCCTTTTCCTCGAGTATTATTGTGATACTTGAAGATCGCCACCCATGCCGCGCTGTCAGTTGTTTGACCTGTAATACTATGCAAAGCAGATGAAAGCATTTGATCGACTTTCGTCTGATTCATATTTGCAGGCAAGTACCAGCTACTGATATTGCAATTCTGATTCACCGCAGCAGTATCGTGCACCCATACCACTCTTCCCGGAAAAATTCCTTTTGCAACTCCGATAGGCACATTTGCAGTGTCTGCAGTATTTACACTAAATGTATTAGCATAGACAGCAGGTTTATCTGCTTGGAAAGTAAAAAATCCTGCAACAAGAGCAATTGTAAAAAAACCCGCCATTGCCCAATAACGCGAGTTTTTCCAATGTTCTTTTACTTTACCCATTGCGAAAGCTGACGCGGCAATGCCGAGCAAATAAATGACAAAACCGGAGGCTACCGGGTATGCAACGCGCATACAAGGATATGTGGCACGGCTTGGTTTAGGAATCACGCGGATAAGAAACCAAATGAGTGCTCCTAATCCGATGAGAGGAAATAAAAGTTTGTTGAGTATTTGTTTCAGTTTCATTTGAATAATCCTTTCGCTGATAAGGGTCTTTGAAAAGAATCACTTCATCTTCTATGATTTAATATACTCTTTTTCTCCTCAACGAACCGTCACTGCTTTCTGATAGAAGTCACCAAATTTAATGTGATTCGATTCCTGACTAAAATTCGTGCTTTTCATCACAATGCATATTCTTGCTGCTCGCCTTTTTAACCTTGTCATTCATTTAACCGAGCTCAACTTCTACTGTATGAATTTTACCATCATTCAAATCTGGGATGGTGTTACCATTTAATAATTTTCCATCAAGACTCAAGCTCTTCACGCCTTTACAAACGTTCTTTGGATTATGCACCGTAATATTATACGTACTATTTCTAAACTTTCGAACCACAGTATACTTTTTCCATGAACTCGGGATGCAAGGATCAATAACTAATCCGTTGTAATCCGGATGTACACCGAGAATATACTGAGAAAGAGCTACGAAAGACCAAGCTACCGTGCCCGTGAGCCAAGAATTTTTGCCTTCACCTGGCGTAGGGGCGTCTTTGCCTGCAGTCATTTGACTATACACATAAGGCTCGGAACGGTAAATATCTATTTGATCTTCTTTTGTTGGTGGACAAATGGACATGTAATATTCCATCGCTTGATCTCCCCTGCCAATCATAGTCTCAGCAATTTGTATCCAGGTATTATTATGCGTGAAGATACCGGCATTTTCTTTATATCCAGGCGGATAGGAACTTACTTCACCTAAGTGCACATAATATTTTTGGAAAGCTGGTTGCTGCAAGACAATTCCATTCGGTGTCGCTAAATATTTCCGGACACTGTCTAATGCTTTTTTCGCGTAACCATTTTCTAATCCAGCACCGCCCAAAATGCACCAGCCCTGACTTTCAATAAATATTTTACCTTCTTCATTTTTTGACGAACCAAGTTTTCTGCTATAAGAATCATAAGCCCTGAGGAACCACTCGCCATCCCACCCATGCTCATAAATTGTCTTCCTCATATTTTCAGCTTGCTTCAGGTAATCTTCGGCTTGCTCAGGTTTTCCTGTGTTTTTCAGAATTTTCGCCATCTCATCGCAAGCTTTACAAAACAAACCGGCGATCATGACTGATTCTGCGACTTTATCATTTTCGATATGTCCTGCTAATTGAAAACTCTCGCCCGGTGTCGTAGAGAAGCAATTCAGATTCAGGCAGTCATTCCAGTCCGCATGGCCAATGAGCGGCAAACCGTGCGGTCCCCGGTGATTTAACGTATACTGGAGAGAGATAACGAGATGATCAAGCAGCGTTGCTACTGAATTCTGAACATCAGCAAAACCTGCCTTTTCTTTGAGGATACTGTAATCACCTGTTTCTTTTATATAAGCCGCAACGGACAGAATCAACCAGAGAGGATCGTCATTAAATCCACCACCTATATCAGCATTTCCTTTTTTGGTGAGCGGTTGATATTGATGAAAACACGTGCCATCGGAAAGCTGAGTTCCTGCTAAATCCAATATCCGCTGGCGTGCTCTGGCAGGCAAGATGTGCACGAATCCTAGTATATCCTGATTGCTGTCGCGATATCCCATTCCCCTGCCAATTCCGGATTCATAGGAAGATGCTGAGCGCGACAGGTTAAATGTAGCCATACATTGATATTGGTTCCAGATATTTGCCATCCGGTTTACGATCATATCAGGTGCATCTACCTGATACGATGAAAACAAGTTTTCCCAATATTTTTTATGTGTGTCAAAAGCGGCAAGCACATCCGATGTCTTGGAGTATTTCGATTTTACTTTTTCAAATTCATCTTTTCTGATTTTTCCATTTTCGAGAAATTTCTTTTCAGGCGGATTTTCTGCGTAGCCTAACAAGAAATTGATACTTTTTGTTTCACCTGGTTTCAGTTCCAGGTCGATTTGATGAACACCGATAGGCAGCCATCCATATGCAATACTATTTTTACAACTCCCCTGCAATACAGCTTGTGGTGCATCCAATCCCTGATGCACGCCTACAAATGCATCGCGGCTGCTGTCAAACCCAGAAACAGGTTCGCTGGAAGAAAAATATGCATAATGATTTCTTCGTTCCCTGTATTCTGTAACATGAAAAATAGTTCCATTTTCAACCTCAACCTGTCCGGTCGAATAATTTCTTTGGAAGTTGGTCATATCATCAAGAGCATCCCAGAGGCACCATTCAGCAAAACTCCACAACCGAATTTTCTTTGTTATCTTTGAACGATTTGTTGCTTCCACATGCCAGATTTCATTTCTGGAATCCANNGTATATCCCAAACCATGACGACATTCATAATGATCAAGCGGAACACGCATAGGTTTCCACATTGGATTCCATACTGAATCTCCGTCTTTAATATAGAGGTATCGACCATTGCTATCCATGGGAATATTATTATACCGGTACCGTGTTAAACGGCGAAGTTTTGCATCTTGATAAAAGCAATATCCACCTGCCGTATTGGAAATAATCCCAAAGAAATCACTGGTGCCTAAGTAATTGATCCACGGTAAAGGTGTATCGGGACGGGTTATCACATACTCTTTTTGTTTGTCATCAAAATATCCGTATTTCATTCATGTTCCTTTTTTGTTTGTATTGAAGGACCCTCAAGCTCTATCGTATGAGCACCAACTTCTGTGTTTTCTCGAATGTCTTTTCCCCCACGGCTATGATCCTGTAGAAATATATTCCACCAGAAAAGTTGTGTGCATCCCATGTAACTGAGTGAATGCCTGCAAGTTCAACTCCATCAACTAAGGCAGCCACTTTTTGTCCCAAAAGATTGTATATCTCAATTTTCACTTTGGCTTCCTCAGGCAATGAGTAGCTGATTATTGTTGACGGATTAAACGGGTTAGGATAGTTTTGGCGCAATTCATAATTCATCGGTAATTCTTTTGCTGGTGCCACACTCGTGAATGTTGGATCTTGCCAAGCGAGTACCATTTTTCTTACAATAACACCGGACTTCGTGAGATCGGATTCCGACCATCCGCCTAACTCACTGGCACCAGGTATTAACGCTGCCGAAGTTTCTACCTTATCATCAACTGCCCAATTGCACCAGCTCAGCATGTTATCGTTCATAAACTTCGACCAATTTCCAACTTCAACGGAATCAAGTACGCCAGTTCCGCTCGATTCACACGTACCCCATTCTGTGACAAATAATGCGATTCCATTTTTGAGCGCGGTCGTCGCTTTGTCTCTTAATGGTTGTTTATGCGTTGCAGCATAAAAATGAAGAGTGTACGCCACATTATTATATTGAAGAGGATCATAGGAAGCTATGTCAACATCCTGAGACCACGTCGGTGTACCAACGATGATAAGATTAACTGGATCAATGGCACGTATGTGATGGATCACAGAATCCGCATAGGGTTTGACGACATTGCTCCATGATACTTGTTTCGGTTCATTATAAATTTCATAGATGAGATTGGGTACGTCGCCATATTCACGAGCAATTTCTTCAAAAAAAGAAATTGATTGAGAGATGTGGTTTTCCGCGTTATCGTCATGCCAGTCAACAATCACATAAATTCCTAAATCGATACATGCATCTATTACTGTTTTAACTTTCGCAAGTTCAGCTTGTGGATTGACAAGATACCCATCTGTGAAACCATTGATACCACATGCCGTCCGCACAACGGTACAGTTCCAATCATCGCGCAGCCATTGCACACAATCATAATTATAATACTTCCCCATCCATTGACTCCAAAACAAACTCATTCCATGTAAAGCGACGGGATTGCCATTTTGATCTATGATCTTATTCCCTTCAACACGAAGTTGACCATGCTTTTCAACACTTAATGTGTCATTGGAGAATACTGCTGCGCTGGTCAAGTTGGTGAGTGTGACGATGAGAAGCAATATACGAAGTGATACAAGAATATTTTTTAGTATCATACAAATTACATCCTTATTATGTCGCAATATATTTTTGCAATTGCATTTTCATTAACAATGAAATAAGAACTCACCTGACTGCCCCTGACATTAACAGGCAGAAATCCGATTTAAAACAATGTTCGCTTGGTCGAGCAAATATTTTTTTACTGCTCGACGAGAAGTCTTCTCATTATGAAAAAAGTTGTTCAACGTCTTATTTAAAAAACTTCTTTGTTTTTTACATGTTTCTCAAACAATGCTTTCAATTGTTTGTACTGTGGATGATTCTCACCCTGAATTCTCGCCAAATCATCCATCGCTGCTTTAGCTTTAGGAACGTCTCGTTTTATCATATATAGAATACAGAGGCAATAAGTCAGCGATGGATCGTCTTTAATTTCTTTATGGGCTTTTTCCAAGTAGGGTAAAGCTTCGATGTTTTTTTGTGAAAAAAGTAATTTCCCAATCAGAAGGTCGGTGTAAGATATTTCATGAATAGTATTGGCTTCTTTTAAAATGGCTAACGCTTCTTTTGTTTGTCCATTCTTCCTCAACGATTCAGCTTTTTCTAAATACGGTTTTATTCTTGCTGGGATTAAGATGGCAATCCTTTTTCCTCCTCCGGATTCATTAAAGGAGGGATCTATTCTTTTAATATCTTCAAGTGTATTTTCAGCAGCCGAACTAAGACCGGAATCTTTTTGCACCCTGTATTTAAGTTCCTGGACTTGTAAATAATTATTATCATCTAAGTGCAAATTTTGCAATCGATCTAAACATATAAGAGCTTCTTTATTGTTCTTTTGAGAATGATAAAGAGATGCAAGAGTAAGTTGAGCATAAGAACTCGTATCAGCATTGGGCGATTCTTGTAAATATCGAATTGCATTGGTGTACTCTTTTGCTTTATATGCAAGATCGGCTGCGTAATAATATGAGGAAACATCTGATGGAGAAATATATGCTATCGCTAAATACTCCTTTGAGGCGTGCTTGAGATCTCCCATTGATTCATAATAAGTAGCCAGTCTTTTATGAACCATACTCGAGTTTACATCTACATACTTTATACAGGTAAATGCTAACGAATCTATCATCCCATTTGGTGTGTACGTAGTGCGAAAATTATTTACCGTAGTCTCGGGTTGAAACGGCCACCCGGCCTTCAAATGCTTTATGCGAATAACTGCTATCATACTGTCAAGTTCGGTAAATCCCCAGTTGTGCCTGTAATATGTCCATGGTTGCACTCTTGTCGAATCCCAATAATTTTCGATCATCCCATGGTCTCGAAGCGCTTGAAAAAAACCTTCAGCCATTAAAAAATATCCATCAATGTTCGGATGGAGATGGTCGGTCATCAAGCTGTTTCCGATAATACCTTGGGGAGAATATTTTTCAAAAAGTGATTTTAACGAGATCTGAGACAAGCCGAGCGAATCAGCAAGATGTGCAATTATTTTGTTGACGTCTTCTGGTGCCCTGAACCGGATGACATCTAAATCTTTTGCTTGTATATATTCTTCCTTAGCTTTGTCAAACAAACGATCTGCTTCGAGTCGTTTTGCATTGGAAAATAAAGAGTCCGCTCTCGGATAATTTCCATCATCTAATGAACGAAATGGAGGCAAATCTCTTACGTTACTTACAAGGTCACTGATAATGACGGGTACTTGTGCTTCTTTCAATTTTCCCAACAAATCACTCATATTATCAGAAAATTGTACCAATCCTTCTAAATACATTTTTGAATTATACGGGATCAAATTTTTACCAACCATTTTTTCCATCATAGTAGCTTTAGCTTCATCTTTCGTGTTTGGATGCATGAGTTTATAAATGCTTCCCATTCCTCTTTGAAGCAATTGATATGTCCTCACATGAATGATCTTCAAATGCAGCTTCTTGAGCCACCGAGGAATTGACCCGTTTTCCATAGAGGCAACACCCAAAGCACCATAGTATTCATTGTGCCCGGTATATATTAAAACTGCATCTGGCTTTTGTTGTAAAAGTTCATCTGTAAAATCTAGGAGAGTATAACTATTGACTGCAGTCAGACCGAGATTAACAACCTCAATGATGCGGTTAGGGAAAATATTTTGAAGGCGCCGCTGCAATATTCTCGTAAAGGCAACATTCGCATCGTACGGAAAACCTTGTATAGTAGATTCTCCCAGAACGAAAATTCGATACCCGTTGGCTGGCTTCTCTTTTAAAAATTTTTCAGAAAGTGGTGTCGTATGCTCATATTTGCTAAAAAATCTTTCCCCGACAAGTCGATTGATTTCGTAGTACTTTGAATCAGAACTAGGGATAAAGAGGCTCAAATCATCGCCAAATGAGAATAACCTTAGTCCAAGTTCTAACAATGCTAAGACGAAGTAAGGTAAAATTACCATCAATGCATAGAAAAAAACCTTTTTTCGATTTTTGAGCTTAAGCATAAAACTTATTAGTTAATAGTTACTCTATCAGCCTTACTTCCTGCAATTGTTGGCAAGGTTAAAATCCATTCCATACTGAATTGATTGAAAACAATTCCTGACGATGTTATCATTCGCTAAGGAATGGGAAAATGAAATATAAGAAAATAATCTTTCTTTATAAAAGATCAGGAGATGTCCTCTGTAATACGTGGATGCTTGCTGACAGCAGTCTGATATAAGATTACCCCGGCGTTTATAACCGGGGTATCTTTCTTCACGATCATACTTCTAACATTGGATACTTTTTCTGTTATTTTTTTTCTTGCGCTACTGGAATTCCATTCTCTAACACTGGAAATATGAATTTAGTTTTTTGTTCACCATACGAGGATTCAAGTTTGTCCCACCAATTGAACTTTAATATGAGTGAAGTCACTGCTAATACACCAAGACAGATCATGAGCGAGTTGAAATCGCGAAGTACTAAAAATACCGGAGTAGCCATAAGTGTTATCTGCCATATAATTCCAACGAAGATATTTGACATATCGCGTTTGAAATTTTTATTCGCTTCAAACCCTGGGTCAATGATCACAACTTTTTCATAGATCGGTTTCCAGAAACCCCAAGGACGAACATTGTGGTAGAACTTCATGAGCACTTCATCACTTTCGGGTTTCGTCAAGAAGGTAGCGACAAAACATCCAATGATAGAATTGAGAAAGATAAAAGGGAAAGAATTCATACTTGGATTATCGGACAAAGGCCAATGATTCAAGAATGGAATGAGACCCAAATTATTCAGCAACAGCAGCACTAACGAAGTCGCAATACCTGAAACCATTCCCCAAAAATATCCATATCCGTTGAAACGCCACCAGTACCATTTTAAGACGTTGGCTGCTGTATAGCCGCCCCACAATGAAGCAACAATCCAAAGTGCTGCCTGATTAATTGATTCAACAAAGAATCCGGTTGTAATTCCGACAACGACAACAGCAACAGATGCAATGTAGCTCATCCTGACATATTTTTTGGGATCTGCATGAGGATTGATGTAACGCTTATATATATCATTCACAATATAAGCAGGTGCAGCATTTACTGTCGCTGCAAAATTACTCATAAATGCCGCTATGAAACCAGCCATGAGCAAACCCAGTAAGCCAACGGGGACATAATTGACGAGAACTTCAGATAGAATTCTTTCAAAATCGGGAGTAGTTATTGAGCTTTTATAAAGTGTATCAAAATTTGTCAGAGCAAGTACGGTTATACCTGCGACCATAAAATAACGAGTTGGATTAAGGACAATACTGACCATGGAATTCATTTTTGCTGCTTCTTTCGGACTTCGTGTAGAAAGAATTCGCTGCATGTCATAATTAGGTGCAGGACCCGCTGCGGCAACAAAGAACCCTTTGAAGAGCATCATTCCAAAAAATAATCCAAAAACAGAATAGCCATCTGTTTTAATCCACTGATTAAATGCGATCACTTTTGTGGCAAGACTTGAATGCACTGTCGACCAGTCCAGATTCAAGTTCATACCAAAAGCCATGCTTTTCCAGCCTTCCGGTACAACACTATTGATCATGCCCGGGGAAACATGAACCATTGCAATAATACCGATTGCAACCGCAGAAATTGAAAGAATGCAATATTGAACAACTTCCGTTGCAACGACGCTCATCATCCCCCCCTTAACAACATACAATGTTGTTATACCCATGAGTATGAGAGCATAAAGATTGGCATTTATTTGAGGGTAGTGAGCCAGTGTTTCCGGATTAGTTACCAAGGCAGGCAGAAATGCAACAGCAAATTTTCCAATTCCTTTAAACCCATAAGAAAGGAATCCAACAACACTAATAAGAGCAAATATCACTACGACGATATGGGAAAGTGTAGCGCCCCTCCCCGTCCCAAAACGGGTTTTCATCCATTCTGCACCCGTCATCACATTTGATCTTCGCAGCCAAGGAGATAAATAGACCATTAAAAATATTTGATTAAACACCGGCCATATCCAAGGTATCCATATACTTTTCATTCCATACACAGAAAGCCAATAGACTAAAAGCATCGTACCGGAAATATCAAACATACCAGAAGCATCAGAAATGCCAAGGACCCACCAAGGGATGCGGTTGCCTCCAAGGAAGTAACTATTCATATCCTTAGTAGCTTTTTTAGAAATATAAAATCCAATAAATATTGTAGAAGTTAGATATAAAAGGATAATTCCGATATCAACGATATGTAGATTCATTTTGCTTAACTCCAAGGGCTACAACGTGTGTTTCGAATTGACAAAAAAAAAGCGCCTGTGCAAGGTCTGCCACAGACGCTTTCCTTGATCTTACTTTGATGTTATTTAAGCAACATCATCTTCTTTGCTAACACTGTGCTTCCAGCTTCTAATTTATAGAAATAAATACCACTAGAAAGGTTCTTTGCATTAAAAGTAACGGCCTGAGGTCCAGCATTCCTCATTCCATTTACCAATACTGCAACTTGCTCTCCTAATAAATTATAAACTGTGAGCTTTACTTTCTCACTTTTCGCAAGTGTGAAAGAAATTTCGGTAGATGGGTTGAATGGATTTGGATAGTTCTGTTCAAGTCTGTAACTGCTAACAACAGACGTTGGCTGTTGCTTCACGCCAACACTAATTAAAGTAGAACTAAGAATGGCATCGCCCCAACCGCCAGTTGTCTGATAATCATTATTTAGCGGAGAATTCCACCAATTTGAGGTATGTATGCGACTACCTGCAGCAGTAGGTGTAATATCGTTATCATCCGTTTGCAATTGGAAACTGAATTTCTTAGTTCCAGATGCTATCTCAGTAGATGTGAAGCCTAAGCTATCCAAACGAAATTTAAATGCTACATTGTAACCAGACCTGGAGCTAAAAATGCTATCATTTACCGTTTGCTGATTATTAAGTTTCCATGTATAAACGAGTCCCTTTCCGATATGATCGAACCAGGGTTTATTATTCATCACAGAATCAATCGATTGTGCCGGTCTGAGACAGAATTGATACGCGCGATGGAGAGGTGTAGCTAAGGTATCGGCGCCTCTGCCTACTACAGTAGTAAAAGATGCATGGGTATTGGCCTGATCAATGTAAAACTCGATACCATCCATTTGCCAATCGATAGTGGTTGTGGTATCAACTACATCGTCATAGACTGTGAAGAAACCATAGATATACTGATTATCATAGAGTCCATAGAATCTCCAATCCTGATCTTGCGGATTGGCCTGAGGTGCAAGAAACCCCGCTGCGCCTTGAGGTATTACATAATCCATCGTAAGCTGATTTGCCTGCTGCCAAATATCCGAAAGATTACCATCAATGGCAGGTGGTGTCGGAGTTTTTAGGAACACATAACTTCTGCTGATCAAGTCACCAAAAACGGCATCGCCCCAACCCGAAGTTACCTGATAATCATTATTTTGCGGTGAGGAGTGCCAATTCATAACATGGATACGACTACCTGCAGCCGTAGGTGTAATATCGTTATCATCTAGTTGCATCTGGAGACTAACCTTTTTTCCAACGGCCGGAGACGCAAGGCCTAAACTATCCAGGGAAAAAGAAAACTCCACAAAATAACCACTTGGACCGCCATTGTTTATAGATGCTGTATCCAATATCCATGTATAATTGAGTCCCTTACCGATATGATCGAACCAGGGTTTATTATTCATCACAGAATCAATCGATTGTGCCGGTCTGAGACAGAATTGATACGCGCGATGGAGAGGTGTAGCTAAGGTATCGGCGCCTCTGCCTACTACAGTATTAAAAGATGTATGGGTATTGGCTGCATCGATGTAAAACTCGATACCATCCATTTGCCAATCGATAGTGGTTACGGTATCAATTACATCATCCTGAACATAATACAATCCATATAATTTTGTACCATCATAACAAAATTTTGCCCATCCGGAAATATCTGACCAGTCGGTCGCACGCGGACTATTTTGTGGAAGATATTCCATCCATGTAGCATCTATGAGATTCCAAATTGTATCCTTCATATAGTGACCGATCACCGGTGCATCGCTCGCACCTACCTTCGGAATGATCAACGCGCCATCATTTACTCCGCCTTTTATAATTTTCGCTTGAGCAATACCGACTGCCAGAACTAAGGCAATAACAAAAAGTAGAACTTTGCTTAACCTCATGATGTTTGTCTCCTTCACTTTGGTTATATAATAAATAGTTAACTATTGACTCTACATCCTTACTCCTTAATTACATTTTCCAGCTTTTTGCCTCTTCACCTCCATTTCATGCAAAAATGTTTTTAACGATAAATAGTGAATAACTTTAATGATGGTATTACGGCCTTTTTAAATTTACTATGAACACTGCGATATTAGAGACCTCGACCAAGATATGGAGCACCAAGCAACGGTGTATTATCTTCTTTTGCCATTCCCATTCTATATAATTGAGTTGCTGAAGATACTCTCAAATATAAATATCTTCCCCCACCCCAAATAAGTTGATTAATCCCTGTAGGCAAAATATTGTTATGGTAATAAGGTGAAAGGGAGCCGTTCTCCAGTATATATAAAGAATAGTTTGCGTTGCCAAGAAGAGATACTAAAACTGTACCGTCGGAAGCAAAATTAAAAGAGCTTATGGTACAACCTGTTAAACTTGTATCAGATGCTATATTGACGACCGTTTCTTTACTTCCAACAGTACCATCAGGATTGATTGGGCTTCTGAATAAAATTGTCGAACTTGGTGCAATTCCATATACGTAACCATTATATACACGAATTCCTGCGAATGTAGTACCAGTATAGTCGGCAACACCAACAGCAACTGGTGTTGTTGATCCTTGTTTTACTAAAAACAATCCACTTTTTAATCCATTAAAATAAATATCTCCGTTACTATTAAAATCAAATACTGAAGTTGAGTAAGCTCCAGCAAATGTTACATAGACTACGGGCGTAGCACTGGCAGGATCAAGTTGATAGAGATATTTGGATCCGGCGAATGTAGCATACAAGAATCCATGAGGCCCGAATTTCATGTCAGAAAAGGCTTTGCTAAAATCTGAGTTTTTATTATTAATTTTTGGCTTTAAGTAAGAAGTATCTTTATATGGAATTAAATCAATTCCATTAGGCAATAACATAGTGATATAACCTGTACTCGCTATCCATATAGTGTCGCCCCCAACCGTACCATTTTTGTTTGCTTCCATTACACCAACGATTCCCGTTGGTATGCCGGTCATATCAGATGATCTTATTGGAGATTCCAAATTATATGAAAACTTACCTGCAGAATCTGCTTGAGCAATGACTGCATTAATAGTTAATGCTCCAGAAATGACCGGCCTGTAGACAACCAAAGTATCGGCAGCAGCTGACATCCGTTTTATGATCGCTTGTTCTGATCCGAAATAAATCCAATTCGAATCAAGCTTACTGGAAAATTTTCCTATGATTGAAATTTCTCTCACTCCAGCAATAGCAGAATTTGCCGGTGATATACGTGTAATAACAGATCCGGTTGGATAAGATTTATTGGGATCCCACATTGTTGGAGAAGTCTTAAAATCGTTGCATGCACTCAGGACAACAAGCGCGAGAATAAAAAGACCGAAAATAAAATAAAGTATATTTTTTCTTTTCATAGTAATACCGTTCTAGTTTTACATTGAGAAAGATACTGTAAATCTTTGGACATTATTAAACACTCCAAAAGGTGTATAGGAATAATCAATCTGAAAATTGGCGGAAGTTATACCCAAACCGGAAGATGAAACGCCTAAACCATAAGTAACTCCATCTTCATCGTCCCCGGAAATATACCCGCCCCGTAAAGCAATTAAATTCATAAATTGATATTCTACACCTATTTTTAATTGTTCCGGATGAGACATGGGATGGGTAACATCGCAAGAGAGAATCAAAGATTGTTTCGGTCCCTTCAATTCGAAGAAATCAAAAAGATTTGCCGATATACCGACAGTAAATAATAATGGAAGCTGAAAACTTTCTTCTTCGTAAGTAACATCATTTGAAAAATTCCTTATCGACATTCCAAAAGTAATACTTTTGATACCTGTTTTAAAATTTGTACCGAAGTCATACGCAACCGCACTTGCTACGTTCTGTTTGGTAACTACCGTGTTCGCAGCAGTGGGTACTGCACTTTTTCCCAACGATTGATAGGCAAATCGAACCTGAGCGCCAACAGCAAAACGATCAGATATCATTTTTGCATACCCAATCCCTATCGCCATTGCAGTTGGGTCCATAGTACCGGTGTCAATATACCCCTGGCTATTATTCCACACCATTGTTCCCAATACATCGCCATAATCGACAGATTGGAAACTCAGGCCAAGAACACCATAATCGCCAGACCAAGGGGATATTAGAGCACTACAAGATAAATATTTAATATCTGCTATCCAGTTATTAACGCTCACACTAGCAGTAAACAAATTTGGCATTTCAGCCATCGTTGCCGGATTATGAGTTAATGCCGCCGAACAACCGAAGAGCGAGTTCACAGCATCACCCATGGCGCCAGCTCTTGCATCAGATGATATGCTAAGAAAATCGAAACCGGTCTGCGCTAACTTAACTTGCTGGCTATAAGACAGAGATGCAGACAACCCGATTATCATAATCACTGTTAAGTATGTTATTATAAATCGTTTCACCTTCTTATTCTCCTGTTTAGAATACCACCTGCTAGTGCGACAAAATGACGACTTTAAATTGATTAGCTATGCTATTAGTTGGACTTGCTTGTGTTGGATTACTTATTTGCGACCAATTAGTTAATGTGAACCGGACCAAGTAAACACTCCCTTGATCGAGATGAATAGTATAACGTGCTCTAATAACTGGTACAATTGTTATTGCATTGTTTGCAGATAAGATTTTTTCGCTGGAACCATATGCTGATTCTGTCGATGTCATTAACGAAGGACTTACAATCGAGGTATCTCTTTTCACAAGGTCAATCGAAACATAATCATTAATATTAGAGGTTGCATTTAAAGCTTTATAATAATAAAGCAGACTCGTGTATAAATATACATCCTTCGCTTGGGCAGATTTCAATACCACATAGCTAACCTTACTTGAATCTGAATAGTTTATGACTATTAACGAATCTTGATGAAGCTCCGGAAGGACATTGGTCAATGAGTCAAATCCAGATAAAATAATCTGATTATCAGTAGTACCTCCAAGACTCTGAGAATGAACAATGGACCAGGTAACAGGAAGAGATCGATAGGTAACAGGAGCAGTCGAACTGTTTAAACTGATCGGTACGCCTGAGCTATCAAGTGGAACATACTGATAAGAGACTGTAAAACCTTGAGGATCGTTTAGAGTATCACTCGTTAATAAATTACCTGCCTTTACATCAATAGCCGATGGAGTAAAATTTTTGGCTTTAAAGTCAGTTGGTAACAAACTATCACACCCAAGGCATGCAAAAAATAATGCACTCACCAGAAATAGGAAAACAGAGTGAACATAACTATTTTGATAATGAGGGTACATTTCGTTCTCCAAATAATTTGTATTATCTGATAATAATAAATTTCCGGAAGATATTTTCGCCCTTCCTTAAAATCAATTGATTACTGACATCGTCATAGATATCTTCTGAAACTTCGAAATATGCAATATATAACCCACTCACTACAATTTGCTTAGAAGAAGTCTGTGAATTCCATGTCTCGTCACCGCTTCCATTTGTATGATTTATAGTCTGAATCAAATCCCCGGCTTCAGTAAATATTTTAATCACACACTTTTTGGGCAACCCAAAAAATGCAAGCCGGTTTGCTACCGTCCTATCGGTGCCAAATTGAAGTGATGTTGCTTTGATATTGTATGGATTAGGAACTACTCGGATATTTGAAAGGCTGTTGGTAGCCGGTCGCTGCAATGAAGCAGATATATTGGTCATCGTATAGAATATGTTACTTACCAAAGGCACGCCAGGTTCAATATCGTTTGTTGTCCCATTATCCTTGGTTTGGATATAATAAAAGTAGTTAAATCCTCGTTTTGCAGATTTATCATCGAAGGAATTCGTTGCATTGCTCTTATTACAAGAGAATATCAACTCGAATTGCGTATTGGTTGTAGTCTCTGCACGGTACAGTTGATATCCATCAAAAGTGGGCCACGATTCTGCGCTTTTAGACCATTGCAACGAAATTCTATCACCGCCCGATGTCACTGTAAAATTATCCGGCGGCGGAGGTGGCTGAGGAATATTGTAATGACTATTATAGTTTGCTCGTGCACGCCGAAATGTTTGGAACAACGAATCCCTTCCAGTAAACACCCATGCATTCTTATAGATATTACCATCTGTGGTCGTGCCTCCATTCCAGGGATTCCAAGGCCCTACAGGAAGTGTAGGGTCAGTAGAAGGAAGAGCAAGAGGTGTAGTGCCACTTTTACCATTTTGATACCAGGTGTACCAGTTCTTTGCTACTTCGATATTTTTTTCTCGTTCTATTCCTGCAATTGCCTCGGCAATAACAATCCGGATACTATCGCCTGGTGCCAGTGTATATGGCCCGAATCCCTGCTGGTTGCCATACCCGCCTGTATTCCCGCCCCACGTATTGCCAAAACCTGTGGGCCATCCGTTTGCATCTTTTCCAAGTTGTTCGGCATGAGTTTTTGCATCATGACCGGATGTCATTGATTGATATTGCTGTGTCATGGTAATTGGATTAAACGGACTTGAAAGAGTGATATTTTCTATGACACCATCCGAACCCATAAATGTTGTCGTTCGCGGCTGGGTAGGATCATTGGTTGTATCCTGCGGGGATTTATCTGCATGCAATACCATTTCACCTGTAAATCCGATGCCACCCAGAATGTGTCCAGCCTTGTAACCTTGCACATCCACGAAATCTGGCGCCCCAATATCATCCAATACTCCTGTCGAAGCAGAATGAGGTCCATAATATGCAAAGCTCGCACAAAAATTATTCGGAGCAGGAAGTGTATGGGTCGCATCTTGTCCTACTGCATCATTGATAGTGTTCTGTCCATAACTGATATGGGGATATCCCCATGACTGCTCATAGCCCTCATTATTATCGGCAAACCGATATCTAAAATCAAATACCACACCGGTCAGTGTTTTTGCCGGCGTGATTTGCCCTCCGGTATTATCGCTCAAACCCGTATTCTTAAAGACATATTCGTAGATGTAATAATTATCGTGGTACTGTTGCGTAGAGGCGAGGACTTTTCTATAGATTGTGATACCTATCGGTGTATTCACACTGTTGTAGATCATTCGATCCACCGGTAAATTTGAAACAATTCGGTCTTGATTTGCCCCTCCCCCTATAATAGCTTGATTAAGATCATTCGCTAGAGTAGGTTGAGTAAGATCATTCTGATCAAGATCACTGGCTTTATTACCATCTACAATAACCGTAGGCGCAGCAAAACGACCAATCAATTTAAAATCCACTGGATAGGAAGCAGAATTGACATACAGTGCCGCTCGTCCAAGAGGAATTACTTTGTAAGGATATGTTACACCATTTGTTGGATCCGTAAAATTGGTTGTACCAATCCATAATGCTTTTCCCACATTATGATCCGTAGACGGATATTGTGCAGGCCAGCGTAATCCATCATCCTGATCGGTATTTAAATAACCTCTCCCCCTTCTGCCGTATTCAACTTCGGCGCCCGCACTTGAAAAATACTGCCGTAAAGAGCTCACCCATAGCCATTTGACGATCTGCGTTCCATTAAGAACCTGGGCTTGTAATTGCTGGGTAGTAATTATTCCATATGCACCGTACAGCGAAATTACTATGAGAGCTTTTGCCAGATATTTTTTAACCATATGAATAGTACCCTTTATTATCAGAGTTCTTTATTTATAAATTAAACGATAGATTAATGCCATAGTAAAATTGTCTTGGATTCAGAAAATCAAACGAACTGTTGTTCGGCATATCAATATATTCTTTATTATCTAAAATCTTTTGCATCTTGTTATGATCTACCACAGACCAACTGCCATTGATATAGTTCAAATATCTACCAGTTGGACTATCATAATAAATAACAGAAGGATCGAAAGAAGATGATTGCGTATTGATTCCGTTTACGTTTCCGCTAAAAATAATCGGTGCATATACGCCATCTGTACAATATTCCCCTACCCGATCACTGCCAGGGATATTGATATTATTATATGCAGGGCTTTGAGGTAAATGCAGCGATCCCATATAAGAATTGAAGTCGCTCGGATCATAGAAGCTTTCTCCCGACAATCTCTTCGCATTCAATAAGTTGTTCGTCTCCATGAATACCGTTACTGCAAAATTTTTGAAAGAGAAAGTTTTATTGAGGCGAATGTTTACATTGAAATAATCTGTAACCTGAACGTTATTTTGGATAGCGGTGGCTAGCTGCGGATTATATGTAAGCCATTGACCGGCTTTCCAGTTTGCTACGATATTAAGAGACCAATCACCCAGAGGATTACCTAAGAAATGAGGGCCAAAATTATTCGGCGTTAAGAACGTAATACTTGCATTAGCACGAGGTTGGGGAACCGGTTTTTGTCGAACGAGCAGATATAACGGATTCGTCTGACTATTGTCGAGTATTGCTTGTTCGGCTGGATTATCAGCAATAGTTACTTGGCCAAATTGACCCGACGTTGCCACTTGATATACGTAATTAATAAAACCCCGTACCCAATCACCGGAATTTTTTCTAAGAGTTAACTCAAGTCCTCGAATATCCGAATAGCTATTGTTATTGGCTGCATAGTAAGCAATACTTTTCTGATCACTCGTATAAAATGTAAATGCCTGTTGAGATGAAATATCATTATAAAAAGCTGCAATTTGAATCAAATATGTATCAAAGAGAGACTGATCAAAACCTAATTCATAAGAGACTGTTTGAGCTTGTGGCAAATTCGGATCACCATAATTGCGCAAATCGCCGGCTTGTCCACGACCTATTCTGTAAATCTCATCATAGGCAGGCATCACTTTAAAGTGTCCGTAATTAAAATACAGTTTTGAACTTTCTGTAATCGGATGCGAAATACCTAATCGGGGACTGAAAGAAATGTCAGTCTTAACACGTTCTTTCGCATATTGAATAGTATCATTATAAGCAGAGGAGAAAAAGGATTGATCAAAAGGATCCGCATTAACCCAATTAGTATTTGGATTACTTATGTCCATTCTTACGCCGAGATTGGCGATAAATCCGTATGCTTCTATTTTATCCTGTACATACGCAGAGATAATGTAAGGATTGAAATGCTGTTTCACCCAATCCACATCACTGAAAGCCGGATTCACTGTACCATAATTCATATTAAGATCGTAATATGAAAATTCAAATCCTGCTTTAAACATATGCTCTTTAGTAGCTTGACTTGTTATATCTCCCTTAATTGTCAACGTATTCAGTTTGCTGGAATCACGTGCAGTAGCGCTGTGACCGCCAAAGAATAAAGATGCATCTCCAATACCTGATAGAAGCTGAGAACTATATCCGTAAGGTGCTTCATCAACAAAATACCCCGGAACTATTTCATAATTTTGGGCAGTATTCCTTGCAGCAATAGGACCCGTGAGATAGCTACGATATTGATTTTGTATACTTATTTCGTAATACGTCGATACACTTAACATAGAAGTGAGTTTTGCACCTACATTGAAATCACTGACATCTGCCGGACAATACCAAGAATCATCATATACCCTGCTTGACCTTTGTTCATACGTAATGCCGGCTATTTGATCCGGTGTTCGCAGATAGTCTGTCGGATTCCAAAATGGGTAAGTCCCTGGAGCTTGTGTGAGCCAAGACTGATTGTAATATCCGTTATCAGTCGCGTTAATAGCGACATTATAGGATTTACCTATCGAGGCATTTAGCAACAGTTTCATTTTGTTGTTTATATCTGAATTCAGCTTAATTGACCAGTTATAATCCTCATAATCTGGACGGCTGAGAGGAATAAGAAGCATTTCTCTGTTCATAATAAAACTTGTAAAGAACCGAAGATTGCCCAAAGCCTCACCAATGACTGGTACAGGCCCGCCAATACTACCGTCAATATTATAATCGGGTGAGTTCGTAGAAGGAGTTAGTCTATGTTGGTATTCATAGAGACGTTGACACGCTGCGGGCGAAAGGTCAATACCCTGTTGCAAATACTGTTGAGAAATAGCGTTCCAGCCAACAAACTTAGGATATTGATTCTGAGTATATATACTCCATGCCCCGTTATTAGTACCCGTCCAACAAACGGCAGGGTCCATATAGGGGCGATTCCACATCGAATAAGGATCATACTCAGACATTCCGAAATACTTCTGTTGTGGAGCACTGTACTTTACATTTATGGAACCAGAATAATGAGAAATATCCCCTTCCTTTTGGACGATATTTACAACGCCGGAGCGCGCCTGTCCATACTCTGCGGCAAAACCTCCTTTTTCTATCGAAACTTCTTGAATGGAACTTAAGGCAATATTAGAAATAGGTTTATTGTTTCTAGGATCACGTTGAGTTGCACCATCTACATTAAGAAGCATATCGCTTGCGTTGCCGCCTCTAATTACAAAACCATCTTCCACTCCTACTTGCAAGCTCACCATATCATTAATCGAAGTTACGGGAAGAACTTCCAATTCCTCCGGCTGTACTGTACTGACACTGGAGGATACATCTTTTTTAACGACGTGTCTTTCGGCAACGACTTCAACAACTCCTGATTCAATTGCTTGACTCTCCATTTCAACGTTAACAGTTGCAGTTTGATCTATAAGAACACGTACTCCATTCACAGTGACTGTAGAATAACCAATCATACTCGTTATAATATTATGGATACCAGGCGGAACAGATAGAATTGCATAGTACCCATCAATATCTGTGGCCGCGCCCAGAGATGTTCCCTTAACAACGACATTAAGACCGATAAGCGGTTCACGAGTTTCTTTGTCCACAACTCTGCCAGCTATTTTTCCTGTCGTCCCCGCTAAAACAATATTTACCGTCAGTGCAAAAAGTAAGGCAAAATAGATAAGAATTCGGTATTGACCCGATACCATAGACTTTCTCCTTTGATAAATTCTTTCTAATCCAACTCTACATTATTCTAACAAAATAAATTATTGCCTATCTACAATAATAACTTAAAAACCGACACAAGTACTCTTTGATATTCAGATGTTCTATCTTTTTATGCGAAAATTTATATTTTGGATTCTTTGAAATGAATTTACAATGTATTGATTTTGTGCAGTTCTAATGAAATCGAATGAACTGCCTCTTAACATGTTTCGATACATCAATGCAAAGAACACTATACTTAAATGAAGAATATTTCCGACTATCGAACCCGATTGAGGCATGTATTACAACCACAATGCCTTTTCAAAATATAACACCACTGCCCTGCGAGCGATAACACCTTTCTTCAACTCCTTTTCTGCAACATCTGTACCAAGTAAAAATCCGGTTTTTTCTGCGAGAGTCAGTGGGTAAATTAGGAGGGATTATTATGCTAATAATGACTGCATTATCAGCCATGATAATTGACCTAAGGGAATAAATATTCAAGAGAGAACTGCTAATGAGCGTATAAAGCAGTTTTTTAGAAAAATACATACATTAATTTTTCAATCCAAGTTCTTTGCACATCCTATGAAAATTCGGGGGAGCGAGACCGAGTTTTCGGGCTGCTTCTGCATCAGACGAAGAATTCTTACGGATAAATGTGAAGTATTTTTTTCTGAAAATGTCTTCCATCTCTCGCAACGAAGGAGCATTTTTAGAATCCTGAAAGAATACTGCATTACTATCGGTATATTGATGAGATGATGGATGAAGAGATAATACTTCCTTAATAATTCCCGGAGTAATGATGCTTTCTTCTCGAAGAAGAAGTCTTTGAACAACATTCTGGACTTCTCTGACATTACCAGGCCAATCATATCTTTTCAAGACATCAAAAGCAGTTTCTTCCGTGGTAGGAGTCGGTCTGATCATATCGATGCTCATTTGACGCATGAAGTGTTCCCAGAGAACCAGAACATCCTCCGGTCTCTCTTTGAGAGGAGGTGCATAGAGAGGGACAACATGTAAACGATAGAAGAGGTCTTCACGAAACTTCCCAGCAATAATTTCTTGTTGCAACACTTTGTTCGTTGCAGCAAGAATCCGCACATCCACCTTAACTTTCTCTCCCGTTCTCCCAATCTTTTCAATCTCACCATCCTGGATGACCCTCAACAATTTAACCTGTGCAATAAGAGGAAGTTCTGCGACTTCATCAAGAAAGATTGTGCCATGATTGGCTTGTTCAAAAAGCCCTCGCTTGTTTGCATTTGCCCCTGTGAAGGCACCTTTCTCGTAACCGAACAATTCG
>PLMS01000064.1:0-5408 GCA_003142575.1 Ignavibacteriota bacterium
ACCAGAAGCTGCTCAAACGATTCGATTGCTTGTTGAAATTTACCTTGCTTGTAGAAAGACCACGCAACGCCATAGAAAGATTCTTCTTTCTTCGTCGTACCAGAACCCTCCGAGGATTCCTGATAGAGTTTGGTCGATTTGCCGAAATTACCAAGTCGATATTCTGCTTCTGCCTGATAAAATTTCGCCTCACCGGATTTTGGATGCTCGGGATATTGCTGGATGAATGCCGAAAACATCGCTGCTGCATCTTTGTATTGCTTCAACTTAAAAATGCACAACGCCGATTGAAACCCTGCTTCAACCTTCACATCGAACGATGCAGCGGGAATTGCCAATGCCTTTTCAAACCAGCTCTGTGCATCTTTGAAATTGTTTTCCGTCAGGAAACACTCACCAAGCATCCTGCATCCATCTGCCAACACATCGCTCTTCGGAAATTCCGTTATGAGCCGTTGAAAATACGATTTCGCTTCACTGAGATTGTTTTCTTCAAAATAAATCATGCCGATATCAAACAGGGCATTATCGGACCATTCTCCCTGCAATTCACGTTTGAGCACTTCATTAAGGGTTTGCAGGGCTTTATCGGTTTTTCCCATCAGGCGTTCTACGACCGACCGGCGATAGAGTGACGCATAGCCGAGTTCGTCAGACCGTTCGGCAAGCGTATGAAAAATTTCGACCGCTTTGGGATAGTTCTTTTGATTGAGATAACTCCATCCTAACACATACAGTACTTCCGGGGCAAGTTTGTGCTGAGGATGATCAACAAGAAACTGCTTGTACCGCTTCTGAGCGCTATCATTGTCGCCTAACTTATAAAACGCTTCGGCAATAAGATAATCCGCATTCCCTAATTCTTCTTCATCGTGAATATCCAGACGTGATTTTGTCAATACGTCAATAGCCCGCTGGTATTCTTTCGCATAATAGAAACACTCACCTATGTGGACATACGCTCCGGGTGTGAGAGTACTTTGCGGAAACTCTGAGATTAACTTGCCATACCAATCAGCCGCTTTTGCGTATTCGGTCCGCTTCTGATATGTCCACGCAATGGAATACAGTGCATAGTCACGCAATCGATTCTTTGGAAAATTTTCATATGCAAGCGTATAATACTTCAGAGCGTTTTGCGTGTCATCATTTCGTAGAGAAGCTTCACCGATCCAATACGCAGCTTCACCGGCTTTTTCACTTTCGCTGTAATTTTCGAGTACGGTTTTAAATGCAGTAATCGCTTCACTATTCTTTTTTAGACGAATGCGTGATTGTCCAAGTTTGAGGTAGGCCTCTGGAATATAGCGTGATGTCGGGTACTGCTGAATAAATTCGTTATACTTTGTTACCGCATTTTGAAATTGGAACGATTGAAAAAGACATTCAACGCCAAGGAACGCTGCATCCTGCCGCTTAATACTGTTGGGATATTTCGAGGCGAAGACTTGGAATTGCTGACCGGCAAGCTGGAAGAGACTATCGCGATAGAGTCCATAAGCAAATGCATAGTCCTGCTCTTCCGCTACACTTGGCGCCTGCTGCAGTGGAACATCCTGTGCTGAAGCAGGTATAAGAAATCCGAACGCTACTATAAGAAGAAAAAACAGAAACGCAGATTGAAACAGAACATTCCCTTGCTTCTTTTGATGCTTTGAAAATACTTTGAGAGTTATCAATTCTGACTTAAAGCACTGTTTCAGGTGTTACTTCTAATGGCTTAATTTACAATAAAGCCAAATAGGAAGCAAGAATAAGCAAAAAAAATACGTTAAGACACAAATCTATTTTGATAAATAGAAATTTCTTATTTGCTCAACTTTACAAATATTTATTTACACTAAGGATCGACGCAACTTCACTTTCAAATCATGGATATGTTGACGAATTTCACTCAGCTTCACATAATCCTTGCTTGTAAGCGCTTCTGCCCGTTTCTGCTTCCAACTCCTAATCTCTGCTTTCATCGCCGTCTTGTTAATACCAACTACTGTATGGTGCGCGTGGATTTCGATGTTCAACGCTTTACAGATGGCGGGTAAAAGTTTTTCCTTGTGCATTGTGATATGCCCTTGCACCGCTTCGTGCTCAATTCCATCGGCAATTTTCCGAAGTTCAGCTACGGTCATCTTACTCAATTGATCATATGTATACGACATGGTTCATCCTCCTATTATTAAATGATTCATACATAATCCTCAGTGGATGTGTTTCTTGCAAATAAGAATTTCAGCATTTTTTATTTAGATTTTTCTCAGCACAGCTGAATGGCTTCCGCGTATGTTCGGAGAATTTATTATTTTCATTCCATTGCTTTGTGCAAAGGCACATGTTTTCTCAAATTCTTCTTTTGTCACATGTCCTTTTGGTTCGGATATAAAGAGCAGTCCATCTTTCTTGAATGAGCTATAGATTTCCTTAAGAAGTAGCTTTTGATCCGGCACTTCATGAATAACCGCAAAAGCCAAAGCAAAATCTATCGAACCTGCAAGATCAGCAATTTGAAGCGAAGACTCGCTGCAGAGACGCATCTCCATTCTGCCAAGAAGATTTGCCTTCATTGTGCGGCGTCGAAGACTCTGCAGCATTTTCTCTTGCAAATCGATGCAGAATATCCGTCCAGATGCACCGACAATCCTTGCCATAGGCAAACTAAAGAATCCCATCCCGGGTCCAACTTCCAGAACCTTCATCCCTTGCTTTAGATAAGGGCTAAGGATTTTCTCTGGATTCTGATAGAGCCGCCGTAACGGATTTGCTAATATGTATCCCAGATACCAGGGACATATATGTTTTTCCATATTATCCTCTCAGAACATATCTATCAACTATTGCATTCCAATTCATTCTGTGACTCACTTATATATTACATTCCAGCAGGCACGTTGATACCCCATTTCACAAGCTTGACGTATATCTTGCAGCGCTTCAACATTCATTCCTCTTTTTTCATAAACTTTTCCACGATAATAGAATAACTCTGCGTCATCAGGTTTAACGACAATCGCTTTGTTCATAGAATTAATTGCATCATCAAACATACCACGATTAGCATAGATAGTTGTAATTTTAATATACGCGTCAATATCGTCACGCTTTCTTTCAATGGCATGAAGAAAATCTTGTAATGCCCCTTCCTCGTTATTCGATTGAAGATAACAGAGAGCTCGGTTATGGTACAAGACATATTCATCCGGCAGAAAGCGAATGGCTTCTGTATATTCCGAAATTGCCTGTCCATATTGTCCTGCATTCATGAAATCGTTTCCTTTTTGCGCATGCTTAATTGCCTGCTCATTTTCGACCTTGGAAGATTTCTTCGGAGGCCAATCATCGTATGTATCTGCTTGATTTGATTGTCTCTTCATTTTCTGTGCATCAATAAAACGGTTCTGACTCGTAATTGCCTGTGCTTTACGATGTAAATACTCCGGATCATTCGGACTCAGTTCCAATGCACGGTCATAATCGGCCATTGCAAGTTTGTATTCCTGCAATTTAGCATATGCATCGCCGCGGGCGGCATAATAGGAATGATAATTTGAATACTTCAACGCCTCTGTGTACATCTTCACCGCCTGGTCATACTTTCCCAGATAAGAAAACACGCTTCCCTTGTCGGCAGGAATAGCAGCAGAAAGTTCTTTAATTTTTGGATTATAGACAGCATACTTTACACAGCTCGCAATGAATCCCTCCATCTTTTCATAAGAACCGCCATTTCGCGGTGTTAGTGTCTGTAAGTATTTCAATCTCACTCGATATTCATAGGGATGATATTTTGCGGCTTCAATAAGAGCACTGGTTATCAATTCCTCTTTTTCCAATGCCATCCCAATTTCCACTTTCAAGGTATAGCACACATCCATCCCGACTTTTAATTTTAAGGCCTGATCAATATCGAGAAGTGCAAGGGAATAATACCGTTCCATTTCTTTGTATTCACTTTGATCTTTTTCTATTGCACGTTTATTCCCGCGTGCCTGTAAAGCACACGCGCAATAGTATTCGGCACGTGCAACGTATGGTGCATAGGAAGTTGGAAATTGCTTTACCCAATTTTGCAGTACCGGTTCATAGGCAGAATCTGCTTTCTTAAACACCTCAAATGCGTCAAAGACATAATCTTCTGCCTGATAGTCTTCTTCAAATGCTTGTTGAAATTCTTCCAGCTTCGAGTTTAAGGATGTGAATGATTGTTTTTGGAATTGCAGGAGTATCTCAGACTTGTCAACTTTGCGGCGAAATCGGGAAGGNNAACTTTGCGGCGAAATCGGGATGTCTGCGCTACAGAGGGCATCGGCAATGTACTCATGAACAATACAATCATAACAACAGAAACACCCAAATAAATTTTCACGCGATCCATATATTCCCTGTGTAATGTAGTAAAATTTTTATTTTCCTCTCTGTTTCTATATAGTCTCCTCCCCTCCAAAGGGAGGATCAAGGTGGTGTCTGACAACTCACTGGCTACTCTTTACTTCTTTTCTTCCCTGAACAACTCACTTTCCTTCAAATATTCTTGAATACTCTTCACCGTTAATCCTCCCTCTTTTACTTTCTGAATTGCTTTCACCGCAGTAGCAGCGGCAGAGAGAGTGGTAATGAATGCAACCTTATGCTCCAGTGCAGCCCATCCGATGGCATATTCGTCGTATCGGGAAGTTGCACCTAAAGGAGTGTTAATGACAAGCTGAATCTTTCCGTTCTTAATGAGATCTACAGAATTCGGACGGCTTTCATTCACTTTAAAAACTTTTTCACATGGAATAGTATGAGAGTTAAAATAGTCCGCCGTTCCTGCTGTAGCGATCAGAGAGAAGCCTAGCGCTTGCAGCTCTTTCGCAATGTTAAGCGATATTTCATTTTTATCATTATCATTCACGCTGAAGAATACCGTCCCGCCTGTCGGCAGAGTGTTACTCGCTGCGATCTGCGACTTGGCAATGGATGCGCCGAAGTTATCGGAGATTCCCATCACTTCGCCGGTGGAACGCATCTCCGGGCCAAGAAACACCGTCGTCTGCGGAAATTTTGCAAACGGAAACACTGCTTCCTTCACCGATATGTGTTTTAATTTTCGGAAATCAAAATTCTTATAACCAAGTTCATCCAGTGTTTTTCCTATCATCACCTTTGCGGCTATCTTTGCCAGAGGAACACCTGTCGCTTTACTGACAAACGGCACCGTGCGGGACGCGCGAGGATTGACCTCCAATACATATACGACATCATCCTTCATTGCAAATTGCACGTTCATCAATCCTATGACCTTAAGTGCTTTTGCCAACTTCACGGTGGTCGCCATGATTTCATCCAGTATTTTTTCCGACATCATATACGGCGGAAGAACACAGGCGCTGTCACCCGAATGGATTCCCGCCTCTTCGATGTGCTCCATGATG
>PLMS01000064.1:5516-5702 GCA_003142575.1 Ignavibacteriota bacterium
TCACGCAATGCGTCCTTGGTATAGCAGACTTCCATCGCGCGTCCGCCAAGCACATAGGATGGGCGCACAAGCACAGGAAATCCAATTTGTTCCGCTACGAGTACCGCATTATTGACAGTGTACGCTGTGCCGTATTTTGGATGTACAATTTTGAGGTTACGCAGCAGCGCGCCAAATCGCTCACGG
>PLMS01000084.1 GCA_003142575.1 Ignavibacteriota bacterium
CGATATGTTCGATGCACATCCGGAATTCTACAAAGGCTCAGTCGTCAACAAAGAAGATCGATCGCTGATGAACGTCACCTGGAACTTACCGACACCGGAGTTGGAAGAAAAGTTCATTGCCGAGGCAAAACCCAAGAAGATGCTCGGACTGAAAGGTCACCGTTCAGTTGGCGGTATGCGTGCTTCAATTTATAACGCCTGCCCCATGGAATCCGTTGAAGTGCTGGCAAAGTTTATGGAAGAATTCTACAAGGCAAATAAATAACAGTCAGACCTGCAATTCTAAAGGCGGCTTGGAATTCAAGTCGCCTTTTTTATTTCACTTCACTTTTCTATGTGAAAGAATTTCTCGCTATTCAGAGAGAAACGAGAAGCCGCTTATAACACAGTAATTTCCATTCTTCTGCATGTTCCAACCAAACGAAGAAATATTCAACAACCTAAAGGGGACAGGTTTTTGATACTAGTTTAACCAAGCTGTTCTACGAAATTCTTTTTTGTTATTTGGTGATATACAAACACCAATGCACCTGTCAACAAAAGTGCAGCTATGCCCCCTAAAAAGGTTATCTCAAAATCAAACACACGAAAAACTGTTTGTTCATGTTGTGTCTTATAGAGAGATAGAACAGCAAGGAAGTTGTTTGTAAAATGTGCAAAGATACACGGTACAAGACTTTTACTTCGATAATAAAAGTATCCAATGAGAATTCCTAGAAAAGAGAGAGACACTAAATTTAACGGCTGCATATGAAAAAGCCCAAAAATAATGCCGGTAATAAATACGCTTTTCATTCCTAGCGTACGTTCCAAGGTCCGCTGAACATACCCGCGAAAAAGCATCTCTTCACACACTGCTGGAGTTATGCACACAACAACAATCAACCAAAGTAATTCCTGCGAGCTATACGATGTAAATATTTGAGCGTGCAACTGAGCTAAGAAATCTGGAATATTCAATTTCCTAATAAAATATTCACTTATGGACCCACTCACAGGAACAAAACAGACAGTAGCGGTGACGGCAACAATTAATTCGAGAAGAGAGATACGAGCAATCCGAGCATATGAAAGTACATGAATCGTATGCCAACGCTTGATAATCCACACTATCGGCACAAGCATAAAAAGAAACTGAGAGACGATCAAGGAGTAACGCAAAGGATTTTTTAGTACTGTCATTGTATACGAAATTCGTTCAATAAATGTTTTCTCCTTTAATATTTCATGCGTTCTTGATACGTTGAGAAAAAACAATATTCCAGTAATAATTGCTTGTGCGTAAAAATATACTACACCGGTGATGATCAAACCTAGAAACGCTGCTGTTGTTATGTTGCGATGTGCACGTTCCCAAGAGCCATCGAAAATCGGCAGTGTTGTTTCTAAAAATTCTTCATTGAGATGTTCCATCAAAACTGCCCTAAGTCAATCGGTTCCTGAGAAGCATCTTGAATATCGGCTGGATTTTGCTGAATTGTTGTACCGGTGTTTTCGCGCGCCCGCAAATCATAGTATAGTACAACCATATAGACTGGAGTAACCAACAAGGAGAGTAAAGCGCTGATACCGCTCCCGATAGCAATTCCTGGCCCAAATGATTTTTCCAAATTTTTCAACATTTCTGGGTTAATGTTTCCACCAGTTTTTCCGAGCATGGTAAAATATTCTTTGTATACATCCCACATACTTCCGAAAGTAATCGGCAATGATACAATAGAGATAGCGAATTGCGTAAGAATGGAAAGAAGCAGCAGGATACCAAAGGTTCTCCACCAATACCCTTCGACTAAATACCAGCTCGCTCGCAACGATTCTATGACGGTGAGATCGTCCACTGCTATAGCAGTAAGTGAAAAATACCACTTTAAACCAATATATACGATGACCGGGATGAGAGCGAGCAAACAGAGAACAACCATAATTCCCATAAGCATTTTCGATAGAGCGGCAAAAATTGCCAGTATGATGCCTATGATGAGTATCCCGCCAATGAAGATGGAATATTTCAGAACTGCTTGTCCGATACCATACAACCATTTGAGATTAAACAGTTCACTTAATGCATCCCAAAATGTAATTGGATAGGAAAATATTTCCTGACTTACAACAATACTAATGGCGATCTCTGCAAAAAGAACACCAAGTGCAAAAACAAAAGTTGCTAATAAGAAAAAAGAGAGCGTACTAAGAATCGATACTATCATGTCTAACCCAGGTTCACTTTGCACTTGGTGAATGGTATCTTTCATGTCGGCAAGGGATGTATAAAAATCATCTGTAGCAATTGCCATGAGAATGATTGGAAACAAAAGAATGAGTACTGCAATACAAAGATTGCGAAAAAAAGTCTTCCCGATGAGTGAAAATGTTTTCTCGAAGATATCGCCCAGTGTTAATGGTGGGAACGGAGGATTCATTGTTTTACTCCTCTTGATGTGTGATAGTGGATACCCTTATTATTGGTGATATTTCAACAATGCCTCTTTTATAATAATACAGATCTTAAATCAATACTGTAGAACTTACGAATGCATCTACGGAGAATCAAGTCGTTCTCGTTTGCAATTGATTTTCGAAAATATTCTCGTACCTTTTGCCACACTATGTATCTCACCAAAATCTAACGAGGTGCCTTATGGATAAAGAACTTATTTCCAACGGGAAAAAGAAAGTTTTGAAACCCGAAACTCTGATGATGGGCTATGGCTACAAACCCGAGTGGTCGGAAGGAGCCGTAAAGTGTCCCATTTTCCAAACCTCCACTTTCGTTTTTGAGAATGCCAAAGATGGAAAAGAATTTTTTGAGATGGCGCATGGAGTGCGCGAACCGGGTACACATGGCGCCGGACTCATTTACAGCCGCATCAACAACCCGGATCTGGAAATTCTCGAAGACCGTCTTACCGTGTGGGACAATGCAGAAGCATGTGCTGTATTTGACAGTGGAATGGCGGCAATTAGTACAGCAGTGCTTGAGCTGCTGAAGCCAGGTGATGTTCTCTTGAGCAGCGAACCTATTTACGGAGGCACGGAATATTTTTTCGAAACCATGCTGGCAAAATTCGGCATTAAGACTATGAACTTTGGTGTACAGCACACGCGGCAACAAATCATCAACATGGTGGAACGAGGCGGCGCAACAAACAAACTCGGGATGATCTTTCTTGAAACTCCCGCCAATCCGACGAACTGCCTCATCGATATCGAAATGTGTGTGGACATTGCAAAACATTTTTCTACTAAGGACCGCAAAGTTCTGACGGCATTGGATAACACTTTTCTTGGTCCCGTTTTTCAACATCCCTTGAAGCATGGTATTGACCTTGTTTTGTATTCGGCAACCAAGTATATCGGCGGTCATAGCGATGTTATTGCCGGTGCATGTCTCGGATCAAAAGGATTGGTCAACCGCGTCAAATCGATGCGCAGCGTTCTCGGATCGATGGCGAGTCCGCTGACGGGCTGGCTGCTCTTGCGGAGCCTTGAGACGCTCAAGATGCGCATGACGACTGCAGCACAGAGTGCACAAGAAATTGCTCTCTGGCTCTCCACACATCCCAAAGTTGAAAAAGTATTATACCTTGGATTATTGAAAGAGGGCGATCCGCAATACAGTATCTATAAAAAACAATGTCTCTCGCCCGGAGCAATGATCAGCTTTATCGTCAACGGTGACGAACAAGCATCGTTCCGTTTTCTTGATTCATTGAAGATGGTGAAACTCGCTGTCAGTTTAGGCGGCACCGAATCTCTTGCGGAACATCCAGCGGCAATGACCCATTCTGCCGTAGAACCGCACAAGCGGAAAGAATTTGGAATCGCCGATAATCTTGTACGTCTATCGGTGGGAGTGGAAGCAACGGAAGATATTATCTGGGATTTGGATCAGGCACTAGCACAAGTATGACAGTCATGAAATCCTGCCCGACTGCTGATGCAGCCAGCAGACGGTGGTTCGTGACTGGCGGGAAAGAATTTTTCCGCAGTGGTTCAAATTGTAGAATATTTACTGAAACCTATGTGTCAATGAGAAAATGATCCGCCAACCGCATGTTCAAGCTCATATTTGCTGATGACGTAGCGATAGAGCGCTTGTAAACTCATAAGCTTTGATGTCGATTCGGCAGTCTCTGCATCCAGAAGATCAAGGTTAGTAATAGAACCCGTCTCGTACCGCGTTCGTGCGATAGCGACCGCTTCATGTGCCTGCTGTAACTGCACTTTCGTAATTTCTACTTTCATTGCTGATGCCTGCAGATCGGCAAGAGTTTGTTCAACATCTGATCGAATTTGCCGCTCCGTATTTTGTGTATGCGCCTGCTCCGCACGTATCTCCGCTTGTGTTTCTTCTTCCATATGATCGACGCGATAGCCATCGAACACGGGCACGCGTAATTGTGCGCCAAGAGCCCAATTACCGCGAATGATGTTAAGGTCGGGAAAATAGAGCCCATTCTTTACACCGTATTCTCCGCTGATATGAAGCGACGGCATATTGCCATGGGATGCAACCTTATACTGGAGGTCGGCAGTCATCTGAGCATCGTGATCAAGTTTCAGTTCCACGCGCTGTGCGAATGCTTGTTCTACAAGTGAATCGGAATTTAGCGTTACAGGAGTCATTGTAAATTCACCGACAAGTGTAATCGGAGTCGCTTCTTTTTTACCGAGCAACTGACGCAATATAGATTCTTGCTGGTGCAAAGAATTTTCCAATTCTACTTTTTGATTCTGAGCAGAGGCGACACGAACTTCGGTTGTCAGGACATCGAAACTTGTCGCCGTTCCGACGTTGACCTTTTTCCGAGTAAGAGAGAGATGTTCGTTGAACGTTTCAATTTGTTCATCCGCCACCTGGATTGATTTTTGGAGAAACAATATTGTATAAAATGTTCGAATGGTCTGATAACCCAATCCGTTTTTTGTTAACTCAACCATATTCCGCGCAGATTGAACGTGAGATTGTGCTGCGTCGATGGCAGCACTTGTCTTCCCGAAATCGTACAGCATGTAACCGGCTCCGACATGAGCGTCATAATTATTGTTTGGATAAAACTGAAATGGCCCCAAAACTCCGAAATAAAAAGGAATAGGGGGACCGAGGTAAGTATACGATGCTTCAATGTCTGCGTCCGGCATGCGCATACTTGATGTTTGCTGGGCACGCGCTTCTGCGGCACGAGTATTAGCCAATCCTTGTTCAATGGCAGGATGCGTTTGGAGAACTCGTTGAACGGCCTGTTCGACTGTCATCGAATCCTGCCCTACGGCAACACCGCTGAAAAGAAAAACTATCGATAAAACTATTTTCATTCTATTCATATTTCTCAGTCCTTGTATAGTTCTGTCTGCACAATTGATAAATTTTTATTCCATAACAAGTTCGGATTTCTCTCGTTTTCGTACACGAAGGAATAAAATGGGAATGACGGCAACAATGGTGATAATCGATGCCACCAAAAAGTCGTCACATACGGCACGGATAAACGCCTGGGTAGAAATATGCGATGCAATTAACGCTGTGGCGCGCATCGCTGCAAGAGATTGATTTCCGCCAACTGCATTCATGCTGAAACGCGTTAAATGTTGTGCGGCTTGTTGAAACGCATCCGATTGAGGGTTCACAACCTGGCCAAATGTTGCCGTATGATAAATGGTACGCCGCAGCAGCATTGTGCTCATAAATGCAATGCCGAAGCTCCCCCCTAATTGCCGAATAACATTAAACAACCCGGATGCCTGTCCAATTTTATGTTTTGGAACATTCGAAAGCGCCGTCATCGAAAGCGGTGTGAACATCAATCCCATGGCAAATCCGCGAATGTACAGTGCAAGCATAATCTGATGATGTTCCGAATACATAGACAATGAACTATTGATAAACAGACTAAATGCCAGTAGCGTTATGCCAATACCCGCAGGGATTCGCGGGTCAACCTTATCCGACAGAAAGCCGGAAATCGGAGCGGTGATCGCTTGAAGGATACCGACAGGTAAAAATAGCGAACCGGCTTGAAATGCCGTATATCCCATCGACAGTTGGAGATACAGTGGAAGCAAAAATGTGCTGCCGAACATCCCGAATCCGAAAATGAAGAGAATACCATTCGCTACGCTAAAATTAAAATCCTTGAGCAAGCTCAAGTCAATGAGCGGATGCTCAATCGTAAGTTCCGTCACCAAAAACACAATAAACGCAGACGCTGATATAACAAAACACGAGACGATAAATGGCGATGACCATCCGCCGGTATTCCATGAAGCATTACCATCCGTCAATGCCAGCAGCAGCGCACAAAGAAACGTTGCCATCGATACGAATCCAACCACATCAAACGACCGCGAACGCTCCGTTTTATATTCACGCTGAATGACTGCCGTTGCAAACAAACCCATAATGCCAACAGGTACATTCACATTAAAAATTGCATTCCAATTTATATTATCAATAAGATACCCGCCAATCATAGGGCCAAGCGATACGGAGGCGGCTGCTGCAATTGCCCAGAACCCGAGCGCAAGTCCGCGCTGCCGCACCGGAAATTCACGGGTGACAATCGCCATGCCGGTTGGCATTATCAATCCCGCGCCGCACGCCTGAACGATTCTGAAAATGATAAGCATATTTTCATTCCACGCCTGCCCGCAGAGAAATGAACCTAAAGTAAACAATGACAATGCTAAAAAATATGTTCTCTTGTATCCAAAGTGATCTGCGATCCATCCCGAGGTCGGGAGCATGACTGCAAAGACCAGCATGTATGCAGTAATCACCCATTCGGCTTTATCGACAGTAATTCCGAACGATGCCATAATTTTCGATAAGGAAACATCCACGATTGTGGCATCGAGCACAGCCATAAAAGTGCCGATCATCACGTTCGCCAAGACCCACCAGCGGTACGAGGTGTGTTCATGATGAAGCGACGGTACACGATGAGTAAACCCTAATTTCAAACGATGTGTTATTCCACCAAACATGGTCAACGAACCTTCACCTTGACTTCAACCGACATACCAGGCAGTAAATTGATATTTTGAGAACGATTGCTGTTTGTCCGTTCGATAGAGATCTTTATTGGAACACGTTGTGTCACCTTCGTAAAATTTCCCGAGGCGTTATTAGGGGGAATCAAAGAAAATTGCGATGCTGTGTTGGAACCAAGAAGTAAAATAGTCCCGGAAAATTTCATTCCAGGATAGGTATCAACGCTTATGTCCACTTTATCGCCGAGGCGCAAATTAGACAGACTCGTCTCTTCCAGATTCGCTGTCACCCAAATGTCTTTTATATTATAGATAGTAAAAATAGATTGACCGGGCTGAACGACGTCGCCTGTCAGAACCCAGCGCTTGGAAACAACACCTGTCATCGGTGATTCGATCACGGTGTTCGTCAATTGTGTCTGGATCACGCCAAGTTGTGCCTGCGTTGCCGCTGTCTGTGCATTGGCAATATTGAGCCGCGCCTTGGTCGATTCTAATTCGCTTTGCGCATGGTCATACTGCTCTTTTGGAATAATCTTCTGGTTAAATTGCGACAATGCCCGTTGATAATCCATCTGGGCTTTCTCCATGTTGACTTTTGCAAGTGATATATTTTCCCGGGCAAATACGAGCGAAGCTTTTGCTTGCGCTTCCTGTGCACGCAAGTCGCTGTCATCCAACCTTACCAGAATTTGTCCTTGCCGAACTGAATCTCCTTCGTCGGCTGTCAGTTGATCTATTCTCCCGAGTATTTTTGCGCTGACAGAGACCCTGTCTCCGTCGATGTATGCATCGTCCGTCGAGACAAAGTCGCGCAGCGTCACATAATACTGCCATGCAAAAATGGCAATCGCCAGCACGACAAGAAACAGCGGTATAACGAGTTTCACGTTTCTGTAGAGGGGCACCGATTCAATCGGCGCTGCATCGTCTCCGTTCGTGGTATTGATTTCACGCTGCTCGGATAATTGAGGTTTTTGTTTTACAACTTTGTCGTCTTGCTGTGGCATAAAAAAATATCCTTTCGCTGTATTAATGTTTTAATTTCTTGCAAAGACCAAGAAGAATGGTATTTACAAAAAGGAGAGTCTCCTGTGCAAATAACTCTTGGTCTGATTCATTGATTGCTTGTTGATCATATCCTCGAAAAAATCTGAGATGAAGTCCTTGCAGGACGTGCAGGATCATGGATGCAATTTTTTTGGGTTCTTCAAGATGAAACTCTCCTGATTTTTTGCCTTCCTGAAGGATTTGTGTCACATATTGAAGTTCGTAATGGACAAATGTCTTGAATAATTCATTGAAGATCGGCTTGACATCGTGCCATCCCTGCTGGTGGATTTGGCTGAGATTGCTGAGCCGTTCGGTCAACTTCATCCGGAGCCGAACATATTCAACCATCTTATTGCATGCTGAACCGTTGTGTGCAAGAACTTCTTTTGCCTGAGTAAGAAATTCTTCCTGCTCATGCTGAACCACTGATCGGAAAATTGCTTCCTTTGTAGGGAAGTAATAATAGAGAGAAGCTTTTGCCATGCCAATGTCTTCAGCAATCTCGTCCATAGTCACTTTTGAGTAACTATACGCAGCAAACCGACGCTGGGCGGCTTGCAAAATGAGTTCTTCTTTGTCCCTCGAAAGCTTATTTTCCATAATTGACCTTTCGACCATACGGGTTAAACAGTCGAAAGATACTAAAAGTTCCGATCAAATTCACATTGGGGAAAGATAACAGGATCGGTATATTCGAGAGAAGTAAAACAACGACGACCTCTTTTGTGCTTTCCCCTTGATAAGGGGAAAAGGTTAGCTCAATTATATTTTACATTTTCGCGCTTTATTTGCGGATTGCTTCGTCACTTGCCCCTTCAGGGTTTCGCTCCTCGCAATGACGGCGGCTTACAATAATACCTTTCATCTTCCTGCCTCTAAAATCGAAAACCGCCATCAAGACAATGATGACGGTCCTCGATTCACAGGAATAAATAACTGTGACTTCATGCTTTCTGTTTCTCATCCCAAATGAATCTCCGATGCCCATCCCCATTGGGATAGGATGAAACTTCGGAGATTTGTCGACACATCACTTACTCTTATCCGGATATGGAGGCGGTGGAGCGAGTTTTGCCGGTTTCGTTTTCATTTCATCCAACGCCTGCTGGATCGCCCTGTTCAGTTGTTCGTCTTCGCCGGCAAATTCTTTTGCCGGGTCGTTATCGACGACGATATCCGGATCAACGCCGTGGCCTTCTATAATCCACTCCTTTCCCTCGATGTCGTAGCAGGAGAACTCCGGTCTGTAGAGGAAACCGCCGTCAAGGAGCGGCAGCGACTCGCGAATTCCTACAACTCCGCCCCATGACCGCTTACCGATAATCTTACCCAGCTTTGCCTGCCGGAACCGGTACGCGACGATATCGCCGTCGGATGCGGAGAATTCATCGATGAGCAGCACTTTGGGACCGAGCACCGTTCCGTCCGGGTCAATTGTTGGAGATCCGTTGCGCGCAATATCGATCATCGCGATTTCACGCCGCAATCGCTCGATGATTTGCTGCGACACATCACCGCCGCCGTTGCCGCGGCAATCGATGATGAGCCCTTCCTTACGCAATTGCGGATAGTAGTACTTTACGAATTCGTTCAGGCCCGGCACTCCCATATCCGGCACGTGTACATATCCAATCTTCCCATTGGTTGCCTTGGAGACCTTCTCTATATTTGTCTGCACCCAATTATAATAATAGAGCGACTGTTCATCACCGGTCGGAATCACGGTCGTCTCGTGGGCACCGGCTTCTTTCGGCTCGGCATTGAGTTTCAGTTTTACCTGCTTGCCAACCGTATTGACGAGCGCCTCATAGATATCTACCATCTGGTTGGTCGGCTTGCCGTCTACGGCAAGGATATAATCGCCCTCCTTTGCATTCACTCCGATCTCCGTCAACGGCGAACGGACTTGCTTATCCCAGTTCTGCCCTTTGAGGATTTTGGCGATACGGTAGTATCCCGATTTCGCATCACGCTCGATTTTTGCACCAAGCAATCCTGTCTGAATGCGTTCTGCTTTTGGCTTATCTCCGCCACCCACATAAGTGTGTCCGGAATTAATTTCACCGATCATTTCCCCGATGACATACGTAAGGTCGGCACGATGATTGACAAAGGGCAGCAGNNCAGAGCAGCACTTCGTACTTTTTCTTTATTCCCTGCCAATCGACACCGTGCATCGTAGGAGCAAAGAAGAAATCGCGCATCTGCCGCCAGCATTCGTTGTAGATTTGTGTCCATTCGGCGTGGTGGTCAAGTTTGACTTTCATATCGGAGAGATCCAGTTTATCCTTGATCTCAAGCTTCGCTGTCGGGAGATCAATGATTGCGTAAGAACTGTCCTGTCCAATAAGCATTTTCTTCCCGTCGGCAGAAATTTCAAACCCATTCGCCTCGCCAAGTTCTGTCTCTTTTTGTTTCTCCAGGTCATAGAGGAATAATTTTGACTTCTCATCTTTTATCCCGCTCCGGACGTAATACACTTTTTCTCCGACTGATTGGACATTTCGATATCGCGAGGCAGTTATAGGCAGGACTGTTATGCGCTCCTGAATTCCATCCGTATCTACCTTGACGACCACCTCTTTCTTCTCGTCCTTCTTTTCATCTTTCTTCTTATCAGATTTATCTTCCGACTTGCCGGACTTTTCATCCTTCATCTTCACTTCGTCGCTCTTCGGCTCGAACGGCGACTTCGTTTCCTTCGAGAGTGTTATGAGATAAATCTTCGCCATGTCGAAGTACGCGTGGTTCCATTCGGTCTGGCTGAACAATGGATTAAATGTTCGGTTGGATATTATAAAGAGGTACTTGCCATCCGAGCTGAAGGTCGGCGCATATGACGAAAACCAGCCGTCGGTCACTTCAACGACCTGTTGAGTCTCAAGGAAATATAAGCACATCTTCGTCATCGTTTCTTCTTCCGGCTTGGCAAACGCGATCCATTTGCTATCGGGCGACCACGAATAGTCAGTAAACTCCCACATATGCGATTGCAACACGAGAGTTACCTTTTTCGATTCCACGTCGATATACAGCAGCCGTTGTTGTTTGTCTGCCCACAAAATCTTTTTGGAATCGGGAGACCACGCGATTGCATACTTATAGACATCTCCTTTTGCGGTAAGCTGGGTCGGTGTCCCGTTTCCATCCTGAGGCATAACATAGATTTCGTCCTCGCCGGTCGCATCGGAAATATATGCGATCGACTTTCCATCCGGCGACCACTTGGAGTTGCGTTCGTGCACGCCTGGAGTTTTCGTCAGGTTGCGGACATTTCCGTACTTGAGCGGCACAGTGAAGATATCGCCGCGCGCGCCAAACAACGCCCTGTTGCCATCGGGTGCAATCTCGTAATTCGTGATATTCTTACTCACATCCGCGAGACCGCTCCGTCCGCCATCAAAATCGTCATTGATAGAAATTATAACCTTCTCGGTTTTTCCACTGGTAAAATCATATGTATAGATGAAGCCGCCGTTCTCAAACACAATCGCACTATCGCCAAGCGAAGGAAACTTGATATCATAGTCGCTGAAGTTCGTAACCTTCTTTGTCTCCTTGGTGTTCAGATCGTAGGAATAAAGATTCATTCTTTTATTTTCATCCCGATCAGAGATATAGTAGACTGTATTCCCGCTCCACATCGGGAAAATATCTTGTGCCGGGTTATTCGTGATGTTGGTGGTTTGCCTGGTTTCAAAATCGTAGATCCACACATCGTCGGCTTGGCCGCCGCGGTACCGTTTCCACGTACGGAACTCGCGGAAGACACGGTTATATGCAATTTTTTTTCCATCGGGAGAATAGGAACAAAATCCTCCGCGCGGAAGCGGCAATTGTTCAGGAATGCCGCCGTCAACAGATGCAAGATAGAGCTGCCCCTTGAAAGCATTAAATTCAATCCGACGCGAACGAAAAACGATGTGTGTTCCGTCCTTCCAGCCCATGACAATATTGTTCGGTCCCATCCGGTCGGAAACATCGTCGCGGTCGATAGTCGCTGTAAATGTCAACCGTTTCGGCACACCGCCTTCCGCCGGCATCAGGTAGACTTCAGTATTGCCGTCGTACTGTCCGGTAAATGCAATTTGTTTTCCATCAGGCGAGAAATGTGCGAACATTTCGAATCCGATATCGGTTGTCAACTTGCGTGCAACACCGCCGGAGGAGGGAACCGTGTAGAGGTCTCCGGCATACGTAAAGACGATCTGATTTCCGTGAATTGCCGGGAACCGGAGAAGACGCGCTTCTTGCGCAAACGCAATCGAGAACATACACAACAAGCACATGAGATGAAACATGATGCGATGTATCATCGAAGCACCTAGAGAAGTTGTGAAATAGATTATTTGTGGTTTAATCTACGGAATAGTATAGAAAAACAAAAGGCAGCACCGAGAAAGGCAGTGTCCCAGTTTACTGCGGTCAGGACTTACGTCCTGACTGATACTGTTGAATGTCAGGAAGAAATTCC
>PLMS01000074.1 GCA_003142575.1 Ignavibacteriota bacterium
GACAAATATTCTTATCATTTTTACAAGTCCTTAATGAACACTTTAAACACTTTATTCGCAGGTCATTATGAAACTATCTCTTCTCAATAAAATTCTTATTGCTCTTGGTATTATTACTGCAATGTCATTGCTTCTTGTGTGGATGGTCGTGCGCCCAAAGTATGAGGCANNNCCACCTTGGATGATCTTGACCATGCCATCGCAGGCTGGTCTCATATCCCGCGATTTATTATATCCCAGGTGACAGAGAAACCGAACGAAGGAGAATCTATTCTCCGCATGATGATGACGCTTCACCCCGAAATTATTCAAATGAGAATCCACTCATCCGGACNNCTCAGGAGCCAGAATACTTCCTATCCTATGCTCAATTTGCAAATTTCAGATAGCGTTTGGGTGCGTTCAAAAGTAGACAGCGCACTGTACATTGCATGGCTCAATCGGACAGAATTGCCAACACAATTATTTGCTATGCAAACACAGTTTCAAGTTCAGCATATTCCTTTTTTGCTGACGGTTGTGTGGGATGCAAAACGACTCAACGATATTCTTGCCGGACTTCCATTTAACAAAGATTATTCCGTAAGCATTCACAGTTTGTCGGGCGTCATCACACAGAACGCTTCGTCCTTCAAATTAGATGAAATACATACCTCCACGGATACGTTGAGCACAGTCCAAATCGTTCATGAAGGAACTCGTTCCTGGCGTATTTTTACGAGCGCCTTCCAATCTGCACAGCTCTGGATGGTTGTGGCCGTCCCTGAAGAGATTTTTACTAAACCCGTGGAAGTTTTCTTACTCTACTCCGCGTCGTTGATCGTCGGACTGATGCTGATTATGGCGATCCTCGGATGGCTGTTATCGCACCAGATGAAACGATTCATAGAAAAGATGAAAACATCTACCGGCACTGCCGGCGAGTAGTGAAATCTCCTAAATACATCCTGCCCACCGAAGAACTGACGCTTGTTCAAAAAGCGCAGGCAGGGGATGATCGTGCATTCACACAGCTTGTGAAGCAGTACGAGAATCTTGTCTATAGTTTCGCCTTCAAAGTCTGCCGCGATAAAGAAAAGGCAGAAGAGACATGGCAGGATACATTCGTCAACGTCTATCGCAAACTGCATCAATTCGACGGCAAGTCAAAATTTACGACATGGCTGTACAGCATCGTCACCAACAACTGCCGGATGAAACGCCGCAAGACGAAGCTTGAGATGGCGAGTATACATATCGACAAACCGCACAGCGCGTATGACCATGACGAAGCCGACGATACCGGCACTACTGCTCTCACAGTTCCAGCATGGCGCGATACTCCATTAGATAAGATGATGGATGCTGAATTGAAATCCAAGCTCGATGCCGCAATCCAGAAACTGCCGTATGATTACCGCGTGGTTTTTGTTTTACGGGATGTAGAGGGACAATCGGCAGAAGAGACGGGAAAAATTTTAAAGCTCACGGTCCCGGCAGTAAAATCCAGGCTGCGGCGTGCGCGAGTCTTCCTCCGTGAACAATTGAACGAGTATATGACGGCATGAAAAAGAAACATCTTTCTTGTAAAGAAATTGCAAAGTACATCTGCGGCGAATTAGACGAGCATATCGACTCGCCACAATGCCGCGAGATCAAAAGACACATGGAAGCTTGCCCCAATTGCACCGCATATTTGGACAGCTTAAAGAAAACGGTTCACTTGTACCGCGAGTATCCAAATCCAACGGTGACGGAACAATGCCGGAAAGAACTTTTCGCTGTGCTCAAGTTAGGGAAGCAGAAGAGCAGATAAGGAATCGAGGTAACTGCTCAGCGTATTTTTCGTTAGAAATNNACCAATCAAAGAATGGTATTATCGAAAAGCATACTGATCAGTTACGAATCGAGACAGTGAGAAGTTGAATAAAAGGCACCCTCACAGACAGAGAGGCGTTTAGACTTTATGAAAAATCTCACCCTTCAACAAAAGATCGTTTATCCTATTCTCGGAGCTTTCGCGCTCGTCACCGGCATTGGTTCTTGGTACTTTGTATCGGCACAAATCGCTGAAACCGAATCGTGGTATCGTGAAGAACTCCGTACCCTGGTAGCGGCGTCCGGATTTATGATTCATTCCGCGGTGGCAGAGTTCGCGCAATCAAAGGGGCTGCAATTTCATAAGGTTCGTGTATCAGAAAATTACAGCTCGAACGGAAATAATGAAATCGAAACGAGAGCTGAAGCAGCGTTCAAGCGTGATCCAAAACTCGAACTATTTATCGAAGAAGTGCCAATGAAGGACGATGTTTTCCTCGCAGTTTTTGCGTCGTATCATTTGAAACCGGAATGTAAATCGTGTCACACAAAGTTTGGCGTTAATCCCACTCCGGACGGACAGGAAGAAAACTTAGCTGTCTTATTTGGGTTCTCCGGTCCCATGGCGGAAATTCATGCGAGAGAAGCAAGGACAAAAACAATTGCATTGCTGATCACTCTCACAATCATTGCCGGTCTGGGATGGATTCTCCATCGTTCCATGAAAGTGATTCTTTTGGAACCGATGCGCGAGCTGAAATTCCAGACCGAAGTTGTTGCAGACTGCGACCTCCGAAGAGTAACAACACCGGCCCTGGAACGCAAACTTAGTTCTGGCGATGAAATGGGCCATGTGACTCGTTCGTTTGCAACCATGATCCACATGCTGCGAACAACCATCCGGCACATGCATGATGCATCGGATGAAGTTGCATATGCATCGACCCAGATCAGTTCGAGTATAGAAGAAATCGCAGCCGGATCGCAAGAACAAATGAGCCAGGCACATGAAGTTACCAAAGCGATAGAAGAAATGACAAGAACGATCATGGAGAACAGCAAGAGTGCGAATGAAACAGCAGAAACCGCACGGAAAGCCCGCCTGACGGCAGAAGCAGGAGGATACATTGTTTCGGCAACTGCGGAGGGCATGAAGCGAATTGCACAAGCAACGGGCAAGAGTTCAGAAATAGCGCAGGCATTAGAGCGGTCGAGCAAACAGATTGGAGAGATCGTGAAGCTCATCAATGACATCGCAGATCAAACAAGCCTCCTTGCACTGAATGCAGCGATAGAGGCGGCGCGGGCAGGAGAACAAGGAAAAGGGTTCGGCATTGTGGCTGATGAAGTTCGCAAACTGTCGGAGCGGACATTGAAGGCAACAAAAGAGATTGAGGTGATGATCAAGAATATCCAGCGAGAAACCGTGCAGGCAGTCACATCGATGGATGAAGGAACCCTGGAGGTGAAGGAAGGAATGAAATTAGCAGATCAAGCCGGACATTCATTGCGGGAGATCGTAAAGATTTCGCAGAAAGTAACGGATATGATAACACAGATTGCAGCATCGAGCGAGCAGCAGTCCACCACAAGCGAGCAAATTTCTCAGAACGTGGAGATTATTCATTCCGTGACGAAACAAATGGCTAACAGCACAAAAGAAGTTGCCTCTGCTTCAGAAGGGCTTAAGCATCTCACGGAACAACTGCAGGAGACGGTCAATAAATTCAAGTTGGATGAGGATGAGCAAAATAGAGATACAGGGAATCTTGGGATTGTTCGGAAGCAGCTCCTGTGATTTTTTTATTATTTGGGATGTTGTTCTTTCTTTTGTCTTGACACAAAATGAAAGAACCAAAGAAAAAGTCAAGACTGACGAAAAATATGGGCTAAAAACGCTAGAGATCTTGCTTTTAAGCAGAGGAAGACACATATTTGCTTTGTTCGGGGTATGTAAGGAGTTATCGTACCTCGTTTTTCGCCTAACACCATCGGATGCTTTTTTGTGAAACAGGACGTATCGTTTTATCCATTGGACATAAGCTTCTTCTGTTCGGAGGCTGAGATGTTTTAGTCGTGCGGTTTCACGTACTTGATCAAGTAATTTGATTTTCATAAGGCACTCCTGTTATTGGCGTAATAAAATTTACAAAATTAATTTATCAGAGTCTATATTTCATGCGTTTTTTGCATGATAGATAGACTTAGTCTATCTAATCAGATGTTAGGCGGCAGAACAGAGAAAGAATGTAATGACTCAGCAAAAGTTCTTCAGTTATTTTCTTTTAGTAGCGGCTACATTCATTTTCTTTTATGTAATATGGAATGAAGTGGTTTCAGTGTGGACTGGTGTACTTACACACCATCAAATATTTACGATACTCATTGTTAGTTTGTTTGCAATATATGTTTGGTTAAGGGTTTTAAATCAATTAAAGCAAATCAATAAGAAATCAAGTAAGCCTGCCGCCTAACCAGGCGCTCCCGCCCAACAAGACGGCGGGCACAAGCAAGCTCGGCTTGTCCAGATAACTGAATCACGCAAAGCGCGATACTAAATATGAATGAGCGTGGGTGCATTTTGCATGGCGAGTAGAGGTTTTGGTTCTTAATGATAAACTTTTCAGCATGAACTTGTTTCGTTCTCAACATTATGAAAATTATCAGCGCCGCAGCTTAGCGCCGATCCGTTAGAACACACGAATTACTTTCGCGTAATTGAACTAGTCAGGCTCAATAGGTTAGATAACCTCAATCAAGGGTAACAATATGACTCGATATTGGATAGTAGCTCCTTATAATTCTACAAAACCAGAAATCTGGGAAAAGGTCTGGAACTATGACATCGCAAACGACACCATTGCGATCGGTTGGGCAGACTTAGGCGATATCTCTTCATTAGACGAGGAAGGATTGAGAAAATTAATTAATGATAAATATCCTGATATGACCCCCGGCTTGAAAACGTGGTCATTTAATTCTATGTGGAATTTCTGGCACAATATTAAAGAAAACGATATTATTATCGCCCGACGAGGAACGAAGAAGATTGCGGGCATAGGAAGAGTGACACACACTGCCTTCTACAATGAAAAAATGGGTTATGAGAGAGTGGCGAAATTGACAAATGACTTCTATTCGAATTTCATTAGCGTACGCTGGGACAATCTGAACCGTGATATTCAGTTTCCAAACCCAGTTTTTTCTTTTCAGACAATTTATGAGAGTGATGAATCAAAATACAAATCCCTCATAAAAGGTGAACTTCCCCCCGAACATGAGGAAGAGGAAATAGTTGAGAAAACCGAATTTGTTATGGAGAAATACTTCGAGGAATTTATAGTCACAAATTTTGATAAGGTCTTTAAGGGCAAGTTGATACTGCATCATGACACGGAGGGCAATCTCGCCCGTCAATATCCGACAGAAATTGGGACCATCGATATCCTGGCAGAAGAGCCAGACACCAATTCGTTGGTCGTGATTGAACTAAAAAAAGGGAGAGAATCAGACAAAGTCGTTGGTCAAACGTTGCGCTATATGGGTTGGGTTGACGAAAACATAAAGGACAAAAATCAAAAAGTGAAAGGAATGATCATTTGCAGAGAGCCAGATCAAAGACTGACTTTTGCAATCAAAATGGTCAAAAATATTGAGATCAAATACTATTCTATCGATTTTAAACTAAAGGATTGATATTGCTGGCCGACTGCGCTGATTTCTTATTCACTCATTTAGATTTTTCTTGTCGTGTTCTTTTAATTTGTTAATTAAATATTCTACCGCGTGTAAATGATGCACACAAGAGTGTGCACCAATAATGACGCAGACATCCTTCAAGACTTTTGCACGAAGTGCAATACAACTTCATACATAAAGATGCTATATTTATTAAAGAGCTCACTGCAAAATTCATGGCGAGCATAGGTTTTGTTTTAATTTGAAAGTAAGTACCATAAAACATTGCATTATATCGTATCGTACAAGAAATCGTATTCACATAGATCAATTCTTTCCATAACCACATAAGGAACAATAAAAATGGAAAAGCATATTACACTTGTGGGAATTCTGAATATCGTGTACCGCTCGATGGCAATCATCGGAGCGCTTGTTCTCTTTGCCCTGGCTTTTGGATTTGGATATCTTATGGAATTTATCTCGCGTTTCGACCACAACGAAATGCATGAGATTCCGTCGGAGGTGTTGAACATCGTACCGATCATCTTAACATTTGTGGGTGTTCTCATTATGATTTTTTCTATCGCAGGAATCATTGGAGCGGTTGGTGTGTTAAAGAAAAAAGAATGGGGACGGATTACCTTACTTGTCCTATCATTCTTCAGTCTCCTCAGCATTCCCCTTGGCACTATTCTCGGTGTCTACAGTATTTGGGTGCTTCTGAACGACGAGACGATTCGGCTCTTTCATCCGGTTCCCAACACTCCGGTCAAGAAAACAGCAAAATAAATTCTGGATATTTTCTTTTATGAAAATTTTAGCACTTGAAAAAGAAGTCCCCGGTATAACCGATAACCGGTTCACTCCTGAAATCCTCCGCACGGAAGCTGCGCGGGCATGGGAACTGCATCAGGCAGGAATGATCCGCGAATTATATTTCCGCCACGATCGTCAGGAAGCAGTGCTCATACTCGAATGTAAGGACGCTGAAGAAGCTCGATCGGTGCTTGCAACGTTGCCGTTAGTCAAAGAAGGTCTGATCACATTTGACATTATCCCGTTGACAGCATACCCGGGGTTTGCCAGGCTTTTTGAGAAGAAGGAATAGCAAAACATTTAAAAATAGGAAAGAAAATGGCGCCCGACAATGAATGCTACTTGACGCAGTAAAACATTGTTTTATACATAACCACCACGTATGTGAATGATCGACCATCGGCGGCGGGTAGTGTTTCCCGATAATACAACCGATCTTCTTTTGCATTGTGAACGGCATTTCATGCGGTGCGTCTTTTAGTGAAAGAGAATGTAACGCTTGATCCAAAGGATGCAGCTGCATTCCACTTACGTCGGCTGTTCTTCTTGATCATTTCTATTTTTCTTGTTAAAACACTCCGGATACAAATTCTTCGCACAATCCGGGCAGAGACCATGACTGAGTGTTGCATCGGAGTGTTCCAACAGATATTTTTCCAATTGATTCCAATATCCCTTATCATCTCGAATTTTTTTACAGGATGAACAGATTGGAATAAGACCGCTGAGTTTTTTTACATTCGCGAGCGCTTCTTGGAGTTCGCGAATCAGTTTTTCCCGTTCTTCTTCTGCCCGTTTGCGTTCTTGAATAAGATGCCATTCACGCAAAGTGCGCTCCACTATATGAGGCATCGAGTCAAATGCTTCAGGGGATTTCACAACGTAATCCATCGCTCCCGATTTGAGCGCTTGAACGGCTAATTCTTCGCCGCCATGCGATGTGAGTATGACGACAGGGAAACGATCTTTGCACATCGGCACTAAAGCCACACCTTGTCCATCCGGTAAACCATTATCGACCAATGCTAAATTAGGTGGATGATTTTCGATTTCTGTTCTGGCTTCACTCAGATTTCGAGCGACGATCACAGAATATTCTTCTGCCGAATCGGCAAAGGCGCGACAGATCAACTCGGCATGTCCGGATTCGTCTTCCACAAGTAAAATATGTCGACCAAAATTACTCTTGGACATTCGCATCATCCTTTCTTTCTTCACCAAGGGCGTTTGTTCCATGCCAACCAGTAATAGCCCAAATCACGCAAGAGGCGTGAGAAGTTTTCAAAATTGACCGGCTTGGTCACATAGCTATTTGCATGGTATTCATACGCCTGGGCCAAATCTTTTTCAGCATCGGATGTCGTAAGCACGACAACCGGAATCGCTTGCAGTGTTAAATCACGCTTTATTTGTTTGAGTACTTCCAGACCGTCGATCCGGGGTAAACGCAAGTCCAACAATATGAGATCCGGACGCGGAAATTTCTTATGATCGGAATATGTGCCTCGTCTATACACATAGTCGAGTGCAGCTTCACCGTCTTCGACATGATTAATATGGTTGGCAACCTGAAAATCTTCCAGATTGCGTTTGACAAGTTCCGCATGATCGGGGTTATCTTCTACCAGTAATATCGTCATTGGTCTGCCAATCATTGTTCATGTTCCTTTCGTGTTATGTGGTTTGTGGGGAGTGTAAAGCAGAACGTTGCACCAAAACCTTTGCCTTGTGATTCGACCCAGACTCTTCCGCCGTGAATTTCTACAATGCGGCGCACGAGAGCCAATCCGATACCTGTGCCCTGTGCGCCGGTATCAAGCTTGTTAAATAATCCAAACACCGTTTCGTGATAGTGCGGATCCACACCAATGCCATTGTCTTGGACATAGATTACCTGTTCTTCACGATCTTTCCGTGTGCCGATTTCAATACGTGGATTCGGCTGGTTCCCCATAAACTTGACGGCATTTTCTATCAAATTCTGTAGCACTTGTGCCAGACGCCGTTGATCGCCATAGACCATCGGTAAATCTGGTCGAATGACTACTTCCACTTTGTGTTCTGTAATCGTTCCGGCGAGCAGTCCCACAACTTCTTGTGTTAGTTCAGCCAGATTCACATCCGATGGCGGGTTCATGATGCGCCCAATGCGAGAAAGCTCCAAAAGATTTCCAAGGAGCCCTCCCATCTTATCAGCAGCGTCAGTAATCCTCCGCAGATCGCTTTCCAATCGTTGATACCGCCCAGCAATGACATCATGTAGCAGTGCGCCTGCAAATCCTTTAATTGTAATCAGCGGACTTTTCAAGTCGTGCGATACTGTGTAGGTAAAGCGTTCTAACTCTGCGTTCTTATCCTGCAATTCCTTTTGCTTTTGCCTGCGTTCAGTAATGTCTTCAAATACCGTTGCGAAAGTACCTTGCTTCGGCGAAATAACGCCAATACGAAAGTGTTTTTCCAGCGGCAAAAAATATGTTTCGAAGGTATATGGTTCTCCGGTGCGTGCTACGCGTTCGAATTCTTCAAAGTATGGCGGTGTCTCTGTGCCGTAGAGAACGCTCGCCAATAATCCTTTTGCTTTCTTATGGAGAAGGCCTGTATACTTTTCATAGGACGGATTAATATCGAGGATGCGATAATCAACCGCTCTGCCGTTCTCATCGTAGATCATTTCTTGCAATGCAACACCTTCTGTTAAATTCTCGAACAAGGTACGGAATTTATGTTCGCTATCGCTGAGATTGGCTAATAATTTTTCGCGTTCTTGCTGCAACAATTTCCATTCAGTGATATCGCGTGCGAATGTGCAGACCAACTGCTTTCCGCCGAACGTCACCGTATTTGCTGAAATAACGACATCAACTATGGAACCATCTTTTCTTCGATATCGCCGTTCGTCTGAGAGCGATTGACGAGTTGTCATAATGGTTGTTATGCTTTTCCTCATTTCTTCAAAAGGTGCAACTACTATTTTTTCTATTGGGAGCAGATGTGATTCTTCCGGCGAATATCCCAGCATTTTTTGAAAAGCATGATTTGAATTTATGATGTGCAATGACTCGGGATCAGTAATATAAATTGCATCGGCAGATTGTTCCACAACAGCACGGAAACGCTCCTCGCTCTGACGCATCGCTTCTTCAGCTTGTTTTCTTGTTATTTCCGCAAGCTTGCGTTCAGTGATATCCCTGCTTACCCCGACAATGCCGATAATCTTCCCCTGATTGTCTCTGATCGGAACTTTCGTCGTGAGGTGCCAGTTGAGTTTTCCCGTCTCTGCATCTAAAACCTCTTCTTCGCAGTTAATAAGCGATTCACCAGTTTCAAGAACATTCTGTTCATCTGAAGTGAATTTCTTCGCAAGCAGTTCAGAAAAAAAATCAAACGAAGTTTTGCCCAGTGAGTCTTCTTGCTTTGATAAGCCTACCGAACGTAAATGAGCCATATTATTGATGACATAACGACCCTTATTATCTTTGACATACACCTTGTCCGGTAAATTATCGATCAGCGTACGGAGAAGATTTTGTTCCCGCGTGTCCATTCCCTTCGTTCTTTTTCGTACCAGCTCGGCAACTTTGTGCCCGCTCGCATCGGCAGAGGAATCGACACCGAAGAGGAGTGAACTTATTCTCAGCTCACTGAATCTTCCCGTTACCCACCCAATGATGATAGCAATAATACCAATGAAAACAATAAATACGAATTCCATGGAACCATGCTGGAGAGTAAATCCGTGCAGAAAGAAGTTTAGGAAACCTACAATCAATCCTGCCAACATTCCACCTCTTGCTCCCAACGCCCAAGCTGAGAGAACCACCGGAACTAAAATAATGATACCTCCGGTTTCACCCAACTGCTGATGAATCCGAGAAAACGTACAGACATATAAAACGATCAGCAAAATCGAAAGAGTAACCAAAGCTCCTTGAAGAAAATAACTGCGTAGACTGCTTTCTTTTTTAATATGTTCCGTCATTCTTTCGAATCCTATTCACTTCCTCTTGCTTCTTTTCTTGCATGGTGCCTTGTGTCACGACATTTGCTTCGCTGCTTTCAGTGTATTCCTCAGAAGCATTGCAATGGTCATGAGACCAACACCGCCGGGAACAGGAGTGATGGCTTTTGCAATTTTCGATGCAGATTCAAAATGCACATCGCCGACAATTCGATATCCTTTCGGCAATGAAGAATCTTCTACGCGATTGATGCCGACATCGATGACGACAACACCTTCCTTCAACATCGCACCGGTAATGAATTCCGGTTTACCAATTGCGGCTATCAGAATATCTGCGGACTTGATGTAAGAGGTAAGATCAGAAGCACCTGTATGTGCAACGGTGACAACCGCGTTTGCACCGGATTGTTTCTGGAGAAGGATGTTCGCTATCGGTTTGCCCACAATATTACTCCGCCCAACAACAACAACGTGTTTTCCAGCAGGATCATTTCCACTGCGAACGAGTAATTCCTGTATTCCCGCCGGTGTACATGATTTGAAGGTATCCTGACCGATCACTAACTTCCCAATGTTCATCGGATGAAACCCATCGACATCTTTTCGCGGGTCGATTGCTCGGATTACTTCTTCCTCGCTGATATGTTTCGGCAGCGGCAGTTGGACAAGAAGTCCATGGATGTTGGGATCGGCATTGAATTCAGCAATCATTGCCAGCAATACATATTCCGGTGTATCCATCGGCATTCGTTCGGTAACCGAATAGATGCCTGCTTCTTCGCACGCTTTTCCTTTTGATCGGACATACGATTGTGAAGCGGGATTTTCGCCCACAAGAATAAACGCTAATCCCGGAACAATCCCTTTCGTTGCGCGCATACGGACGACTTCTTGTTTCACCTCACGCTTGATATCTTCGGCTATTTTCTTTCCGTCAATAATTTCAGCCGCCATGATTCCTCCAATCCCGCCGATTGACCGTAGACAAGAATTTCGCAGATAATGATTTGATACTATTCTCTGTCTGTTCTTTTTCCCTACAGAGGCTTAACCTGTCTCAGTTTAATTGTTTCGTCTTTTCACAATCCATCGTAACAAACGGCACTCTCATAGCAAATCCTTGGTTTCTTTCCGCTCTACGATTCATCTTTTCTTCGATCTGTTGAAATATCTCAACCTGAAGACTTGACGGCACAATTTCCTTCCACGCTTCCATAAATGCTACCTTCATAAAAAGATGATTGAACAACGATGTGCCATCCGAAAAACGATACGTAAATTCATCTTCGTGAATTGCTCGGATCAGAAAACCTGTTGCACCCAGCACTTCTTTGAACTCAGAGAGCGGCTTGCGCTTGGAATAGATATGAACATCAATTTTTTCTTCACATTCCCATAATTCGTGTTCCTTCAGCACTTCACGGAACACATCGTACAATTCTATAAATGTACGATTCGTGTTAAATGTAAAAACAAGCTGAGCAGTCATTTTGGAAACACGATTGCATTCTGCCAGTACTTTGGTCAAATCCTGTACATTGTTCAAACCATTATTTGAGACAATCAGATCAAAAAAATTGTTTTCAAACGGCATCGCTTCGGCAACACCTTCGATCAATTCAACATTCTGTACATCAGCGTATTTGAGTTTGAGTTGGGTCCGCTCCATTGCGGCTTTCCACGGATCTATGCCATAGACTTTCGATGTAGGACCAAGACGCATCGCAAGTTCCATAAGGGGAAAACCAAATCCGAAACCAATATCGAGAGCGCGTATATTTTTCTTATAGCGCACTTTGTCCAATAATTTTATACCAAATGGAGCAGACCAGAAAGGCAAATCATCAATGATGGATATACAGGCAGGATCGTTAAGGTTGTATTGAGCTCGCAAATACTGTGTCATTGTACCTGTTTCATAGAACGTGTTTTACTTCCACGTGAACACAAACTACTGAAAACTTGGGAAAATCACTTGTTCAATCTTTGTCGCTTTCCCCGTCTCAACATCCACCTGAATATAGACCGCGCACAGTCGCACATCATGTTCAGCCATTTCGAACTTGTACGGTGTCTGGAACATAAATCGGCGAATCGCAATTTCCTTCTTCATTCCGATGACCGAGTCGTACGGTCCGCTCATTCCTACATCGGTAATGTATGCGGTGCCGTTCGGAAGAATCCGCGCATCGGAGGTCGGGATATGTGTGTGTGTGCCGACGATTGCACTCACACGTCCATCAAGATGCCACGCAAGCGCCATTTTCTCCGCTGTCGCTTCGGCGTGCATATCGATCAGTGCTACTTTTGTATCATTTGCTATCCTGCTCAATGCCCAATCTGCTGCCTTGAACGGATCGTCGATCGTTTGCATGAACGTCCGCCCCTGTAAATTTATGACGCCTACACGCCCCTTCTCTTTTAAATCGTAGACGACGAAACCGCTGCCGGGATTTTCTTTTGGATAGTTCAACGGACGCAGAATGTTGTGCTCTTTTGAAAGCAGCGCTTTGGCTTGCCATCGATCCCACAAATGGTTGCCGGTAGTAATGACATGAACTCCTAATCCAAACAGCGTCTTCGCATCTGCCTCATCAATCCCTTTCCCTTCGGTGACATTCTCACCGTTGACGATACAGAAATCGATTTCGTACTTTTGGATATACTGTTTCAGCAAAGAAGAGATGAGTGTCATCCCCGGTTTGCCGTTAATATCACCGACAAAGAAGATGTTCAACGATTTCGCCACCAAAACCTCTCTCTCTTGTAATGCTCGTCCAATCTGCAGTGTAATATACGAAAAATGTCGGTAGATGAAAAGCAGATCAAACCAGTCCTAATACATCTTCATACACTTGCTTCGTCTTCTCTCCCACCTTGTTCCAGATAAATTCTTTTCTGATATGCTCACGCAACTCCGTATCTTTCCCTTTCCCTAACGCCGTTTGAATTCCTTTTACGATGTCTTCTACAGAGGTTGGATTAACATAGATGGCATTGTTCCCAAAGTAATCTCGTGTTCCTCCAAACGGAGTGATGACAATCTTCGCACCGGCAAGCGCTGCTTCCAATGCGGAAATGCCCGGTGTTTCGTACTGTGACGGCAAGACAAATACATCACACGCGTTGTATGCAGAAGCCAGCAGCATAGAATCATGCGAAAGCTCATCGATAACGAGCAGCCGTGGATTGTGTTTCGCCAGTTCGAGACAACTGCGACCTGATGGCGAGTCATCAAAAGATCCAATAATGACCGCGGCATGATTGACCTGTTCCAGTGCCTTCAGCAATTGGTGCACATTTTTCCGATGCGGACCAATCTGCCCAACATAGAGAATAAAATCCTTCACGTCATACTGACGTACAAACAAGTCAGAAGAAGCTTTGGCAAATCGTTCTTCCACTCCATTGGCAACAATAAAGAGATTCTTCGATGGGATATTCATTGCGTACTGCATAAGATGCGCTTCGGCCTGCGTGTTCGGTAGAACGGCATTCGCCCATCCGCACATTTCAGAAATGAGGCCATAGTCCGTCCAAAATCCGCGTATCAATTGATTGAGGAATGTATCAATACGAATAACGGAACGAACAATGCTATCTGATCGACGGGTAAAGAACACAGGCGATACCACAAACGGCATATTCCGAAGTCGCAATGCCCTGGCAAAATGGTACGTTGCCATGTTTGCTGAAAAGATATGGACAAGGTCATAGTGTGCTGGATCGAAATCCTTCCACATTTCGTAGAGCGTCACCGTCACACCTTGCTCTTCGAGCGCTGCTTTTGTCTGCAGCATTTGCGTCCGCACTCCACCTTGGTGCAGCCCAATAGCTTGATGAGTTGCAAATAACACGCGCATACGATTCCTTTATGTTTTGTTTCGTCGAATGAGATTCGTCACTGCATCAAGACCGCGTACAAGCTGGACGCGATAATTCAATCGCCGCTCACGCAAATACTCGTCGGGCATCACCCATGGTGCCGGTTTCGAGCTCCAGCGAATTGCCTCCAGCACTATTTGTTTCGATGTTGGAATGATGGCTTCTGTTCCATTCGGCTGTGTGATGCGCACATACAACGACCGATCTCGTTGAACTCCGCGCAAATGTACATTTCCTTTAGTATATCGAAATTCGGGAATAGATGCCGTCCGCATCTTCCACCATCGCGCATACTCATTCATCGTCTTGATTGGCACACGATTTTGGCGCATCTCCTGAAATAACCAATCCAGCACCGTATGATGCCCATCTCTTGGATGATGATAAAATATCATCGGCTCTCGCGTTGCAAGTCTTCGTTGAATCACACTTCCAAAATAGCGCATCATGCGTGCGTCGTTATAGCCATGCCGTTTCAAACTGCCGATGCAAATTGGGTGAATCGGAACTTGAAGTGCACCTTCACCATGCTCGAGCCGGGACATAACCGGCACATCATCATAATCATACGAAAACTCTGATGAATATTCAAAGCCGCACTCAACAATTGCACGGCCAAGTTCTTCGTTCCACATACCGAACGGCGCCGCAAATCCTTTCGCCTCAAGTTTCGCATGATGCAATACTGCCTGCGCTTTTCGTATGTTCTGAATATTCCGCTCATAATCCGGAAATGTTTGGTGCTCGTAACAATGTACACCAATTTCTTGTTTATGTATTTCCTTAAAGAATTTCATCGACTTTTCTTGACTCTTCGCATCAACAAACCAAGTTGCAGAAATACCGTTCCGATGAATCGTAGAAGACAGCTCTTCTATTTGCTCATTTGTTCCATAGTCTGTATCAATTCGAAAACAGAAGATGGATCGTGCGCCGTTGGGAAAGTGCCATAGATGCACATAGGGCAGACCGCGGCGATGATGAAGGAATTCAAGACAGCATGAAACAAGCTCCCGGATTTCCCCTTTTGAAACAAGCGAGACTGTTTCAAACGGCAGCCGGCGCTCCGGTGAATAGAATGATTTAATCGCTGTGCGGCGATCAAACACTAACGAAGCCGGATCAAATGGAAGCGCAATGACAAGGTCTTTCGAACGTGTCCCGACATGAGCCCCTAAACTGCCCCGGTTTGTCCTTAAATCGTTGGCATTCCATGCAAGTTGACATTGTGTATAAACATCGATGACACCGACCGACCGAAAGGGTGAATCACTCGTCGGATAGAGGTAGTCGACATTCATCGATTGAACAGTCGTTTGTCGGATTCGGGCATACACTTTGGTCGAGCAGAGCACAGCTCCACCCAGTGTGAGATACTGACGCAGCATTTCTGATTCGCGGTCGTTGATATCATCACTCACCACTGCGACACTGAATTCATCCGGAAGTAATGTGTTCGTGACAACGACATGAGGAATACCGATTTGCTCAAGCAGTAATTTCCATCCATCCTGTTCACCCAGTATTCCGATTTTCAAATGCATTAGAACCTCGCCATAAATGTTTTTACATCGTTCCACACAACCGCTCGGAGAAGAATTATGAACAAACAATAACTCCCCACTCCCACAAGAAGCGCCCATAGGAATCCATACTGCGCAACAAAAGCAACACCGATAGCCATCAAGAGAACAGAGAGAACCACACGCAATGTTTTTTCTGGCGGAGACAGCGGCACCAAGAGACGCAATGCACGACCGATCAGCACAACACTCAATCCTTCGGCCACGACCACACCGAACGCTGCACCGAGAGGACCAAACCAAAAAGCACCGGCACTTACAGCGAAGAAGTATGCAAGCGCTGTGATCATCATGATTTTCCCGTAAGACTTTTCACCTCCTGCGCCAATTAATCCGGAAGTGAATACCGTGTGCAGCATCGTTAAGAAAAAATACCAGACGAACACTTGCAACACAGGTGCAGATACACCGTATTCTGCCCCAAAGACAATCCGAATCAAGTCATCTGCGATCAACATTCCACCGACTGCAACAGGCAGACTGATAAGAAGTATCCATCGCAATGAATCACGCAGCAGTCCTTGGAACTTCTCGTGTGAGTCATGAAATTTACGTGCAGATGCCGGGAGAAGCAGCAGCACAAGGATGCGGTCACCCATCATCAGGAAGTATACTAATTTACCCGCCGCACTATAGACACCGACATCAGAGGACGTTCTCAAGATTCCAAGTGCGAGAACCGGATAGTTCATCATAAGCGTTGCAAGGATTATTCCAATTGCGAGCGGAGCAGATTGCTTGAATAAGCGCAGCGACGGTGTAAAGCGAATGTGAACATCATGAAATTTTTTGCGAAATTGAGTAAACAGCAGTGTCGATGCAGCACATTCTCCGCATATACTTCCGACCGCGACCCACAAGACATTATTGGCCGTTCGCACAAAGATGAGAACGACGGCAAGATAGACAACCGATTGCACTATTCTCGCTGCACTGACAACTCCCATCGTCTCCTTCCCCTGAAAGAACCAGTCGACAAAAATAATTTGAGGAAGAAGTGAAAATAAAAAGAGAATAATCAGCCATGCAATTGTTCTATTCTGAACTCCTGCTATCACCGTAAGAAAAATCACTGCGAGCACGAGAACGGTAGAGATCAATCTGCTGGCAATTACTTGTCCTACTACTTCCAGTGATGCTCCTTGAGCAATTTTCTTTGTCCCAATCGTTGGAAAACCAGCCGCACTTAAAACCATGCCATATGCCAGCACCGCAAAGCCAAGATTGACGGCACCGAAATCTTCCTTTCCCAGTACTCGCGCAAGGTAAGCCACAGAAATAAAACCTAACAGACGACGCACCATGTCCGCAGTAAAGAGTGAGAGAAGATTTTGAGAAAGTCGTTTCACCGGTGTTTCGTCAGATTCGAATAGACTTCGTACGTTTGCCTGCCAATATTTGTCCATGAATATTTTTTTTCGGCAAGCTCAATAATAAATGCACGCGTTTCTTCACGCTGATGGAAGAGCGTGCTGTCAAAATATTTCCGCACTTGTGCTGCCATGTCTTCGGCATNNAATCCCGTTACTCTGTCAACGACATCTTCGGCAAAACTTCCGACATCCGTCGCAATAATCGGAACACCAAACCGGTACGCAAGAAAGAGAACGCCGCTCTGAAAGATTCGTTTATAAGGAAGCACGACACAATCGGAAGCAGAGAAATACGTTTCCACTTCATGATCCGGAATGAATTGCAGCCGGAGCATAACGTTTTTCTCCGGCAGACTCTTCCTGACTTGCCTTTTCAATTTCAAAACATAGTCAGATTGACGTTTCGGTTTACCTGCAACAATCAATATGATCGACGGATCCTTTTGGACAAGTAGTGCCGCCGCATCAATTAATGTCTCGATACCCTTGTATTCGTCGATCTGACCGAAAAAGAGAACAACGTGTGCTGTCGGTACGAT
>PLMS01000140.1 GCA_003142575.1 Ignavibacteriota bacterium
GCTACATTACATACTTTGATATGGAAATCCGGATGTTTTTTTTGAGCTTCAAGAAGTCTTTCTTCCCTGCGACCACAAATGATGACTTCATTCCCCGCCTCCAAGAAAGATTCAGCCATTGCATAACCTATCCCCATCGCCCCACCCGTAATGAATACGGTATTTCCTGAAATCTCCATTTGAAATCTCCTCCATTATTTTTTATTTCTGTGAATCGAGATTTATATTTGACTGATAGATTTTCCCAATATTCAGGAAAAGGCTAACTTTATTATTTTAAAACAGGATATCCAACTGTTTGACCAAAGAGAACCCGCTGATCAGCACGCAAGTTTAATTTTGCTGCAAGACCGGATTTGTCGCAATTATGGAACCATGATGCCAGACCTTGAGAAGCAGCAAACAAATATACGTTGCCTGCAATGAGACCTGTATCAACATAATAATATGATTTTTGAATTTCAGGATCTTGCAGTCCGGGTTCCTGATAACCGGATGTATTGGAAAGTTTATGAACATCCACGATGTAAATGAGTTGCACCGGAGCCTTCATTATAAAATCTGCCTGACCAGGACCAATTGCCAGCGCACGCAGGTCACCAGCAACAACTGGAACCAGCCTGTGATGAAACGCGTCATATAAATAAACTCCTTCCTGCATGGCAACATAAAGATCAATTTCCTGTGAGTTACTTGCTGATGCAGCAGTTCTTCCAGGAATTCCAAATGGGCCTATTTTACGATTTACTCCATTTGCTGCCCAGAGAAGATTCGAAAGTACCTGCAAAGAAAGTATTTTATCGCTTATTTCACGGATAGTTTTTCTTTGCTTCAATGCTTTTACAATTGATTTATCACGTTCAAGTGCGGGGATCGGCAGTTCGAGGGGTTGGAGATTCTGTTCAGAAGCAGGACTCCCAGATAGAGAATTGGCTCGAGATTCCTTTTTGTTTCTTGTATGATTCATCAAATCCTCCTTCGTTGGGAATTTTAACTTGCCCCCCAAAACATGATCCAGTTGGAAGTTAAGAAGTTTTATATGTTGGATCAATGGAAGAAGCGATGAGTAAACACCGGCATTCAGCGGAGAGGATCCCTATCAAGCTTCGATAAGCGGCAGATCATTATTGGTCTGCCGCTTATTTCAACTCTTCTACAGGACTGTATCCTTTCAGAGTCTGCCAGCATCAACTATTGCCAAGAGCTGACAGAACTGTAATAGATCCAACCTGGCACACACAAACTGGAGTGTGGTTCAATGCTGTTGTTGTTGTTTTACCCAGTTATCATGCTGGGGATGATCTTTGATCCCAAAGTACTTGGGGTCATGGCTATCGCGAATCACCGGCTGATCCTTTTTACCTTTGAGCGTTCCATATTTAGCCTGGTGGCTATCGTGGTTTTGATACGGCGTAGGTTCATTGATGACGACTTTATACGAATGGTATGGATCATAATTACTGTAACTGGGTGGCAACGTTGCGCCATGTGTCCATGCTGATCCGTCCCTATAGATATATTGATGTTCGGAAACAGAGTAATAGCAGTCTATATCAGGAATGTAATAGTAATCAGCGCGATCATACCCCTCAGGTCCCCAAATAGGCTGATCGTTGATATTAACACCGATGCCCCCCGTGCCCCAGCAGTTTATGGAGGAAATTGCTATGCCACTCAAGACCAAAGCATAAAGCAGGAAAATGAGCTTAGATTGTTTCATATTGGTCGTCCTTTCATGGCGACTGGTGAACGTATGTCATTCCGCGAAACTTTCAACTCTTACTCAGATTGGAAGTGACGACTGGAACGACGGGATAATGTTGGATAATTGTCCGGTGGACATTATTCCTAATTAAGGCTACCAAAGAAATATGCAAAGCGTAATAGAGCAAAGGGATGAAAAGGGGATTAATTCTTTTGTGAGCCGGCCGGAGGCCTTTAACAGTATCACGCAGAGCGTGATTCAAATCATTTTCTGCATTCGTCTTGCTACGAGCAGGACTCTACATTTTGATTGTATTGATTAATTCACGATTCATTTTTATGCGTGTTGGATGGAAACCTGGTAGGGGTTCAATATATTGAACCCCTACACAGATTGTGTGCAACAAAAATTTAATAGGAAAACAACCGCTCGTTGATCCGGAAAAGTGTCTGTTGCGCAGAACCGCTGATACTTACTTGCAGTGAGTTCGTCAATATTTTATTGCCTTCAACAAATGACAGGTCTGTTATATTCGCAAGATTGATGCGTACATTCATCGCGGCTCCTTCGCAGGCGGCTTCTAACATTAAGACGGCAACGCCGGCATCCGAAAGAGAATTTTTATTTCCTTTTTCCCCTATAATTTTTAACAGCGCAACTGCCTCAGCACAGAGTTCCAAGAGCTGCAGAGGAACAACCGTTGCCTCTTTATATGCCGCCTGAATTGCGGCTGCACGCTGTGCATTCTGTTCTGTGGTTTCTTTTGGAAGCCGATAGGCGGCGATGACCATATTGAAAGCATTGGTGTCTTCATCAATAAGAGCTGTGAATTTTGCACGAAGTTTTTCGGATTTTATCAAGACGCTTTCCAGCTCAGTCTGAACTGTGACGTTTGAATTTTTTCCGATGGTGAGACGGCACACCATCGATGCTAATGCAGCTCCAAGCGATGCAGCAAGAGCGGAAACGCTTCCACCGCCGGGGGCAGGAGAGTTAGACGCTGTTTCATCAAGAAAGTTGGAGATTGAAAGGCTTGCAAGCATGATGGACTCCTGACAATAACTAACGCCCGTGTCAATATTCTGTCTATTGTATGGATTGATGATCGTTCACAGTAAAATATAATCCACCGCCCCTTGATCCCCTCCTCCACGAGGAGGGGAGATGGGGAGGAGTGCTCTATAATTGGTATTCGATAATCTTTTTCTTTGGATCAAACGGTTCAAATCGGCTTAAACCTAATTTTTTGACAGCAAGTGAAACATATTCCGATTCAGAAAGTTCTTTGCCATTCGAATAGAACTTTCCTGCTTGTACAATTGCATCCAGTGGAGCAAGTCCCACAAGTTCGCTTCCGGCGACGTCGATTCCAAGCAAGTGAGCCTGTTTCTTCACTTCTTCATATGCCTTATGCATGGATGTCATTTCATAATCCACAAGATTGATGGAGACTTGTGAGATCTTGAACCGATCAAGATAAACACCCATTGCTTTGACCGCTTTGAGCGTGCCGGGAATCTTGATTATCTCGTCCTGTTCATTCTTCATCGTGTTGCCGCGTTCATCCATTCTTGGTCTGCCGCTTTCACGTATACGCAGAGCAATCTCATGTGCATGGCGATCAGTGAGCGTGTTGAGGTTCACATTGTACGCGATGAGGATTTTCCGTGCTCCGGTTACGGTAGCACCGGACTTCGCATTGAAGAGAGGTGCGCCATAATCCGGTTTCCATGCCGCATCTTTCAGCTTTTCTGCTAATCCTTCATACTCACCTGTGCGGATATCGGAAAGATTTCTTCGCTGCGGTAAACGTGCTGCAAATTCATATAAATATATCGGAATGTTCAACTCTCGTGCAACGCGTTCGCCGAATTTCTCGGCGAGTTTTACACAATCATCCATCGTTACATCGCTGATGGGGATAAATGGCACAACATCGGCAGCGCCGATACGGGGATGCTCACCTTTGTGCTGTGTCATATCAATGAGTTCGGAAGCGGTCCTGGTTGCCTGAAATGCAGCTTCCACCACAGCATCCGGTTCGCCGACGAAGGTTACCACGGTTCGGTTGTAGTCTGCATCCGGTTCGATGCTAAGCAAGTGTGCCCCGGGAACATGCGTGATACTCTCGGCAAGAGCATCGATGGTTTCCTTATTTCTTCCTTCGCTGAAATTGGGGACGCATTCCACAAGTTGTCGCATGAAGATTCCTTTCAGTTTTAAAATTCCAAATATGTTCCGTGCTTGATCACTTTGGCGACATGGTTTGTGCCGAAGTGATAGATAAGATATCGATAATCCGGAACATTGTATAAAATAATATCGGCTTGTTTCCCGACTTCAATGCTGCCAAGTATGCTCGAGAGTCCAAGCGCCGCTGCGCCGTTGATCGTTGTTGCACAGATCGCTTCTTCCGGCGTCAACGACATCTGTGTGCAGGCAATGGTCATCATCAACGGCATCGAATAGGACATACAGGAACCCGGGTTAAAGTTCGATGCAATTGCCAACGGAATACCGGCATCGATGATCTTTCGTGCCGGCGGATATCCGCAGTGTAAAAAGAATGAGACACAGGGGAGTACTGTAGCGATAATTTCTGAATGCTTCAACGCGGAAATTCCCGCGTCATCGATTTGCTCCAGATGATCCGCGGAGATTGCGCCGACTTCTATGGCGAGCTTAGATGCGCCGATTTGTGAGAGTTGATCGGCGTGAATTTTAATCCCGAATCCCAGCAATTTTGCTGTCTCGAAGATTTTACGGCATTGTTCAACGGAAAAATATTCCTGTTCGCAGAATGCATCGCAGAATTTTGCCATTTTATGTTTGGCGATGTACGGGAGCATTCGTTTGCAAATGAGATCGACATAGTCGTCTGGGTTTCCTTTGAATTCGTGCGGAATTGCATGTGCTCCAAGAAATGTCGGCACAATGTCCATCAAGCTTTCTTCCGCAAGTTCATTGATTGTATGAAGTATCTTGATCTCGGCGTCTTCGTTTAATCCATATCCGGATTTTATTTCAACAGTTGTAGTTCCTTGACGAAGCATTGCATCAAGGTGATGACGTGCGAGCTTCTTCAATTCTTTTTTCGAAGCAACTCGTGTTGCGCGCACCGTACTAAGAATTCCTCCGCCTGCTTCGGCGATTTCTTGATATGTTTTTCCTTCAGTGCGCATAGCAAATTCATTTTCGCGGCTTCCGGCAAAAACCGTGTGCGTGTGTGAGTCAACAAAACCGGGGAGTGCAACAAAATCTGATGCATCGATAACATCGATGTCGTCATCGACAGCCTGTGAGAATTCTGCACTTGGGCCAATCCATGAAAATAGTCCTTTTTGAATTAAGACTGTTGCATGTTCTATGATGCCGAGATTGCGCATCTCTGTTCCGGATTTGTATGGTTTGCCGTCCGACCGAACGGCCACAAGCTGTTTGATATTTTTAATGAGCAGATTCATAGAGAGACAATGTATTTCTTGGAGGGCAAATAACAAAGATAATGCTTCGGAAGCAAGTTCATCAAGATGAGTTCACACTGCCGGATTTATCATTCTTTCGGATGTTTGAATATATCGTGTGGCAGAACAATGCAACGCTGGAGTGAACTCGAAACAACTCATTTTTTGTGAGCAGCAGCGTTGAGCGCTGTCGGCACTACCTTTGTTGCGTGTCGTTGTTTTGTGTGTCAGAGGCTGTTATGTTCTTTATTCCATTCATTTAAAACCTTAATCATATGCGGAAGCAATTGTTTCCCTCCTTCTTTTCCGTGGCCAGGAACGACAATTCGACAATCTTGAAATCTGTTTATCACCTTTTCAACAGAAACCGGCCATTCAGTCATATTTGCATATCCGGTAAAACCGGGGTTATTATACTCCAACCCCTTAATCATACAGCCTCCAAACAATATCTTTCGTTTATGAAGATAAACAACTGTGTTATCTATAGTATGAGATTCTCCAGGAAAGTATACTTCAAAAACCTCGTCGCCAAATTTCAATTCTAAGCCTTTTTTAATAGGAAAGGTTTTATTTGGCGGCATCAAATGAAGCACCTTGTAAGAATTGTAATAGCGCTTATTCTCATCGGAAGAAACCGAATTCATAATGATTTTTTTTAATTCTGCGCTCTTTTCTTTTACAAGTTTCACTGTTAAATCAGGACCATACACCGGGATGTTTTTGGAAAGTAAGACTTCATCGCCCCCAAGATTATCTTGATGAAAACCAGTAATAATTGCAGTTATTTTAAGAGGCCCAAAACTCTTTTCTATCCAGTTGAGCAAAGAATCAGTACCGGTTATCTCGCACGGTGTATTAATAAGTAGTCCTTGTTTGTCAGGCAAAAGAATAAACATACCATTAGAACCCCAAGGGAAATAATGGGTGAACATATACACACTATCCTGGATTTTTGCATAAAACAAATCTTCACTTATCTTGGTTTGATTCTTTTTTTGGTCAGACTGGCAATAAATATTTGCTCCATATACCATTATGATGAGGAAAATAAGAATCTTGATTTTTCCCATATTGACTCCTTCTATGACTAAAGTGCAAGTTTTCATTATAAATAATTAGCCGCTAACTCATAGAAGTGTCCTTGGAATGAGGGAGATGTTTTGAATTTTTTTTATTTCTGCGGAGTGCTTTGCCATAATGCTAATTGAACACCATCAGGTGTCTCAAACTGCAACCGCCAGCCCATCGAACCGACCTGGGATTTCTTCGTCAACACTTTGCCGTGTGCTTTTCGTATGGCTTTCAATGTTGTATCGATGTCTTCCACTTCGATATACGGAATGACTTGTCCTTTCTTGGGCAATCGTTTCACGATCTCAAATCCGCCATTGGGATGCTTACCAGTATGGATGATTGTATAATCGATATCCTGAATATGAGAAAATGTCCAGCCGAAGACAGTACCGAAGAATTTCTTCGACTTCTGAAGATTGGTTGTTGGAATTTCGATATGACCGAATGCGTGCATAAGTTCCTCCGTATAAAATTGATCCATTGCTATGTGAGCATTGGAATATGAACATTAAATTTCTTCGCATTTTCAATTGCACGTTTGTAGCCGGCATCAGCGTGACGAATGATACCCATACCGGGATCGTACGTCAGCACTCTTTGTAACCGTGCTTCCGCTTCTTTTGTTCCGTCGGCGACGACAACCATTCCTGCGTGAATGGATAATCCAATACCGACTCCACCGCCGTGGTGAACACTTACCCAGCTGGCACCGCCTGAAGCATTGAGCAGCGCGTTGAGAATGGGCCAATCGGCTATCGCGTCGCTGCCGTCAAGCATCTTCTCGGTTTCGCGATTTGGCGATGCAACACTGCCGCAATCAAGATGATCGCGTCCAATGACGAGGGGCGCGCTTACTTCACCTTGAGCAACAAGATTATTGAAAACCGTTCCCATCTTTGCGCGTTCGCCATATCCAAGCCAGCAAATACGAGCCGGCAATCCTTGGAAATCGATTTCATTCTGTGCCTTTTCAATCCAAGTACAGAGCTGCCTGTTTTTGGGGAACGTTTCCAACACTGCACGATCGGTGCGATAGATGTCTTCCGGGTCGCCGGAGAGTGCTGCCCACCTGAATGGACCCTTGCCATCACAAAAAAGGGGACGGATGTATTCCGGTACAAATCCGGGAATGTCAAATGCTTTCTTTACTCCGCTTGCCAACGCCTCACCGCGGATATTGTTGCCGTAATCGAAAACGATCGCACCTTTCTGCTTCAGCTTCAGCAATCCCTTAACGTGTTCGGCAATGGAATTTTTAGAAAGTGCAATATATTTCTGCGGATTCTTTTTGCGAAGTTTAAGCGCTTGTGCGTATGGCATTCCGGCAGGCACATAGCCATTCAGTGTATCGTGTGCGGATGTTTGGTCGGTAACGATATCCGGCAAGAACTTTCCTGCGGCAATCTTCGGAATAATATCTGCAGCGTTGCCGAGTAAACCGACAGATATCGGTAATTTTTTTTCCTTGGCGGCACGCACTTGTGCAAGCGCATCATCAAGATTATTTGTCATGGTATCGAGATAACTTGTTTCAAGGCGGCGTTTGATTCGGTGGAGATCAACCTCAACGACGAGACAAGCGGCGCCGTTCATAGTTGCAGCGAGCGGCTGAGCACCTCCCATGCCGCCGAGCCCGGCGGTGAGCAGAAATTTTCCGGCAAGACTTCCATGAAAATGTTTTATCGCTGCCGCCGCAAATGTTTCATACGTTCCTTGAAGAATTCCCTGTGTGCCGATATACATCCAGCTTCCCGCTGTCATCTGGCCGTACATGGTCAGACCAAGACCTTCCAACCTGCGAAATTCATCCCAAGTCGCCCACTTTGGTACCAACATAGAATTGCTGATGAGCACGCGCGGTGCGTTCTCATGCGTTTTAAATACACCAACAGGTTTACCGGATTGGATGAGCAGCGTTTCATCGTTTTCTAAATTCTTCAGACTCTCCACAATGGCGTCATAGCACTGCCAGTTGCGAGCGGCTTTTCCAGTTCCGCCATAGACAATCAACTCCTGGGGCTTTTCGGCGACCTCCGGATCGAGATTGTTCATCAGCATACGCAGTGCAGCTTCCTGAATCCAGCCCTTGCAGGTGAGTTGCGTGCCGCGGGGAGCATGAATAGTGCGTGGCGTCTGTTTCATACGTGTCCTCAGTAAAGACTTAGCGTTCTTTATTGGTAACGGCTTAGCGTATTTTTCATTAGAAAATATAGAAATAATTCCCTCTCCTTATAGGAGAGGGTTAGGGTGAGGTCAAAGAACAACAGACCCCACCTTAGTCCTCCCCTAAGAGGGGAGGAAATCAATCAAAGAATAGTATTATCGAAAAGCATACTGAGTAGTTACTTTTATTGTGATTTATGATTTGTGATCGGAGCCGAGAGTCTCGCGTTGTTTTAAAGTTTATACCCGATCTTCCGCAAGAAGTCTTTCCTCCACTTAATGTCGGTATCGGTTTCGATGCCTTTGGTTTTCATCCCATCGATGATACCGAGGATACCGCGGCCTTGTTCGGTTTCTGCGACAATGACTTCCACAGCATTTGCTGTAGCGCAGAAAATGGTGCAAACCTCCGGAATATTCTTGATGGTGTTCAGAATGTTGACCGGAAATCCGTTTTCCATGAAAAGGATAAAGCAGTGTCCGCATGAAAGCGCCATAGCGTTTTTCTTTGCCATCTCAATGAGCGAGTCGTCATTACCGGTCCAGCGGACAAGTGCCATACCGGAAGATTCGCAGAAGCCCAATCCAAACTTCATCTGTGGNNGGTTTGTCAATTTTTATGACTTTCAGTTCCATACAATAATCCCTTAATTACAATTTGATGAATTTTGAAATTGTCTCAACATCTATGAGTTGCTTCAATATCCCTGTCCCCGGACGAAGAGGTTCAAGGACTTCGACAAGTGCCAGGCTGCATTTCTTCATTTCGATATCAGTCTTATGATCACCGCCAAGAAGCAATGAAATTGTGTCGGAGAGAAATGGTTCATGCCCGACGAGGAGCACAGATTCAACATCGAATTCAGTGATTTGTTTGAACAATTGTTTGGGATGAGTGCCGTTCACGAGATATTCGGACGTTTCCATACGCGGCGCGTTGATGAGCGATTGCACGATAGCTCCTGTTTCGCAAGCACGTTTCAGCGGACTGACAAGAATAATATTGATATGTGTTTTGGTGTGCTGAAGAAATTTACCTACGTATGCGGCTTGCTTGTGTCCGAGATCGGTCAGCGGACGCTCGTTATCATCGAAGCGGGAATGAGAAGAAGCATCGCCATGTCGGAGGAAATAGATCAGCATACTATGTTGCCGATGTTTTTGGCTGTCGCGTATGTACACAGAAAGAGCAGGTAGATGAACCTGTTACTCTTTTGTTAAATTGTATTGTTGGATTTTTGTATAAAGTGTTTTGAGACTGATACTAAGAATCTGTGCCGCGGTGTTTTTATTCCATCCAACGGTTTTTAGGACTCCTGCAATGTGTGCTTTTTCTATTTCGCGAATCGAGACAGCGCTTCCTATTTGCGGACCGGTCGCCGTTCCCCCAGTTTCTTTCAGTAAAGCAGGTCGTCTGCCGATGGGGAGGGAGATGTCTTCAATGCAGATCAGATTATCTTTGCATAAAATGCTGGCGCGTTCAATGACGTTTTCCAATTCGCGAACATTGCCGGGCCAGTCATACTTCATCAGAAGTTCGAGAGCCTTCGGTTCCATCATCTTAAGTTCGCGGGGATGCACACGGCTTTTCAAAAAGTAATCTACCAGCATGGGAATATCTTCCGGCCGTTCACGCAGCGACGGTACCGACAGTGTAATGACGTTAATACGGTACAGCAAGTCCTCACGAAAATCTCCTGTGCCTACTTCGTCGTGTAAATTTTTATTTGTGGCGGAGATAATCCGTACATCCGATTTGAGATTCTTGTTGCCGCCCACGCGCCGGAATTCTCCTGTTTGAAGGAAACGCAAAAGTTTCGGCTGAATCATTAAACTGATCTCGCCGATTTCGTCGAGGAAGAGTGTGCCGCCGTTTGCGATTTCGACAAGGCCCTGTTTCATTGCATGTGCATCGGTGAACGAACCTTTTTCATGACCGAAGAGCTCGCTTTCGAGCAAATTTTCTGGAATGGAGGCGCAGTTCAATGCAACGAACTGCATATCCTTACGATAACTGTTTTTGTGCAAGAAGTTAGCGATGAGTTCTTTCCCTGTGCCGCTTGCTCCTTGAATGAGTACCGGAGAATCGGTTGGCGCAACTTTCGCAGAGATGTTGAGTAATTCCAACATTACTTTGCTTTCGCCAACAATCTTGTCGGTAAATGTGTGGCGTGCAAGTTCGGATTTGAGTACTTTATTTTCGATACTGAGCCGCTTGCGTTCTACTGCGCGTTCAATAACTGGTATCAACTCCTCACTTCCATATGGCTTGGTAATATAATTGTATGCCCCCAATTGCATACACTCGACTGCGGTCTTTACGTCATGAACACCAGTGAGCATAATAACTTGCGTGTCATAGGAATGCTCGCGGATGAATTTCAATACCTCTACACCATCCACGCGAGGAAGTTTGATATCCAACAGTACAAGATCGAATGTTCGCTGCTGGAGGGTGTTAATTGCCACGACACCGTCTTTTGCTGTTTCGACCTTGTAGCCTTCTTGGATGAGCTTGGTCTCGAGGACTTGAAGAAACGTTTCTTCGTCATCGACAGCGAGAATGGAAATGGTTTCTGGTTTCATAAGAGTATGAGAATGAGTACATCGTTATCGGATCGGAAGCGCGAAATGGAAGGTCGCTCCTTTGCCGATTTCCGATTCTACCCAAATCTTTCCGTTGTGTGCTTCAATAATACGTTGTGAAATAATCAATCCGAGACCTGTCGACTTATCCTTGCTCGATTTGCCAGAAACAAGATCGCGGTAACGATCGAAGATCAGCGACAATCTTTCTTGCGGGATCCCGGATCCGCTATTAAATACCGAGACGATTTCATGATCCGTTGGTTGTTGTCCTTCCTCAAGTAGAATTGCAACTTTGCGCACTTGCACGACGATTGCACCTTGTGACGGTGTGTGCTGAACAGCGTTACTTAAAAAATTATGCAACACTTGGTCGATTTTTTCTGAGTCGTACTCCAGCGGCGGCAAATCAGGTTCGGTATAAAAATCTAGTGTGATTTTGCTTGATTGAATAGGAACGCGAAATTCATGTGTGGCATTCTGTACCGATGTGCCAAGATTGCCGATGCCTTTATTCAACCGTACCCGTCCGCCCTCAAGTTTTGTCAAGTCCATCATGTCGGTGAGAAGACCGATCACCTTATCGATGGAAGTGGTCATGTACCCGAGGAGTTCCTTCTGATGGTCGCCGAGTGAACCAGCCATTCCCTTCAATAAGTACCCAATGCTTTGGCGAAGTCCGGCAATAGGATTGTGGAGATCGAAGAGTAAGCGAGCAGTATGTTCCGTTTGCAGGCGTCGAATGCGGTCTTCAGCATCACGTGCCTGAATGATGCCCTTGAGCTGTGGAACGAGCTGGTCCATATCGATGGGCTTGGTAAGATATTCCTTTGCTCCAAGCTTCATTGCTTCCACCGCCATACCGACGTCACTCATCCCGGTCATCATGACAACTTCTGTTTGTGCTGAATTCTTTTTGATGTACCGCAATACTTCCAACCCGTTTGCACCGGGCATCTTGATGTCGAGGAGTGCTATGTCGTAATCTTTTGCCTGTGTCTTTTTAATTGCCTCGACACCATCTCCAACCTCTTCAACTTCAAATCCTTCATCACTCAGCCATGCTGCAATTGTCATCCGCAAGGGATCTTCGTCGTCAGCAATGAGAACCTGGATTTTTTCTTCACCCATATATTATTCCATTCTGTTGAAAAACCTAGAAGCCTATGGTTGTCAAAAAAGACCGTTTTGTAAGTTTTTCAACTGCTGGAGAGTATAACCAGATTCGGCTGAAAAGTCAATTGCTTTCTCCTCTTTACGATCTCAAAGAAAAGTTGAATTTGACGACACACACTACTACATTAGACCAATAATTTCAATAACACCTACGGTTTTGTTATGAAAAACCACATCCTCGATGGCAATCGGCTTACTATTCCTCAAGTATTTGACCTCGCACACGAAACAGCCCGTGCGAGGCTGAGTCCAACTGCGAAGCGAAAAATTATTCAAGCAAGAGAACTTGTTGATCGCTGGATAACCAAGGGCGAGATAGTCTATGGTGTGACGACCGGTTTTGGAGAGTTTTCCAATGTACGCGTGAGAAGGGAAGATATTGAACAGCTCCAAGAAAATCTTATTTTTAGCCATGCTGCAGGCGCAGGGGACATGCTACCGGCAGAAATAGTGCGTGCGATGATGGTATTGCGGATCAATGCGCTGGCGAAAGGATATTCTGGGATCCGGCTTTCGACCGTAGAATTGCTGATGAAAATGTTGAATCATAACATTGTTCCGATCATTCCGTCGCAAGGATCCGTTGGCGCAAGCGGTGATCTTGTGCAGCTTGCACATTTGGTGCTGGCTATGATGGGGAAGGGAAAAGTAATTCAAAATAAAAAAGGAATAAATGAAAAAAGCAAAGTAAGAGAAAAAAGAAAAGGGAGAAGTGAAAAAGGGGAAGTGGTGGATGCTGCAACAGCATTACGACGCAATAAACTTCAACCGGTCAAGCTGACGGCGAAAGAAGGTCTTGCACTGATTAATGGTACGCAAATGATGACGGCGTATGCAGCACTGGCGGTTCATCAGGCGAAACACTTAGCAAAGATCGCTGACATTGCATCGGCGATTAGTGTAGAAACACTGCGGGGAAGTGATACGGCGTACGACGAACGTATTCATCGGCTTCGTCCTTATAAAGGACAACTAGCGGTTGCGAAAAATATGCGGAGACTCATGCGCAACAGCGAGCTTCGTGAATCGCATCGTCGTAATGACACGCGAGTACAGGATGCGTATTCGATACGATGTATTCCGCAAGTGCATGGCGCCTCACGCGATGCAATCGACTATGTCTACGATAAAGTTTCCATCGAGATCAATTCGGCGAACGACAATCCGCTTATCTTTCCGAAAGATGGCATCCATCTTGAAGGCGGCAACTTTCACGGTCAGCCAATGGCTCTTGCGATGGATTTTCTTGCTATCGCACTATCGGAACTCGCAAATATTTCAGAGCGCCGTATTGAACGCTTGGTGAACGGTTCACTCAGCGGCCTGCCGAGATTTCTCACACCCAATGGCGGACTGAACTCCGGTTTGATGGTTGCGCAGTATACCGCTGCCTCGCTTGTGTCGGAGAATAAAGTACTAGCACATCCGGCAAGTGTGGATTCTATTCCGACATCTGCCAATCAAGAGGACCATAATAGCATGGGTTCCATCAGTGCTCAAAAGGCTTGGCGTGTGTTAAAGAATACACAAACGGTTCTTGCTATTGAGCTGCTTTGTGCTTGCCAGGGAATGGATTTTGCCCGGGCACTGAAACGTTCGAAACCGCTCAAGTCCGGTGCAGGAACAGAAGCAGCATATCGGTTTGTTCGAAGACATATCAAGCATCTCGATCGGGATCGAGTGCTGTACGATGATATTCAGAAAGCGCTCGGATTGGTTGAGAATGGAAGTGTACTCGATACAGTTGAGAAAAGAATAGGATTCTTGGATTGACGACTTCATAAGTCTTCAAAGAGAAGGACATTCTATGAAATTTGAAAAAGAATTTATACGCACCTTACCAAAGGTTCTTCTTCACGATCACCTCGATGGTGGTGTGCGTCCGCAAACATTAATTGATCTGGCGAACGATCAGAAGTATGATCAACTGCCGACAACCAACGCGGGCGAATTAGCAAAATGGTTTCACCGAGGTGCCATGCGCGGGAGTTTGCCGCTCTTTTTGGAAGGTTTCAAACATACCTGCGGTTTAATGCAAAGTGAAGAAGCTCTTGAACGCGTTGCGTACGAAACGTTGGAAGACATGAAGAACGATGGAGTGGTGTACGTTGAGACGCGTTTTGCTCCCGTGTTTCATCTCGGTAAGGGACTTGATGTCCACAAAGTAGTGATGGCAGTCTTACGGGGGCTTGAGCGCGGTAAGAAAGACTTCGGTGTTCATTATGGCCTCATTATTTGTGCAATGCGACATATGGACCCTTCGGTTTCTTTGGAAATGGCAGAACTCGCAGCGGATTTTCGGAACCGCGGTGTCGTAGGGTTCGATCTTGCCGGTGAGGAAGGCGGTTATCCGCCGAAAAAACATGTCGATGCATTTCATTATATTCAACGGGAAAACTTTAACATCACTGTTCATGCCGGCGAGGCATTCGGTAAGGAATCCATCTGGCAAGCGATTCAATGGTGCGGCGCTCATCGTATCGGTCATGCAACACGTCTTATCGAAGATATGCGCGTGAAAGATGGCGAAGTATTGAATATGGGAACGCTTGCTCAATACGTACTGGACAAACGCATCCCGCTTGAAATCTGCCTTACCAGCAATGTGCATACAGGCGCCATTAAAAGTTTGGAAGAACATCCGTTCGGTATTCTCTATCGGTATAAATTCCGCTGTACGCTTAATACTGACGATCGTTTGATGAGCAACATCACGCTGACAGATGAGTATTGTACTGCAGCGGGCATGTTCGATTTGAATCTGGAAGACCTGGAAAAACTGACTATCAATGCGATGAAAAGTGCATTCACGCCGTACAAACAACGCATTGGATTGATCTATAACGTATTGAAACCGGGTTTTGCAAAAGCAAAGGGATTGATAAAGGAATGACGATAATGACAATGAATATCTTTTTGTACCTTATTCTGTACCTTATCGGAGGACCTATGGAAACCAAGCATATTCATTGGCTGGGGCATTCAGCCTTTCGCATCGAGGATGGCAGTTCACAAATTTATATTGATCCGTTCAAACTTCCGGCAAATCTTCCCAAGGCAGACATCATTTTTATTACACATGCACACTATGATCATTTCTCGGCAGAGGATATTGCCAAGATCAAGAAGGATGGTACGATCATCGTTGCCACGAAAGATGTGACATCCAAGATTGGCAAAGGAACAGTAACCGTCGTTCCTGGACAGAATTACACCATTGGCAGTCTGAAAGTAATGACGGTGCCGGCATATAATCTCGACAAGAAATTCCATCCCAAAGGAAACAATTGGGTTGGATATATCATTACATTGTCGAACGGTCAAAAGATTTATCACGCCGGTGACACAGATTTTATCCCGGAGATGCGGAAAGTCATAACTGATATTGCTTTGCTGCCATGCGGCGGTACGTATACGATGACAGCCCAACAAGCAGCAGAGGCGGCCAACATCTTCAAGCCGAAAGTTCTTATTCCCATACATTGGGGAGAAGTGGTAGGATCAAAAGCTGATGCAGAGGAAGTGAAAAAGCTTTTCAAAGGGGAAACGGTGATTTTGGAACATGAACACTGAAGCGATTACATTGATGACACGGATTGTTCACTGATACAAGATTCCGCTGATTGGGAAATTATGGAAAGGTCTTGATGCATGGCTAAAGAAGAATATCCATTAAGCAATTTTACAGAAAAGATCATTGGTGCCGCATTTCAAGTTCATAATCGCTTAGGTCAGGGATTTCAAGAAAAAGTGTACGAGAATGCTCTGGTAGAAGAGTTGCACACAAACGGGTTACGCGTAGAACAACAAAAACCTTTAGTGGTAATGTACGGTGGCAAACCTGTTGGTGATTTTATCGCCGACTTACTCATCGAAGGAAGCGTTCTTGTTGAACTCAAAGCGAACAAAACGATTGATCGTTCGCATGAAAATCAACTCTTGAACTATCTCAAATCTTCGGGTATAGAAGTCGGACTTCTTATTAACTTTGGTGAAAGCGTTCAAATAAGAAGAAAGATATTTACGCCGACAAAATAATCTGTGGCATCTGCAATCTGAGTTATGTTAGTGCAATCTCTGAATCATTTTTTCATCTGAAGAAAACGCTCCCGCTCCCGTCGGTGAATTCGTATCTTCACCCTTACATTTTCATCTTCGTATGTTCGTTCCAGTACTTCGCCGATATCATACAATTGCGCGATGAGTTTTTGACGCGAGTTTGGCAATACGATTTCTTCAATAGTAAATTCCTTTTCCAGCAGTTTGGCAACTTCATCTTTGAGTCCGGCGATATTGATTCCTCGTGCCGCAGAAATGAAAACTCGATTCGGGTGCTTCTCTGCAAGCGCCGCTATAATATTTCGATCTTGGAGTAGGTCGATCTTATTGAATACGATGAGAGTCGAAGTGTCGCCTGCTCCGAGATCTTCCAGAGTCTCTTGCACGACATTAATTTGATCCTCGAAAAACGGACTCGAGATATCCACCACATGCAAAAGAATGTCCGCCTCGTTTATTTCCTCCAGTGTACTCTTGAACGACGCCACAAGATGATGTGGGAGCTTTTTGATAAACCCTACAGTATCCGTCATAAGAATAGAGACGGCTGAATTGAGCGGGACGAGTCGCGTTGTCGGATCGAGCGTTGCGAAGAGCCGGTTTTCCACAAAGACATCGGAACCAGAAAGTAGGTTTAAAAGCGTAGATTTACCAACATTGGTATATCCAACGAGTGCAGCGCGTGTATGTTTCATGCGTCCTTTACGCTGCGTTACGCGCTGTTGCGAAATGCGTTCCAACTTTTCTTTCAGATGACTGATACGCGTGCGTATTAACCGGCGGTCCGTCTCGATCTGTGTTTCACCGGGTCCTTTGGTACCAATGCCGCCGAATTGTTTCGACAAATGTGTCCATTGACGTGTCAGGCGAGGCAGGAGATACTCGAGCTGTGCAAGTTCTACCTGTGTTTTCGCTTCGCTGGATTTTGCGCGCGTTGCGAAAATGTCAAGAATCAAACCGCTGCGGTCGACCACCTTACATTCAAGAAGGGTCTCAAGATTCCGTACCTGCGCAGGTGTGAGATCATCGTCAAAAATGACTAGCGGTATCTTTTCTTCTTGCAGTCGTTTGTGTAACTCCTCGACTTTTCCTTTTCCGATAAACGTTGCAGGTTCAGGATGATCACGATCCTGTGTTATTTTGCCTGCAACTTCTGCTCCTGCTGTATCAGCAAGTAATGCGAGCTCAGTGAGAGATTCGTCAACCTCTGTTTTGGAAGTAAGACGTGAAGGCATTCCGACAAGAATGCATTTTTCTTTTCCACCTTGGGCTAATTCAATCATAGGCGTATTTGATTATCCATTTGTGCGTGTGGCTGCTGTTGTCAAGGATCGTTTGCTATCTCGTGCTACAAACATTTCGACAACGGCGATGAGCAGCGCGGCGATGAGGAACTGTTTCCATAGTTCTGCACCAAGACGCGATTCAGTAATAATGCGCTGTACTTCCTGCGGCTGATGTACCTTATGTACGGCATTGCTGGCAATGCCAAGATGCATCAACATTTTCTCCTGTCGTTTCTCGTTTGACGGAGTTGTATTGGACTCATCGGGATCGATATTAATTGCGAATTTGTCGAGTATGAGATTACCCACCTTAACGGTATAAAATCCAAAGAGATCTGTGTCAGGAAAACGGATGCTTTTATCCGTTGGTCGCTGCTGTGTGTTGACAAGAACTTCCATTCCTCCTGGTTTCGTTACCGTGAGTGCAGGTGCAACCGAAGTACGAATGCGGATTGTTCTTTCATCACCAACGAACAACGAAAGATCGGTTATTGGTTCTTGCACAAGATATGCGAGCGAGCGATGTATCAGCGGCACAAACAACCCTTTCAAAGGGAGGTCAGACCATTCCGTATTTGCAGCGACACTGAACATCAAGGCGCGGCCATTGCCAATGCGTTCCTCGATCAAGAAAGGATATCCGTTCGAAAGTGTAATCACTGTCTTTGAATGCGGAGTCGGTATGAAGTGAAGTGATTTCAGCACACGCGGTGATTCCAGAATTCGCTGGCTGTGGGGTGTTCCTGCCGACTGCTTTGTTTCGTCCTTTTCAAACATTCCGGCAAACAGCGGATGACGAAGATCGACTTTTTCGAATTCAACAGATAAACCGGTACCTTGTGATGTTCCGGATTGGCTGTCAACTGCAGCAATCGTCGAGATACCGAGTGCAGCGGCAATGCTCATGTTGAATGCGCTCACTGTTGTATGAGCACCGGGAAGGATCAATACACCGCCACCATTTTGAAGATATGTTTTTAGAATGGACATTTGGCTCGATGTGAGTTCCGGCGGATTGGAAAGAACTATGACGTCGGTATTGCTCAAGAGCGATGTCGATAAACGGTCCAATGAGGACTCTGTCATTTTTAGACTGGCGCTGGTGTCAGAAAGCCTCGTACTCAGAGCAAGCCGGAGATATGTAAGATCGGATGAGTTACCGACAAGAAGCACGCGAAACTCTTCCGGAATATGCACGGTGAAGAATCGTCTGTTGTCAAATTCGAGTTCGTCATCTTCCAGTTCGATTGTTCCCTCAAGAAACCCTGCGAGCTTGGGAACAAGTGTGAAATCCGTTTCAACTGATTGCCCTGCGCGAATGTCAACTCCTTTTTGTGCCACACGGCTTCCATCTTGATAGATACTGACTACATGGTTCTGCACATCAGAAGTGGCATGATTCACCAGTTTCGCTTTCACGACAAAGGGTTTATTTATTTCAAAAATTGCATTTGGAATTTCAATGGATTCTACGGAAACATTTTGCAGTTCACGTTTTCCCAGCGGGACGAGAAAAAATTGAGTCGTCGCTGCAAAAAGTCGTTCAGCAGCGTTCGATACGTTCAACTTTGATTCGAGCGATCCTGATTGAAAGTCCGAGATTACATACACTTCTTTGTTAAAATTCTTCGATGAGGCAAGCAGTCTGGATGCGAAGCGAAGTGCATCTTCTATGGTACGGTGAATAGATGACGGCTTGATATCCTTGAGAGCACTGCGAATCGCGGGGAAGTTACGCTGCGACGATGGTATCTCTTTTGTTCCATCGGTAGGAACGTCTGACAGTTTTATGAGGAAAACTTCATCTCCGTCTTTCAGGAGATTGACAATTGATGCGGCAGAGTTTTTTGCCTGTCGCAAAAGTTCTCCTTGCTCATCGCTGGCAGTCATGCTCTGCGAGTCGTCAAAAAGCATTACTGCCGTTGTCTTAGCTTGTTCAGCTAAGCCGCCGGGGAGCGATCCTTTCAATGTCGGACGAGAGAATGCCATGACAATGAGAATCACCAATAGTGTTCGGAGGAAGAGGAGTAACAGTTGCCGAAGTTTCAATCTGCGGATTTTTGTTTTTTGTAATTCTTTTAGGAACGACAATGTGCTGAATTCAATCGTCTGCAGTTTGCGGAGATTGAAGACATGAAGCAGGATGGGAATAGCCGCTGCAGCAAGTCCGAACAGTACAAAGGGATTAAGAAAAGTCAACGCGTGTCCTTATTCTATACTAACTTAATCTGAAGATGCGCGAAAAGCAAGAAGATGGGAGAACCTTCATAACTTTCCGAAAGTTCACTCGATTGAAGCTTCAGAGACTTTCGGAAAGTGACAATGCTTTCGCAAGGCTGCTAAATATTTCCTATCTTAATGCAGGAAAAAGGAGAATAACATGTTGCAGATCGCAATTGAAGCCGCTCTTGAAGCAGGGAAATATCTCAAAAAGAACGTTGGGAAAATTCGTCATATTGATCGCAAGGATGGACAGGAAACCAATCTCGTTACCGAGATTGACAAAAAAGCCGAAGAGACCATCATCCGGAGAATTAAAAAACACTTTCCGAGTCATGATTTTCTTGGCGAAGAGTCGGGAGCAGCAGAAATTAAATCTGAATACCGATGGATCATTGACCCATTGGATGGAACGGTGAACTACACTCATGGCCTTTCCATTTTCTGTGTTTCGATAGGACTGGAACACAAAGGAGAGATCGTGCTTGGTGTTGTGTATGATCCCAATCTCGACGAACTCGCTACAGCCGAGAAAGGGAAAGGCGCTCGGTTGAACAAGAAACGTATTCAAGTCTCGAAAACACCAAAACTGATTGAAAGCCTTGTTGTTACAGGATTCCCTTATACAATCAACAAAAATCCGGAACCAGATATAACGCATTTCAGGAATTTTGTTATTGAAGCGCAAGGGGTGCGGCGGCTCGGTTCGGCGGCACTCGATTTATCGTATGTTGCTTGCGGTCGATTCGATGGTTTCTGGGAGGGATCGCTTAATCCATGGGATATGGCGGCAGGTGTGTTATTGGTAACAGAAGCAGGCGGCACATGGACGGATTACCGCGGAGTGCCGTCGAATGTCTACAACAAACAAATGCTTGCAACAAATGGTGTGATTCATGAACAGATGATGGCGGTGTTGAAGAAAGGAATGAAAGGCAAATAGTGGTTGGGAAACATATGTTATTTGTATTCAGTAGAGCATTTAATTCTTTGTCTTGGATTTATTGATTGCTGAATTAAAACGAACCAGTTTTTCCCAGTCAATTGTTTTACTCATCGCATTGCTTTACATCTGTTAGATTTACGTTTTATATGTTTCTCGCTGATAGCATTAGCAATCGCATCATACCAATTGATTTTTTCAGCAATCAATTCCTTAATATTTTCGATTTCACTTTCAGACAGCTCTCGATCTATTTCTTGACTGGCAACTGTTTGAATGTCGTCAATATTAAGTGAGTAAAATATATTATTATTCATTTTTATTGAGATTGTTTGAGAAAAATATTTTCTCTGTGCCAGATAATTGCACTAAGATGAGGATGATTATTCTTATTGTCAGGCAGAGAGATGATTGAACCTCTTTTTGCTAACTGTCCAATAAAATCATAGTCCCACATCTTACCATAATCATGGGACAAAGTTTGGATTTTTCTTGAAGTTATAACTCTAAAATTATCTTCAAAGCTAAACCATCCTACATCGTATGCCCAGTGGTGCAAATGACATAATGCCAAACCATTCCATATATCATCTTTTCCAAAAGAACTATGAGGAACAATATGTGCTGCTTCAACTTCCCACTGCGTTGTATTTGGAGTGTTGATTTTCAGTCCGCAGACGGCACACTTAAAATCATATGCTTCAATTATAGCTTGCCTAAAACCGCGATTTCTAAGTTTTGCTTCTTTTGTGATTGTTATGATTTTTTTATTTCTATCAAATGGAGAATAGAGTTCAGGTCTTTCTTGGCTTTTAATTTTCTTCACTATTTTCTGGACTTCATAGGATTTAACTGGCAGGAATTCCTTTTGCGCAGAAGGAATTCCAAGAAATTTAAGTGTTTTATCGTAACCATCTTCTGTTAGCATCCATTCTTTTTTCTTAGTTAAAAGAAAAGTATGAGTTGGTCTTGAAACCAATTTTTCTTTTGCAAGATTATCGGCAGCCCGGAACAACAAACGATGCCAAAGTGAAGACTTCTTTACTCTATTTTCTTTTTTGTAAATCGTTTCGAGATAGGCATTTCTTTGTTTCTCGTTTAAATTAAAGTCATCTGCTATTTCGTTAACAATATTTTCTCTTGCACCAAATTCTTTTATTACACCATTATGATGAAAAAGAGATTTTAATAATGCTTGCTCGACTTCCTTTCTCGTCGGCATTTTAAAATCTTCAAGCATTTTTCCTTCGTAACTCATATCTTTTCGGGGTAAAATTATTGGTAAAGAATTATTATTGTCAATATACCAATTGCCTAAGATAGCGTCAACCTATCCATTCCCTTATACCATTTTTATCAATGATATCGAGAATCATCGGCGTTTGCTCCGGTTGTGTAGGTGAGACCTTAAATGCCTTAGCGATCCGCTCACGAGCGGTTCCAAGAACATTTTCGCGATCGGTATAGAAAACGGCGAGTGAATCGCCGATATCTACCGCATCACCAACTTTCTTTTTTAAAACAATTCCTGCTTTCATATCTATGATATCATCCATTTTTTCCCGGCCGGCCCCGAGTGAAATGCTCGTCAAACCGAGTTCAAAGGAATCTATCTCGCCGATAAATCCATGTTCGCTGGATTTGATTTCCATGGCAAACTTCGGAAGAGAATAACGCTCGAGATTTTCTATTGCGTTAACGCTTCCCCCTTGTGCACGGATGAGGTCGAGCAGTTTGCGATATGCAGAACCATCGGCAATGCTTTTCCTGCATTTCTCAATTCCCTCTTCAATCGACTTCGCTTTCTTACCGAGATAGACCATTGTACCGGAAAGCACATAAGTCACTTCCATCAAATCTGCTGATGTATCATTATACCCGATTGCTCCGCGTAAGCACCCCACTGCTTCCACCACTTCCAGCCAATTGCCGATAGCGACACCGAGCGGTTGATTCATATTGGTGATGAAACCGATGGTTTCTTTTCCGAATCCATTACCAATGTCGACCAGAGTTTTTGCGAGTTCCATTGACCGATCATGCGTGTGCATGAAAGCACCGCGTCCGGTTTTTACATCTAACACTAATGCATCGATCCCCTCAGCCAATTTTTTACTCATAATGCTTCCGGCAATAAGCGGGATGCATTCAACGGTCGCCGTTACATCACGGAGAGCGTACATTTTCTTGTCTGCAGGTGCAATTTCTTTCGTCTGTCCGATCATCACGACTCCAACATCACGAATGATATGCTTGTATTCGGAAATCGTCAAATCGGTGCGGAAACCGGGAATAGATTCTAATTTATCGAGTGTGCCGCCTGTGTGCCCGAGGCCGCGTCCGGAAATCATTGGGACAGGCACACCGCATGCTGCAACCATTGGTGCGAGAATGAGCGATACTTTATCACCGACACCGCCGGTGGAATGTTTGTCTACTTTGATGCCGGGGATTTCTGAAAGATCAACTACTTGACCGGAGTGCAGCATCAATCGTGTAAAGCTCGATGTTTCTTCCCGGCTCATTCCCTGGAAATAGCATGCCATCAGGAATGCGGACATCTGGTAATCCGGAACTTCACCTTGGACATAACCGGTAATAAGAAAGCGGAATTCTTCTTCGCTGAGCGATCCGCCTTCGCGTTTTTTCCGTATTGACTCAACAATGTTCATAATTGGATTATCGGCTCAAAAGCTCAATGATGGAGGCTTTGCTTCATCTTTCGTTCTGCCAACAATATTCCCACAATCGTTTTACCGTCCACAATTTCTCCCTTTGTAATCATCTCGATTGATTGCGTCAGCGGGAGTGATTCAACGGTAAGGCTTTGCTCGCCATCATCTAGATTTTGTCCGAGCTCGGATTTTTTCAACCCGGTGGCGAGATAGACATGCAGCACTTCGTTGCAGAATCCAGGGGTTGTGTACATCGCAGTCAATTTCACGAACTTTTCTGCACTATACCCCGTCTCTTCCATGAGTTCACGTTTTGCACAGTCCAGAGGATCTTCATTCGGCTCAAGTTTTCCTGCGGGAGCTTCCAGTACGAACTTTTTATGCGGATACCGATATTGTCTCACAAGAAGGACGTTGCCATTGTCAAGCAACGGAATAACAACGCCTCCGCCCGGATGAGAAATTATTTCGCACTTGCGAATATTTCCATCCTGTTCTTCCATATCTTCGATAACAAGATCAAAGATGCGTCCATGGTACAGTCGTTCGGATTTAATCGTTTTTGGCAGAGACATTCGGAATGGGTTTTATTTTAATAATTTCCTCTGCTTCCCGGTTTCACTGCCGTGCTTCCGGATTTGCACATGGGGCACTCCTGTGGCTGGTGAGCTACTGTTTCCATTAACAAAACAGCGAATTGTTTCGTATTAAATTCTACTTTACCGTTGCTTCTATCGACAATACATCCGGTGCCGACAACACTTCCTTTTGCATTATTGACAAGGTCGATTACTTCTTTCGTGGAGCCGCCGGTTGTAACAACATCCTCAACGACAAGAACGCGTTCACCCGGGATGATTTCAAATCCGCGGCGCAATTCCATTTTGCCGTCTTTCCGTTCGGCGAAAATAGTGCGCGCACCTAACATTCGGCCCACTTCAGTTCCAACAACGATGCCGCCGATCGCAGGTGAAAGCACAACTTCGATTTCGTTGTATTCGAAGTGCCGCGCAATTTCTCCGCAGAGGAGGTGGAGATGCTTGGGAAATTGTAGTACGCGGGCACATTGGAAATATTGCGAACTGTGCAATCCTGAAGTGAGTTGAAAATGACCTTCAAGGAGCGCTTTTGTCTCCCTGAAAATGTCGAGGATTTGTTCCTTGGGCAGTTTCATTGGTGTTGTGCTTTGTTTGTGATTGATGAAAAGATACGAAGAACTCGTATAAGGCGCAATTTACTAAAGGTTGTTTTCTTACAGATACAACGATGAAAGGAGATTATTTCAGAAGGGATTGGATTTCTTTTGCCAACGCAATATCTTTCTTGGTGATTCCACCCTCACTATGTGTAGAAAGCACGAGTAGAACCTTGTTCCATCGAATGTCGATATCCGGATGGTGATTTGCGCGTTCTGCAAGTAAGGCGATAGAATTGACAAAACCCATCGCTTGAACAAAATCCTTGAATTCGAATTTTTTCTTTATTCCGTTCCTTTGTTTTGCCCAGCCCGTCAAATGTTTCAGTTCTTGTTGAATTTTTGTGTTATTCAGTCTCGCCATTTGTTCACCTCGTCATGGTTGTTGATAATCTCTCATTGAAACCTTTGCTTATTGTTTCTAACAAAGTAATCAGGAGGGAAGTTGCGGGCCACTCATCGCGACAAGATCACCAATAACCTAAACTGCACTTCGTTGTTTGAGATATCTAGAAATGTTTCGCGCTATTGAACAAACTCATTCCCAACTTTGCGTGCGCGTTCTGGTTTATCCAGATTAATGCCGATGGATAGGCCAATTTCTACTAACAGATTCCAACCCGCACAAAGATAAACATAGGGAGTCAATTCGCCTGCATCAGGTACCCGAATAGTCGTAAGGGGCGTGTTCCGGTTGGCAATGGCTACGACTTTCAGTCCTACACCTTTGATCAATACTTCCTGGAATTTTTCTATTTCCTCATCAATAGGATCCACGACAAAGACGACATCATTCGGATTCATCACTTCTTCGATACCATGAACAGCATAAGTGCCTTCGAGATAATCTGATTTCTTTCTGGTGATTTCATTTGTCTTAAGAGTCAATTCTTCAGCCACGCCATCATTATATCCGGCAAAATAAATTGTTGATGCTTTCACTGCGGCCTGGATGATAGCCGGATCGATCGTCATAGTGAGAGCTTGTTCGATCTTGCCCGATAGATCTGCAGAGACAAATTCTTTCCTACGAGCGATATGCCAGAGAATGGATTCATAGAAGAGAGCTTGTTCAACGACACTTTTTGTAGCAGGAACAGCTTGCTCCCATCCGCACGTGAGCACAAACGTTTCTTTGCAGGTTTGCTCTAAAAGAGTTCCTTTATTGGCAGAGAGACCGAACCGATTTTCATTTCCAGCAGCAGCCAATTTCTTCGCCAACAGAACAACCTCTTTGGTCCTGCCGGAGTTCGAAGCACAGAACACAGCAAATTTTGAAAGATCGTATTGTGCTGATTGTCGAGAACCATCAGTTGCAATACGAAGATCCATTCCCCATCGAAGAGCTTTTCGGATGGCGTTCTTGGCGGGGAAGATGCGGCTGGATCCTTCACCAGTAAGAAACAGTTTACCAATAGATTTAACCTTTTGTGCAATCTGTTGCGTTTGGTTTGGATTAAAATTATTTACCACACCAACGGTATCCATCATTTCCTGAACCAGTAAAAATTTGGAATATTTCGCATCCTTCGGATTGATAACCGATCTCTCTTTAATTTTGCTTTTTTATTTTTTCAATATGTTTTTTAAACTCTTCTGCTTCGTTTCGCACTTGTTTAATAAAGCTATTGTCTTCAATAGTACCGATAGCAGCAGTCATCTCTGCCATATTTCGGTACGTGTTCTGTCGGAATGTGTTGTCATAATCCTTTTTCCGGGAGATGTATACCTGATNNCCCGATGTATACCTGATCACGGATGAATTCCTGTATGGTCATCGCTCGATCGAGTGCAGTATTCCATTGTTCTCGTGTCAGATCATCTGTTCCGAGCAAAGCACAGAGGGAAGCAAAAGCATGTTTTTGCTTTTCAAGGGGATACTGTTGCCACAATGTGTTATATCGATCATGAATATCTTTCCATCCGGCAAGCTTTCCTGATCCGATGTCTGACCGGATCTGATCCACATCTTTTTCAGGAATCAGTTGTCCGCCGAGGTTTATCCATTTTGTTAGGCGGTTGCCTTTCAATGTCTTGCACATAGCTGTAAACGTGCCGCTGGAATTTGCCTTTAGATAGTCCAGCAGGTTCTTCACAGCGTAATAATGAATCATATCTGCATATGCATGATAAGATTTATGTGCTTTGAGAATCACGACTTTCCGTTCCGACTTTTCCATATTCTCGCCGAGAATGTCTAATTGGACAATTTTCTTTTCTGCTCCGGAAAGGAGTTCTCGTCCAATTCGGATAAGTTCTTTTTCATCGTTCTTAATTGAAGAACTTTGTTGACGAAGTTTGGCTTTCGCTGTCCAGATTTCTAAGAGGTGGCGGGCATGAAACATCTCTTCAACCGTATCAGGAGCGAGTGAATCAAATTCAATATTCTGAATTTTGTTTTTTCGCTTGTCCCGATTCTGGAATTTCCATGTATTTCGTGCGAGCGCGTACATATTGTACAACCACCAGAAAGCCGGCAGCACTTCAAGTTCGTCTTTGGCTGTGTTGTTGTTCAGCAAAGAGAACGGCAGTGGAATATCCATCTCTGCCGGATAGTCTGCTTTGGATAGCAACATAAACGATGCGAATCGACAAGAATGCTTGATGCTGGAACACAATCCCGGCCAGAACCCGCGGCCTGCTTGAACCTCGTTATCATTGGCTCTGCTGTTGTGATTAGAGCCAATAGTGGCTCCGGCGGCTATGTTGCTCTGTCCTAAAACAACTGATGCGATTAAAAACGAATTGTTGTGATGTTGTTCGTGCGCAGGAAAAATGAGATTGTTGAGTACTTCGCAGCACGAAATTGTAGAATTGTCCCCGAGGTAAGAATGGATCAGTCGTGCCCCGTATTTGAGGTTGGAGTTGTTCCCCAGAATGAAACGAACTGCTTTGGAACCATAAAAAATGTGGCATCCATAACCGATGATGCCATTGACAAGTTCAACACCTTCTCCGATTTGTGTTGGTTCATCTTCAGAGGAGTTGATCGTAAGATTCTTCAGTTTGTTGGCACCTTTGATATAACAATGTGAGCCGATTTTTACATCTTTGAGAATTCCGGAGTTCTTAATGACGCATTGATTCTCAACTGTACCATAGAATCCACGGTGGTTGTCAAAACTATTTTGCGTTATGGTTAATAATTTATCCTGTAATGCAATGTCGTCCCGATACTTTGCCCAGAGGTAGGCATCTGCCGGAATGATGCCATCGAACGGCAGCACGCGGCGGCAGCCGGCTTCATTCATGAGTTCAAGCCATACGCGGACGTCTTCGTGTTCGCCTTCTTTAATAATACCATTCCCGAATTTAGCGTGGTTTGTAGTGTGCATTTCGTCGATGTTGAGCAGCATGCATTGATCACCGACGATGTAATGTGCCAGATACCGTACGTGATGAATAGCTGCGTTATCTCCAATGTCACAGGCGATGATGGTACTGTTCGTGATCCCTACCGATACCTGCAGATCATGATGCTCGAGAAGCACGTTTTGGATACGTCCAATCCGGACTAGACCGAAAAAAGCTGTATTCTTGATTCTCTTTGGATCGAATGGGTCTGTGACGAAGATTTCATTCCAGTTGTCGGATGTATTGTTGTTTTGGACAAGTAGTTCTACTTCGTCTGTCCGCAGACGGCGCCACCGATTTAGCGGCCACGGAACTTGTGTGTTGCGGTGGCAATACTCGTCTTTGCCGCTTGGAATAAATTCTTTTGGGATAAAATTTCTTCCGATGCTATTTGCCGGAAGAATGGATACGTTGTCCATATCATGCCTCGTCTATCGCTTCAGAATGGTTATATGACTATAGATAGTTCAGTTCAGTGTAAGAAATAAAGTACATCATTATCAATCGGATGGATTCGCAATATGTATTCGTTCTTTAATCAAAGCGAAACCGATCGTTCTATCAATAAGAAACATCTGACAGATTTTATAAACTTAACTCAAGAAACCTTCAACACGATGCACTTTACCAAGTGTTGTACCGAGAAATCGTTCGCCTATCTCCGCAAACTTATGCGGTACATCGCTTACGAAGAACTGTAAGTTGGGTTTCATTATGCTCGTATTTTCTAAATGTAATTCTGTCAGCATGTTCTTCACAATGACAGCGGTGGCTTCTCCGGAATCAATCAGCATGACGTCGTTGTGCAGCACCTTATTGATGACTTTCCGCAAGATGGGATAATGCGTGCATCCAAGCACGAGCGTATCAATTTTCTCAAGAGTCAAAGGAAACAAATATTCCTTAGCGATCAATTCTGTCGCCTTATGGTCGGTCCAGCCTTCTTCAGCAAGAGGGACAAAAAGTGGACATGGTTGTCCGAATACTTTGATTGCTGGATTGAGCTGGCGAATGGCATTTGTATAGGCGTTACTAAAAATCGTGCCCAATGTTCCAATGACACCAATCCGTTTCTTTTTTGAAGCCAGGACAGCTGCATCTGCTCCCGGAAGGATCACGCCAACCACCGGTATCTTCGCACGTTTCTGCACAATATCAAGCGCAACTGCAGAAACTGTGTTACATGCGATGACGATGAGTTTGACATCATGTTGAAGCAGGACATCGGTATCTTGCAATGCATACTCGCGCACGACCTGCGGCGATTTTGGGCCGTAGGGAACGCGCGCGGTGTCGCCAAAGTACACAATGTTTTCATGCGGCAAGTGCTGCATGAGTGCACGCACGACGGTCATGCCGCCAATGCCGGAATCAAATACACCGATGGGTTGTGCGTTATTCATGGTCATTTAAGTTGTTGTTGATGGTACGAGTTCCGATTTAGATAGACTTCGAATGGTTGTGAGAATTTCTTGTTTCGCTTGCTCTCTTCGCTCCGGATTGTCAAGTTTCTTTCCGTCGTTATCCAGCAAATAGAACGAATCAACAATACCGTCGACGCGTGTGGAAATCTTTGCGAATGTAATATTGAGCCCAAGTCGTGATATCGTTTCTGTGAGACGATAGAGAAAGCCAAGTGTATCCGGTGCATAGACATCAATAATGGTGAACTTTGGATGATCCTCAAACTCCACATCGCAACGAACATTCAAATTCATGGGCTGAGTGCGGCGTTTCCATCGCATTCGGTGGCGCTCAATCAACTTTGAAATTTCAACACGGCCTTCTGAAACTTCTTTAATATTGTGAGAGATTCGCTCGCACAGTTCTTCCGAAAGAGGAATGTGCGAGACAAATTCCACTACCCGAAACTTGTCTATGACGATACCATCGCGCCGGGTGAAAACCTGCGCATCAAAAATATTTGCATCATTTGCTGTCAGTACACCGCAAAACTTGGAAAGCACACCTGGAGAATCGCGGGAGATAAATGTAACATCAGTGAAACTGTTGGATTGCTGAAAAAGCACTGTGACCTGATCATGTGTACGGATTATCTGAAGATGTTCAGCAATCTCTTCCGGTTTGAACGTTGCAAGGTACGAGGTGTCTGAGAAGAGTGCAAGGTGTGTGTCTACTTCTTCAGGAGGGAATTCCGGAATAAGGCTCCGAAGAATATCGGCACGCGTCGCTTCTGCTTGTTGCACGGAGCGTTCGTGAACCTGCTCGCTTGTCATCTGTTCTTCTAAGATATTCCGAGTTTTTCGATATAATTCCCATAGAAGAAGTTCTTTCCATTCTGTCCAGACGTTCTTATTCACTGCTGAAAGATCGGCATAGGTCAATACATATAAATAATCGAGTTGTTCTATGCGTTCGAACATGTGTGCGAAATCGATAATGGTTTGCGGATCGTTGAGGTTGCGCCGGAATGCGATCTGTTCCATGAGAAGATGATGACGGACAAGGAATGAAACGTCATCGATGAGATCGTCGTACATAATACGTTGGAGAAATCGCCGGGCAATCGGTATTCCCTTGATTTCATGTTTTCCAAGGAGGGAGGGCTTTGCAATATCATGAAACAAACATGCAAGATACAATGTGTCTCTTCGAGGCAGGGAACGGAACACGTTCCCAAAAGAGGAAGATGACTGTTCGAGTGCTTCAGCATTGGCGAGAACAATCAATGTGTGTTCATCGGCAGTATAAAAATGGTATTGGTTATGCTGGAAGAATGATACCATCGGTTTCCATTCCGGTATCCATCGTTCGAGTAATCCAAGATCATTCATTTTGTGAAGTGCATTGGCTACGCCATTCGGTCGATGGAGAAGAAGCCGGAAGAGATTCGTTTCTGTTTGTGTCTTCAAAGGTCTCAGGGAATGCAATCGTCTATGAATAGCATCTTCTAATGCGTAAGAAAATTCCACACGCCGTTCGCTTCTCAGCAAGAACGCGTTGAGGAGAATTTCATTGGTGATATGTATGTTGCGTTGTGCACAATGAATGCGTCCATCACGAAGAATAAATGTGCTGCCGATCTTGGTTGTTTTTGTCTTTGAGTCTTTAGTAGGCCACCGGTGGTTTGCCCAATCAAGGATCCGTGAGCAGAAGAGAGCTACTGTCTTCGATGCAATATAATAGTCCTGCATAAAACGATCGACTTGCGTTCTTTTCGACTTCGCCCGATAGCGCAGATGCGAAGCAATGCGCGGCTGAAGACCAAATTCAAGTGTATCGTGGAGTGCTTTGGATTGGAGATGCATCTCGTTGCGTACCCGGAGGAGAGTATCAAAGGCAATTCGTGACTCTGTGAGAAACGATGAAGTGAATTGTTGTTTGACAATCGGTGACTTAAGAAGATGGAGGATCGCCGTTTCTGTTGAACGAAGAGTTTTTGGAAGCGGGATCGCACCAGTTCCTCGCATCATCCAAAGTGCAGAATGAATATCGCGTAAACCTCCTGCGCTGTTTTTGATATTTGGTTCCAGCAATTTTGAGGAACTTCCATATTTCCTATGGCGAGCGTACTGCATCTCAGACACTCTCTGTACAAAAGCAACACGATCTTCTTCTTGAATTCTTTGTTTCAATACAGTCTGGAGTTTGGTGAATGTCTCTTGATCACCACAAACATAGCGTGCTTCAATGAGTGACATCCACGACTCTATATCTTCTCCCGCGAGTGCGATGCATTCATGTGTCGTGCGAAAACTGTGACCGACATCAAGGCCAATGTCCAAAAGTTGATGGAGAAATTTCTGTACAGCGGGTGTGGTATTATCTCGGAAGAGTTCATCAGCGATAAGAAACATGACATCGGTATCAGAGGAAAAACAAAGTTCTTTTCTGCCGTATCCTCCCAAAGCAACGACTGTCAAATATTTCGAATCGTTCTCGAGATGCCGGTAGATCGTTTGGAGAAGTGTATCAAGTCGTTGTGTCAGCGCAAGTGCAACTCGAATTCCTCCGGCGCCGGCACGGTGCAGTTGGAGAATAGCCTGAGTGCTTTTTTCGTATTTTTTTTTAAGGTGCTGCAGTATTATCATAGATTCAATATAATCAATGGTGAAGAATGGTCAAAACATGAATCCCATCGTTGTATAGAATGCGATTTTATCTTCCGAACGTGCGAGGGAGAAATTAGCTATATATTCAGGCTTGATGATGGAGAACCATAGTCCGCCGCCGATGACGTTGTGCCAGCGATTGGAGTGTTCACCAGTGAGGAATACACGGCCGGTTTCTGCAAATGCAGAAATACCTGACCATAATGGAACGATAAAAGGAATCCGTGCTACTTGTGTACGGACTTCTGCACTACCAAGGATGGAAGCGTCACCGGAAAAACGTTGACGCTCGAATCCGCGAAGTGATTCGTTTCCCCCGAGGAAGGCTGATTCAAAGAATGGATGCTTACCCCAAAGCTTTTCACCGATTGTTCGAAATGCAATTGTCATGGATGGAATGTTTTCCAAAGTGAAATAAGTTCGAAGTTCACCTTGCAGTTTATAAAATGAATTCTCATTGTCTAAAAAATTTGGGAAGTAAGAAATTTCTACAACGCTGTATATCCCTTGTGTTGGAAGTTTTTTATTGACCCGAGTATCCCTTTGAACTCGTGCACTGATGTTTAAGTAGGTAAGGCTTTTATTATAGAGAGGGAGCTTCAAGGAGTCTAATAAGGTACCATGCTGTGGATTATTATCAATGAGTTTCAGAGTACTGCCGATTTCAGTGCTCACTTCAGGAAAAAGTGTAAAATCGAGTGCGGCATGAAAAAATATTTGCCGCTGATCTACTTTATAGAATACGGCATCGGCAAGTGATTGGCTAAACGTTGTTTCATTCCCGAGTCCAAAAAAGTTAGAGAGATCGAGTTGTGAAGCGTGAAGCTGGAGAAATGTGCGAACACCACGGAACCAATCTCGGAATTCTCCAGCGGCATCAAGTCGGTACCGGTTGGTACGGGTTGCCAATCCGGCGCGCACGCTTATTTGTTGTGCATAAGGTTCCATACGATACTCATATTGTGTATATACCGGCCCTCCACCAATAAAGAGGCCGTCATCCGGATTGATATCGAACCATGGACTAAAACTCCATTCGCTGCCCCAGTCGCGATACGACTGGCTCACCGTTTTGTTTTGTTCACCTGCAAGATTCCTTGCTTGATCATGAATAATTTGAATGTCGCTATGTGTCGTTATGCGAAATTCCGGATCGCTCGTATAGAAAATCGTTCCTCGTGACGAAAGTGGATTAAGAGAGGCAAATAAATTTCTACTCTTGGTCTTATCTATGAGTTCATTCTTTCCGTCGCCGCCATCAATAATGATTTTGATGGTACTGCTTTCTTCGCCTTCAAGAGTGATGATGTCATCGCCGCCAAGCAGCAGGATTCGAATTTCTTCCGTGTAATCATCATGAAACAATCTTTGAAAGAGTTGTGTTCGCGTTGTATCCTCGCGATCGAATATTGTTACAGATACGATGTGTCGTCCTATCCGGTGTATCTCTGCGCGTTCTGCTTTGTTGCTGCCATGCAACTCCACGTTTGCCGACAACAGCTTATAAAATTCCTCAGCAGCTTTCGGCAATTGTGCTCGTCGCGATTGAAGAAGATGGAAAAGCTTTGTTCCTTCTTTTTCAAAAATCGAAGTAGGAAGTTGTCTAAGAGCTTGCATGAGAACTGAATCAGAAAGTTGTGATTGAATCCAGAGCGCCAGCGAGTCCCATGGTTGCTTGGTAAAAGAAACCAGAAGCCTTCTATCAAGAGATCGTCCTGTGAGCGTGAGATTGTCGACGCCGGAAATATTCTCGTCGCAATGTTCTAACTGTGGAAGAGCCATACCTGCGATAGTGGGAAGGATACCGTTCAGCCGGATAAAAGCCTGCTGATGATTGAGTGGTATAGGTTTCCAGATGGTGCGTCCATTCCTATCAACACTGACCCAGTGCCATTGATTTGCCGAACGATCCCAGTCACCGAGGAGAATGTCAATGAAGCGGGCTTTTAAATATTGAAGCTCATCGATGCAAGCGCGATTGTCTCCTTCCAGCGAATCCAGCATTTGTAGAGTGCCGACAAATTTATATGAAATAGAATCATATTCATCGGAAGAAATATTACGCCATGGTTCTTCAAGAATTCCAAGGTGAGTGTTCACCTGCAAACTCTCTTTCTCAAAGTGCCTCTTTTCGGAAAGTGCAGCGAGTTGATTTTCTCGATAAGGAAGATTGACAGCACGGAGAATTGGAACGACTATGATTGGTGCAAACGGATTCAATGCACTGATTTGATCGATCACAATATTTCTCGGCAGCAACTGTGCAAGTTCGATAGGGAGTGATAGAATAGAATCCTGATCGAACGGAGTGAAAGAATATGCTTTGTCGATTAAATCATCTGGATGAAGGACCCTTACGTTCACCGGTGTTGCCCAGACATCGCGCCAGAGAGAGCCAAAGAGAAATCGATGAAGTCCGTTTGCCTGGAGATTCAGATTGGCGGCAAGAGTTGTACTGTCTTGAGCAGTGGAATAGGTGAGCGGCTGCGCAGCCACATGATGCAGGAGGAAAAACATCAGCACTGGGATGACAATACTCGCTCGGTGTATCATTTATGGGATAAGTTGATTCTTTGTTATGATGAGATCCCAAACAAATTGTGTTACACTTTTCGGCCAAGCCAATCAAGAATTCCCGTTATAAACGTAAGAGGATGCGGAGGGCACCCCGGAATGTATAAATCGATATTGTGTGCTATGAGGAATGTTCTATCGATTTCTAGAGAACCCTTGAATATTCCACCGCTGATTGCACAAGCACCTACCAGAATAATGATTTTTGGGGCGGGAACTGCGTCAAAGCAGAGTTCTGTGGCTTGCGCCATTGCTTTTGTTAATGGACCGGTAATGACAACCCCATCAGCATGCCGAGGCGAGGCGACAAACTCGATGCCGAAACGGCCCATATCGAAATTCACATTGCTCGATGCATTTAATTCTAATTCACAACCATTGCAACCGCCAGCAGAAATTTGCCGGAGTTTTAACGACTTGCCGAAGTAGTTTCTAATTTTTTTTGATGCGATTTCCGGTGTTATGCGGACGTATGTTCTATCGACAATGAGTTGACTGCGTGAGCTGCATGAAATGTGATATTCATTGGTAAAGTGAATTACTTTTTCAGGACAGCGTTGTTCACAGAGAGGACAAAAGACGCACAGCCCAAGATCTATCCGTAGGGGATGGAGTTGAATAGCTCCGGTCGGACAAATGTCTACACATTCTTTGCATCCGTCAGGGCATTTCTCTGGATGAAGCTCCGGCATTCCACGAAAGAGCGGCGGGAGCGCTGCATGATGAACATCGTGAACGATCGGGTCGCCCTGTAATATTCGTAATTGAATACTCTCAATCATAAATTCTGACAACTCCTAACTAAAGATCGTGCCCCGAATAAGATAAATCAAAACTCTTGTTGCATAAGGGAAAATCGGAAATGGCTTCGCTTCGCAAGGCTAAGCCTAATCCGTACCAGTTATGGAATGATGGATCTTTAATCTTATATCGTTTCCATTTTCCATTTGAATCTGTGAAGGCGCAATGTGCAATTTCACCTCTCCATCCCTCTGTCAGTGAGACGACTCCACTGTGAGGGCTGATTTCATTTATTTCACTCTGTACCGAACCTGCAGGAAGATTTTCCAACTGGTCAAAAATGAACCGAAGTGATTCATCAATTTCCAGGGAGCGCATGCGCGCCCGTGCAAACACATCGCAAGACGACAGCGTAATGAGTGGAAGATGTATGTACTTATACGCTCCATAGGGGAATTGACTTCTTGTGTCCAGATCAATGCCGCTTGCTCGTGCTGCAGGTCCGACCATGCCTATAGATTGTGCCCAGTCTCTTTCCACGGTCCCTGTGTGATCAAGCCGTCCTAAAACACTTGTTGAATTGAACATGACCTCATTAATAACCTGCACATCATTTTGCACTATATGTAAATTCTTTTTGAGTGTTTTTATTGCATCGTCCATAGGATCAAATTGAAGTCCGCCGGGCACAATAAATCCTCTTCCAAAACGTGAGCCGCAAAGAAGCGCAGTACTATTGATTATGAGTGTCCGCAGCCTTCCGTACGATGCCGAACCAATGGCATATCCGACGTCGTTGGCGATGCCGCCGAGTCCGGCAAGATGCATAGCAATACGTTCAAGTTCTTCAGCAAGGGAGCGAAAAATCTGGGCTCGAAGACTCACAGAAGCATTTGATAACGCCTCGACTGCGAGTGAATATGCCAGAGAATGGCCTATGACTGTATCGCCGGTAATGGATTCGCATAAAATGATTTGCTGAGATGGAGAAGCGTTGAGTAATAACTTTTCAATTCCACGATGCTGGTAGCCAAGAACGATTTCGAGGTGGTACACCAATTCACCGTGGCATTGAAATCGAAAATGTCCCGGTTCGATAACACCTGCATGAATCGGTCCGACGGCAACTTCGTGAATTTCTTCGCCTTCCATCTTATACATTGAATATGGTTGATGGCCAACAATGACCGTCTGTTTGCGCACCGGGCGAAGCCATGGATGACCTTCAGGAATGATCTGATGGTTTTCTGCAAGTTCACATTCAAAATAATTGGTCTGGGGATGGACATCCGCGAAACTGTGATACCGATTGTTCGCGGGAGAAAATGTCGTTCCAAGAAGATGAATAGTGGAGGTTGCCGAATGGCTTAACACTGCAATGACCGTTGTTGTGGATTCTGTGGTTTCCAATCCAAACAATCCAATCATCCGTGCTTGTGTGAGCAATGCCTCTCGAATTGAGTCTTCAAATTCTTTCACAGAAAGAATCGGAATGTCAGCAACAGCAAACGGCTGTTGGTTCTGAACGGTGAGTGAATTCATAAGAGTATTCCAAAATCTTTTGAGATTTGCACTACAGTGTTATATAATTGCGATGGCATACAGATGCCGAGCACAATTAACAGAACAAGTAAAGTCAGGGAAGCAAAATGTGTAATTTCGAATTTCTCAGTAATGATCGTGGTGTCCCCAGCAGGTGGAGCAGTGTAGAGCATGTGAAATACCGTTTTACTCATTCCGACAAAAATAAAAAACAAGAAGAACAGTACAGCAGCTAATAAAAATGGCTTTGTTAACAGCCCTTGAAAAATCATCAACTCGCTGAAGAAAATACCGAACGGCGGCATCGCGATAATCGCAAAGAACCCAAAAAGAAAAAGCCATCCTGTCCATGGCATTGCCTGCAATACATTCCATACTGAGTGCACTTCACGCGAACGATACGCCCGGTGAATATTTCCTGCATTCAGAAAGAGAACAACTTTTGTGAGTGAATTAAATACTGTATGAAGCATTGCACCTACAAAGGCAATGCCGCCGGTGCCAATGCCGAGTGTAATCAGTCCAAGATGCTCAACACTGGAATATGCAATCATCCGTTTATAGTTGGTTACTTTGAACATAAACACGAATGCGACAAAGAGGGAAAACAATCCGCCGATAATCATAATAGTGCGTGCAAAGTCTGCGGTTACGGTTGGCACCATAATTTGATAGAGGCGTAAGACACCCAAGAGAGCTGTTCCCCGCAGCGATCCGGACATAAGCGCCGCTACCGGACTTGGAGCATTGCTGGTTGCGTCAATATCGCCGGGATGCATTGGTGCAATACCAATTTTTGTGCTCAAGCCGACAAAGACGAAAATGAAACTTGCTTTCAACCAGATAGGATTGAGTTGTGTTGCATGTTGAGTAAAGGAAGTCACTAATAATTGTTGTCCTTCCAGTATTGTTCCGCCGGCAGAAAGTGCAAGAAATAAAAACCCAATAAAGGCAAAAGCGATTCCGACCGAAACCAAAAATAGGTACTTCCACATTGCTTCGAGAGATTCTTCATCCCGATAATAATAGATCAGCGGAGCAACACTTAACGTTGTCGTTTCCGATGCTACCCAAAACACTCCCAAATGATTGCTGATCAAAGCAAGCGTGTTGGCAAAGAGATAGACATTCAGCATAGTAAAATACAGTTTTTTACTTTTCTCTTCTTTGACGACGAGCGGACGGTTCAGATATGAATACGAAACAAGCACAACCCAGAAATACACATGTGAGAGAATAAGCAAGAAAAGCCTGTTCAATGCGTCGAATCGGAAAAAATCATTTCCAGCCGGAATGAATAATCCTGAAAAAACAAAATAGGAACATACGAGATGTGCAATAGCAACGAATAAAGAAATGATGTACTGCGCTTTTCGGATATGAACGAAATAACAAACGCCGATGCTGAGAATCGGGAGTACGGTTAAGACAAGAAGTATGCTCATTAGTCCTTCAGTCTCCCCAGAACGGTCACATCTTGTTTAGCAAACGTAGAACTAATTTTATTGATTGCAATACCCATGAGAAACACTACAACAAAGACGTCGAGCATTGCGCCAAGTTCAACGATGGTAGGCATCTCAGCGGCAACAGATGTTCCAAAAAGGAAAATTCCGTTTTCCAATATGAGAAATCCAACAACATGTATGATGAGTTTTTTTCTAAAAATAATGAGAAATATTCCTGTGATAATAGCGGTGAATGCAGACGCAAACGGAATAGGTTCAATTGGTGTATATCCCGAGAGAACGTGTGCCGCGACAAAAATTGCAGACATTGAAGCAACAGTGAGCAGTAAAAAATTAAACGGCTGTATGCTTGGCTCCACAATACGCTTTACATCAAGATCGATAATGATTTTATTAATAAAACGGGGAACAATAATTGCCTTTACGATAAAAGACATCAGTGGGATGATGAGAATATGCACAGATAAATGACGTATAAAAGGAAATATCATGATTGCTGAGAGTAACACTCCCTGTGTCCTTAAAATGGCAACATATGTTTTGAGTCGAGATGTTATGACTAAATACAATAACGTAAGACAAAATAAAATACTTAATACATTTTCCATATAGTTCTCTGAATGTTTATCGGACGAACGTGTAAATGAGCAAATTTAAAATTCCAATCGCCGAAGCAAATAATAAATACTGCGGGATGCTTTTTATTTTCAATCGAGCAATCATCGTTTCTACCCATGCAATGATCGTGGAAAGAAGCAAGAGGAGAATTACAAATAATGAAAATCCCAACCACTGATTGTGCAAACTGAATGGATTGAAAAACAATACTTCATAAATTCCATAGATCATGATTTTTATATAACTCGAGTATTGATAGAGGAATAAATCAATTCCGGAGTTATCGAGAATCATCACTTCGTGAATCATCGTCAATTCCAAATGCGTCGTCGGATCATCAATCGGCATACGTGAACATTCTGTCACCATTAAAAAGAAAGCCGAGATGGAACTCACAATAATGAATACGAGCGAAGACGGATTATCTAAATGGATGGAAAGATACACCTCATACATAGATGTATAGCCGCTGACGAATGCCAAACTCCCAATTGTAAAAAAATAAATTGGTTCTGCAAATATCGCAAACGTTGCTTCGCGTGCTGCGCCCATTCCTTCAAAGGAACTTCCAATATCCATTGCGCCAAGAATTTGAAAGAATCGAGCAAGTCCAAGTAAGTACGCGAATACAATAATATCGCCGCTAAAACTCAATAATGGCCGCATATATCCGATGGGCAGCATGAAACCTGCAATGAGAATCGCGGAGAATGAAACAACAGGTGCAAGCCGGCTTATGAACGATGCTGTTACTGCATAAATTGTTTCTTTGCGGCTGATTCGAAACAGATCATAATACGGCTGCCAGACTGGCGCACCGAGACGGCCTGTGAGTCGCGCCTTTTGTTTGTTGATGATGCCAACAAGCAATGGCGATGCGCCGAGAATGAATAAGAAGGGGAGGAGCCCCTGAAATATCAATGTGGCCATACTATTGCGATCCCGCCGTAAATGATTGCAATGATTAACATAAAGGAAATGTAAAAACGAATATCTGTTCTGCTTAAATATTCAAACGAATTAATTTTGTTCACAACGTAGCCATACATCGGCGCAATGAATTTTTTTTCTGAAAAATCTTCCGCGTGAGAAACAAAATGGGATGGTTGCGGAAATAAGGTTTTCGGTGCAGTTACATGTTTTCGAAAGTGGAGCATATGAGAAGCGATGCTGTTAATTTCATCAGCGTAGGATGAAGCAGTGTACTGCATTCGCGGCGTCAGCGATGTATAACCGCATCCCCACGCTTGAGAGATCCGTTGTTGTGTATTGAATTTTTTCCACAAGATAACGCATACGATGGTCAGCAACACACCGACGAATATCACAGTAAGAAATTCCCAATGTGCAAACATAGTGTATGGATGAATGATAATTCCACTATGGTTGAACGTAATGACAGAAGAAATTATTCCAAGTACAGACTGCGGATAGATTCCGAACAAAATACAAAGGAACGCTAACATTCCTAATGCAGCATACTCTGTACGGGAAACTTTAAATAATTGGAGGCTGCTTCGCTCTGTGCCGAGAAACATGATACTGTTGATTTTTGTAAAGCATACGAAAGCTAATCCGCCAACGAACGCTAATCCGACAGCCAGGAGGAGCATCAGGAGAGGGAAGTAGTTTCCTAATGCCGTTGCGGCATTAAAAAATCCTTTATAAATTAAAAATTCAGACATGAAACCGTTGAGCGGCGGAATACCGCTAATAGCAATTGAACCGATAAGAAACAGCGCAACAAACCACGAAGCGTGATGAACAATCCCGCCCATCTTTTCAATATCCCGCGTACGACAATTATGACAAATAATTCCCGATCCGAGAAATAATAATGTCTTAAAAATTGCGTGGTTGAACGTATGAAATAATGCGCCGCCGAATCCCAACCATACCAGTGATTGAACTGAATACGAAACGCCCAGTACGCCTAGTCCGATACCAATGCCGATGATCCCGATATTTTCAATGGAGTGGTAGGCGAGTAATTTTTTTATATCATGTTGTGCAAGTGCATACCATACGCCAAATATTGCGCTGAACACACTCACCACTAAAATAATGATGCCTATCCATACCGGCAGCGGAGAGCAAAACTCTATGACTCGAAAGATTCCGTATATTCCAGTTTTGATCATGACGCCGGAAAGAAACGCGCTGAGCACGGTCGGTGCGATGGGATGTGCCCATGGAAGCCAGAAATGCATGGGCATAAATCCCGCTTTAATTCCAAATCCTAAAAATCCGAATCCGCATACGAGATAAAATATTGTTCCCATGGTGGATGTTAGATGAAAATCGTTGAATGACCAGCTTCCGAAATGATTGTGCAAGAGAAAGAAAAAAATGTACAAGAAAAATGTTGCCATGTGCATTGTGGTGAAAAAAATAAAACTTCCTTTTTGCACTTCCTCTTTTTCTTTCTCCAATAGCATTCCAAGATAAGCCATCAGTGTCATTAACTCCCAGAAAACAAGGAAAACAATGCTGTGATTTGCAAACACAAGTAATTGTGTCGAAAGCAGAAGGAGTGAAAAGGAGATAAGGAACGAGCGAACGGATGCTTCTTTGTGAAGATAATGCTGCAAATATGAGTAAGTAGAAATGACCGTCGGTATGGCAACGGTGGTAATCACCAAAAGGAAAAAAAGAGCAAGGCCGTCGGCGCGAAACAGTGAAGCATATTCTGAAAAAATCGGAAAGAGATCGGTTACCGTTGGCAATGCAAACAATCTTGCGAGTGCAAAGACAAGATTGAGTGATAGCGCCAAAACAGTTATCCCGACAAAAATGGTAATTGCACGTTTGATTGGTCGAATCAACAATGCAGCGATTGTTCCAATAAAAAATAAACCGCATCCTAAAAGAAATAAATATTGCATCACTCTAGTACCTGTTTATAAAATATTTGTTAGAAAAAGGTTCAACTTCTATTGCGTTTTATAATAGAAGACATTTTTATTCTGAAAAATAACCCGATCATCGCTGTACTGGTTTCTCCAATGATTTTATTAGCGAAAGAAGTTCTGTGTACGGTTGCCGAGCTTTCAGCGCTTGCCGAATTTCTTTTTTGGAAAGAAGATGGCTTAAATGTGCCAGCAAGCTGAGATGCTGTTTGGTTGTCTGAGAAATAATGAGAATCAGCGTGTGTACTGGTTTGCCGTCCAACGCATGGAGATTTAGAAATGCATTGGGAAAGAAAAAATGAATGAGCGGTTTATCCCGCCCGATCACCAACGGGATGCGTGGATGAGGCAAGCTGATACCATGGCCGATAGCGGTGGACATCAATTGTTCGCGGCTTTTTAACAGCTGCACGACAACATCGCGGTCGACAGATTTGTCGAACGATGCAAGCTGTGTCATTTGTTCGATATACTGGTCTTCTGAAAATGAACAATTGTAAAAAAACGATTGTTTGGTGAGCAAGGGAAGCAAACTCTTAATTTGATATTCTTCGAAATGTGCATTCCCAGAAATGTTCAAGGGCATATTTTTTCCCAACGCCCATTCAATGATTTTATCTTTATTGAAAACAACTCTGTCTTGAATAACTTGATGGGGAATATCGTTCTCTTTCACAAGTTTGAGAACTTCTTTTTCAGGCATGACCAGCAATTGTGCTATATCTTTAATTTTTAGATCCACCGCTTTTTCGGCCTTTCTTTCTCAATTGTACTAAACGACTTTGTGTAAACTGCATTTGCTCTTTCAACTCTTTTTTTACGTTGTTGAGCAATTTGATTTTACTGTCAATATCATCCAAATGAACTCGCAGGTAATTCAATGTTTTTTCTTTTGCTTCGACCTTTTTCTTCTGATGGAAATATAACCCGATGACTTCCTTAATTTCATCAAGCGAAAGGCCAACTCGTTGTAATTCACGGATACGAGTGATCACGACAAGCGTGCCATCATCGTAATAGCGATACCCTTTCGTACTGACGTTGGAGGGAACGAATAAGCCCACTTGTTCATAGTATCGAAGTGTGCGTGTCGTAACGCCCGCCTGCTTTGCTATTTCACCGATTTTAAACATTTCCACCTTTACCTTAACGATAAGGTTAATATACCGATACTTCGTTTCAGATGCATGTAATTCCTGCGGTTTTTAAGGATAGAAAGATGAAATTGTTTTCATTTCCTGAAGGCAACTATTCTAAAAAATCACTAAGTTATACTCACATTATTATTTTCTAAGAACTAACTAAAAGGATATCTGCTTTGGCATTGAAACCTTTTAAGAATGAGCCGCCGACCGATTTTTCCAAACCAGTAAATCGGAAAGCGATGGAAAAAGCGCTCGCGAAGGTTAAGACGATGCTGGGAAAAGAATATCCGCTGGTTATCGGCGGAGAAGAAATTATCACCGATGATAAACTGAAATCCATCAACCCCTCGCGGCCGGGCGAAATAGTTGGAGTATTCTCGAAGGCAAATCCGGAATTGGCAAATAAAGCAATCGAGACTGCAGTTGCTAAGTTCGAAGAATGGAAATGGGTCGATCCAAAAAAACGCGCCGAGTATCTTGTTAAAGCTGCGAAGCTGATGCGTCAGCGCAAACATGAATTCAGCGCCGTGATGATCTATGAAGTCGGCAAGACCTGGCCGGAAGCAGATGCAGATACAGCCGAGGCGATCGATTTTCTCGAGTTTTATGTGCGCGAAATGCTTCGCTTTGCGGCAAAGCAGCCGATTACAAAATATCCGGGTGAAAAGAATGAACTGTGGTATATCTCGCTCGGTGTCGGGGTTGTTGTGCCGCCATGGAATTTTGCGCTGGCGATTCTTACCGGCATGACTTCTGCCGCTGTGGTTACGGGCAATACCGTGGTGTTGAAACCCTCCAGCGATTCTCCCTTGACCGGTTGGATGTTTTTTAATCTGATGCGTGAGGTCGGTTTACCGGCTGGTGTAATTAATTTCGTTACCGGTTCCGGCGCATCGATCGGCGATGTTCTTGTTGCTCATCCGAAGACGCGTTTTGTGTCTTTCACCGGATCGAAGGAAGTCGGCATACACATCAATGAACTGGCGGCGAAAGTACAGCCCGGACAAAAATGGCTGAAGCGTGTAATTATTGAAATGGGCGGAAAAGATTCCATCGTGATCGATGATCAAACGGATCTCGATGCAGCGGCACAGGCAGTGATGGTGTCTGCGTTTGGTTTTCAAGGACAGAAATGTTCAGCGGCTTCGCGCCTCATCGTGATAGAAAAAGTCTACGATAAATTTCTCGAAATCCTGAAAACCAAGGTTGACAAACTTACAATTGGTAAATCAGATAACCCGGCAAACTATTTGGGTCCGGTTGTTAATAAGGGTTCGGAAGAGAAAATTCTTTCTTATATTAAGAAAGGGATACAAGAAGGGGGTTATTTGATTTGTGGCGGGGCCAAAGCAGCGGGAGATGGATATTTCATACAGCCGACCGTGATTGCTGTGGTCAATCCGATGGCAACGATTGCGCAGGAAGAAATTTTCGGACCGGTACTTGCCGTTATCAAAGCGAAAGATTTCGATCACGCACTTGAAATAGCAAACAATACCGAGTTTGGACTTACCGGCGGTGTGTGGACGAGGAACAGAAAGAAAATTGGTAAAGCAAAGAAAGTGTTTCACGTTGGAAATTTCTATGTGAATCGTAAGATCACCGGAGCGCTCGTTGGTGTGCATCCGTTTGGCGGATTTAATATGTCCGGCACAGATTCAAAAGCAGGTGGAAGAGATTATTTACTCCTCTTTATGCAGGCAAAAGCATTGTCGGAGAAGATGAGATAAAATTTATCGATCTTCGATTTTATGAATTGGTGATTGAGAAAAAGAGAACATTAAACTTTATTCAATGATAGATGCCTGATTTGACAACTTGCTCCAACTGTTCCGAAGAAGTGACAACCGACAGCGATTTTTGTCCGCATTGCGGATATTTGTTTAAAGAGGCTCCTGTGGTTCATTGTGAAAGAGATTTTAATCAGGAAGCTTCCGGTGTATGTATCATTTGCCAAAAGGTTGTATGTCCTCGGTGTAGAGAAGTCAGGAACCACCGGTTGTTTTGTATCGAGCATAAGGATGTATTGGTGCAGGAGAATTGGGCGTTGGTGTTTGAATCTCGCGATGTTGTCGATGTAGAATTAATGAAGAGTTACCTCGACGCAAACGGTATTCAAGCTCTTGTTCAAAATATGGGAATGCGTGCAAGAAGCCGCGGTTCAGCCCGAGTCTTCGTACCGATCCCTGAATATCTTCCTGCAAAGAAAACGCTTGAAGAGGTCGCTTAATTTCATGAAGAAAGAAAAGACAAATCGTGAGTGAATTAACAAAATGCCATAATTGCAGCGAAGAAGTGACAGAAGATAGTGATTTCTGTCCTCATTGCGGTGTATTGTTTGCCGAAGCTGGAGAAGTTTTTTGTGATGAACATTTGCAGGAATCAGCGATAGGTGTGTGTATTATCTGTCGAAAAGTATGCTGTGAAGATTGTGGAGTGAAAGTTGCCGGGCGCATTTTTTGTCAGGCGCATCGCAAAGTAAAAGTGCAAGAGGATTGGGCTGAAGTATTTCGGTCCACTGAGGTTGCAGATGCAGAATTAGTAAAATCCCTGCTGGAATCGACCAGCCATAAAGTTCTCTGTCAAAATTTTAATTCGATTGGCTTTGTATGGGATGGCGGCGGTGATTCGCCAATCTCACGCAGCAATATTAATAAACCTGCAAAAGTATTTGTACCGATTCCGGAATATCTCCAAGCCATGGAAGTTATATATGATTGGCGTTCGTCGCAGGCAGTCATACAGTCTGATGATGCAGGAATGTAATTCATTGAAAAGACGGAGTCTTTATGAAGATTCACGAATATCAAGGAAAAGAGATTCTTAAAAAATATGGTGTTGCCGTACCGAAAGGAGAGGTTGCATTCACTATTGATGAAGCAGTGAAGACGGCGGAAAAAATCGGCGGCAGCATGTGGGTTGTGAAAGCGCAGATCCATGCCGGCGGGCGGGGAAAAGGTGGCGGTGTGAAGCTTGCGCGAAGTTTCGAGGAAGTCCGTGAACGAGCAGGAGAAATTCTCGGGATGCGCCTGATTACGCATCAAACTGGTCCGGAAGGGCGTATCGTCCGACGGATTCTTGTTGAACAAGGGATGAATATCGCGCGTGAGTTATATGTCGGAATTACACTTGATCGTCAACGCGCACAAAATGTTGTGATGGTTTCCACGGAAGGCGGAATGGAGATCGAGAAAGTCGCAATGGAGACTCCGGAGAGGATATTAAAAGAAGCAGTGGATCCTACTGTTGGACTTCAGCAATTTCAAGCGCGTTCTCTTTGTATCAATCTTGGTTTAACTGGCGATTCTCTGAAGAATTGCGTACAATTTTTAATGATGCTCTACAAAGCATATGAAGCTTCCGATGCATCGCTGGCGGAAATCAATCCGCTTGTGATTACACAGGAAGGACATGTCATTGCGCTTGATGCAAAGATCAACTTTGATGATAATGCGCTCTTCCGTCATCCGGACTATGAAAACTTTCGGGATATCGACGAAGAGGATGCACTGGAAGTCGAAGCAGCAGCTTCAAATCTTAATTATATTAAACTCGATGGGAATGTAGGTTGTATGGTGAACGGTGCCGGACTTGCGATGGCGACGATGGATATTATCAAGCTCGCCGGTGGAATGCCGGCAAACTTTCTCGATGTCGGCGGTGGAGCAAATGCGCAGACCGTAGAAGCGGGATTTAAGATCATCCTCAAAGATGAAAATGTGAAAGCGATTCTTATTAACATTTTCGGCGGGATCGTCCGTTGCGACCGTGTGGCAACGGGTGTGGTTGAAGCGGCAAAGAAAGTTGATGTGCAGATTCCGATTGTTATCCGTCTTGCCGGAACGAATGCAGAACTCGCTGCGGAGATTCTGCAGAACTCCGGATTGAAATTCCTGGTCGCAAGCAATTTAAAAGATGCGGCTCAGAAAGTAACACGTGCAATTGCGGCATAAGTTTTTTCATTAGGCGTTTTTCCTTTATCTCATTGACTCAAATACTCATTATCTCATAGACTTTATTATGCCCTGGAATGAAAAATACGAACCGGTAATCGGACTTGAAGTTCACGCACAACTTTTAACCAAGTCGAAGACATTCTGTGGCTGCTCGACGAAATTTGGGAATGAGCCGAATTCTAACGTGTGCCCCATCTGTCTTGGAATGCCGGGAGTGCTGCCGGTGATGAACAAGAATCATGTGGAATATATTATGAAGATGGGATTGGCAACGAATTGCACGATCGCGCCAAAATCTATCTTTGAACGGAAGAATTATTTCTACCCCGATCTTCCGAAGGGCTACCAGATTTCGCAGTACGAAGAGCCTATCTGCATCAACGGCTGGCTGGATGTTGAATTAAAGGATGGCTCAACCAAGCGTCTCGGTATCACACGCATCCATATGGAAGAAGATGCGGGCAAGTCGATACACGATCAGGATGTCGACACGCTGGTGGATGTGAACCGCTGCGGCGTTCCGCTCATTGAGATCGTGAGTGAGCCGGACATGCGCTCACCGCACGAAGCTTATCAGTACCTCTATAAAATTCGTCAGCTTGTGACCTACCTCGGTATCTGCGATGGCAATATGGAAGAGGGAAGTTTACGGTGCGATGCAAACGTTTCGGTGCGAAAAAAAGGAGAAACAAAGCTTGGAACAAAAAGGGAAGTGAAAAATCTGAACTCGTTCAGGTTTGTCGAAAAAGCATTGGAGTATGAAATTGAGAAACAGATAGAAGCGTTAGAAAACGGCGAAACGATTGTTCAACAGACATTATTATGGGACTCCGGTAAAGGGATTTGTATTCCGATGCGTTCGAAAGAAGAAGCGCATGATTACCGGTATTTTCCTGATCCCGATCTCGTCCCGGTATTGGTTGGTCAAGAGTGGGTCAACTCCGTGAAGGCAACGCTGCCTGAACTTCCAACGGTACGTCGTGATCGTTACATCAGTGAATTTAAATTGCCGAAGTACGATGCCGACATCCTTACTGCTGAACGTGAACTGGCGAATTATTTTGAAGGCATTGTTACTTGTCTCAGCAAAAAAAATGAAGAAACGTACAAGCTTGCGAGCAACTGGACGATGGTGGATGTTCTGCGGGTCGTGAATGATCAGCACATCTCGGTTTCCGACTTTCCGGTTTCACCCAAGAATTTATCCGAGATGATCGATTTGATTGTCGATGGAACTATCAGCGGCAAGATTGCCAAAGATGTTTTTGAGGAAATGCTGAAAACGCAGGATTCACCCAAATCGATTGTGGAAAAGAAGGGGTTGATGCAGGTAAGCGATGAATCTGCCATCGAAAAAGTGATCGATGAAATTCTTGCAAGCAATCAGGGGCAAGTAGAACAGTATAAAAGTGGAAAGCAACAGGTCTTTGGATTTTTTGTCGGTGCGACAATGAAAACGATGAAGGGGAAAGCAAATCCGAAAGTGGTGAATGAGGTGTTGAAGAGGAAGTTGAGTCTTTGAGTCTATAAGTCGATGAGTCGTTGAGTAGATGAGTAAATAAATATTGCAGAGTAAAGTCGCCGGATGAATCGATTTAAGAATTTGCGAGTTTATGAAAAAGCACTTGATTATTCCTTTGATGTTCGTCAATGTGTACGAAAATTTCCGAAGGAAGAAATGTTTGGATTAACTTCTCAATGGCGGAGAGCGGCAGATTCGATTGTTTTGAATATTGCCGAAGGTGCGGGAAATTCATCAAAATTGGAATATGCCAGGTTCTTGGATATTGCCATTCGTTCCCGGTTTGAGTGTTTAGCTTGTTTGGATATTGCAATTCGGAGTAGCTATGTGGATAAAATAAATTATGACAAACTTTCTTCTCAGACAAATGAAATTATTGCTATGCTGGATGGATTGAAAAAAGCGATCAAGAAATAAAAACTCAAAGACGTATAGACTAATAACTCATAGACATACATAAAGGATAACAATGCGAACCAAAGTAATTGCCGGTAACTGGAAAATGAACAAAGACCTCAGCGAGTCAGCAGAACTTATCAACGGTCTCAAATCGAAACTTGCAACAATGCCGAATGGCGTGAAAGCCATCGTCTGTCCGCCATTTGTGTCTCTTGCACTTGCAAAGGAACTACTCAAGGGATCGCCCATCGAACTGGGTGCACAGAATATGTATTTTGAAGATGAAGGCGCTTTTACAGGAGAAGTTTCGGCAAAAATGCTTAAATCGGTCGGATGCAAATATGTCATCCTCGGTCATTCCGAACGTCGTCAGTATTTTAAAGAATCGGACGAGTTCATCAATACAAAAGCTAAGAAAACTCTTGCATCGGGATTGATTCCAATCATTTGTGTTGGCGAGACGCTGCAGGAACGCGAAAAGAATATCACAAATCAAGTTGTAACAACTCAAGTCGCCGGATGTTTGAAAGGCATTTCGGCATTCGATATCGAAAAATCGATTATTGCGTACGAACCTGTCTGGGCAATTGGTACCGGCAAAGTCGCGACCCCTCAGCAAGCACAGGATGTGCACAAACTCATCCGCGGACTTATTGCTCAATTGTACGGCCCTGCGACAGCAGAGAAAGTTGTCATTCAATACGGCGGCAGTGTAAAACCGGATAATGCAAAAGAGTTAATGCATCAACCCGACATTGACGGCGCACTTGTCGGCGGTGCTTGTCTGAAAGCAGATTCGTTTGCGGCAATTGTGTTGGCGGCGGCTTAAGAGAAATTACTAATCCAAATCTATCAAGGGATCTTAGCCGGCCATCGGTCACCTTGATCTGGGAAGAACATGAACGAACTCAATGATCTTATTACCCTTATAAAGTCGCGTACTCCGATCATTGTTGTTGAAACGGAGGACGAAGTTCGCGCAAATGAATTAATCCGCTATGCATCACAACATCTCAAGCAAAATTTTTATAGATGGAGTGTGGCCGATGGACTGACCATGGGGAATAACGTCCAACAAACCGATAGAGGATATCAAGAGCCGATTGAATTGCTACGCTACCTATGGGGTTTAAAATATCCGGGAGTATTCCTTCTGTTGGATTTCCATCCTTTTATCAACGATCCAAAAAATATTCGAATAATCAAAGAGATTGCGTTACGTACGGATCAAACTCAACAGATCATAGTTTTTCTGAGCGTGAAATTCGACCTGCCCGGTGAATTGAATACCTTTGCCGCCCATTTTGAGTTGGAGCTTCCGACGAGAGAGATTATTGAGAAGATAATTTGCTCGCAAGTGAAGAATTGGTCCATTCAGAATGGGGGACAGAATCCGAATCTGACGAATGATGAAATTCATCAAATGTCACGCGTCCTTTACGATCTTTCGACAACGGAAGTCAAGAAAGCAGTGAACCAAACATTAAGGGAAACCGGCGCTAAAAATCACATCTCGGAAATCGGTAAGCTCAAGTATGAAATCCTCAAACAAAGCAGCGTCCTTGCGTATGAATGTGAAACATCGAATTTGTCACAGGTTGGCGGATTTAAAAACCTCAAAGAGTGGCTCCAGAAACGGCAAATGATATTCCTCGGTGAAAAAAATATACCGGGTCTTGACGCTCCGAAAGGCATTCTTCTTTTAGGCGTGTAGGGCGGAGGGAAAAGTCTTGCCGCGAAAGCTGTTGCGGGTACGTGGGGAGTTCCGCTTTTACGGCTCGATATCGGCGCACTCTATGATAAATATATAGGCGAGACCGAACGGAAGACGAGAGATTCGTTAAAAATGGCTGAAAGGATGTCGCCGTGCGTGCTTTGGATTGATGAAATTGAAAAAGGAATCTCCATTGGTGGTGAGAATGACGGCGGAGTATCTCAACGAGTGTTGGGTACATTGTTGACATGGATGGCTGAAAAAAAAGAGCCGGTGTTCGTGGTGGCAACTGCGAATAATGTGCAAACCCTTCCGCCCGAGCTGTTGCGCAAAGGAAGATTTGATGAAGTTTTTTTTGTCGACCTTCCCGATGAAAAAATGCGCCAGGAGATTTTTTCCATTCATCTTAAAAAGAGAGGATTTGATCCTGCATCGTTCGATCTGGACAGCCTTTCTCAGGTATCCCATGGATTCTCGGGAGCAGAAATCGAACAAGCGATCGTTTCCGGCCTTTATTCGATGGCAAGCGGATCGGGAATTCTGACGAATGATATTCTTATAACCGAAGTAAAGGCGACCCGGCCCTTGTCTGTCCTCATGGCGGAACAGGTCGATGCATTGCGTGACTGGGCGCGTGATAGAACTGTTTCTGCAAATTAAGTTATTCCCGCAATAAGACGTTTTCGGCTACTTTCCTGTTTAGCATATGGTTAGTGATGCCAGGAATTTCTTCCTGACATTCAACGGTATCGGTCAGGACGCAAGTCCTGACCGCACTAAAATGAGACACTACCCAATTTTTTCGGAAATTGAAATTAAACAGTCTCCTTCCGTTGAATTATTCTGAAAAACATGTAACTTATTAATAGAATGTGTTGTTCTATAATAAACAGACACAGTTGTTCGCTGTGACGAATCCATTTCTTCGTGAGTCAGCAATTAAATAATTGGAGTATCATTCATGGATATCAGCAAGTTAGCAGCATCCATCGCTGAATCGCCAACGGTAAAACTCAACGCCGAAGCTGCGAAGCTGCGTGCACAAGGCGAGGCAATTGTACACTTCGGGATTGGCGAGCCCAAAAATAAAGCCCCGATGAGCGCAATTTCGAGCGCCATCGAAAAATTGAACTCGGGTGAGGTGAAGTATGCACCCTCTGACGGTTTGCCTTCATTGAAAAAAGCTATTGTTCGATACACGGAAAAGAATTACGGGAGAACGATCGATCCGGCAAATGTGATTGTCTCTGATGGTGCCAAGCATTCCATATTCAATGTGCTCTATGCTCTTATCAATCCGGGAGATCAAGTTATTATTCTTGCTCCGTATTGGGTGAGTTATCCGGAAATGGTCAAGATGGTCAACGGTGTCCCCGTGATTGTCACACCAGCCGATGGGAGCTTTTATCCAAAACTATCGGAGATTGAAAAAGCAGTTACTCCATCGACCCGTGCAATTATCATCAATAGCCCGAACAATCCTTCCGGCGCTATTTTCTCGGATGAGCTTGTCGGTGAGATTGTCGAGTTCTGTGAACGAAAAAATATCTATCTCCTGACGGACGATATTTATCACAAACTCATATTTGACGGCAAAAAAATTGCGCCCGTTTATAATTTTACTAAAAAAGATATTGAATCGACCAATGTTATTGTGATTAACGGTATTTCAAAAACGTACGGCATGACCGGTTTTCGCGTGGGCTGGGTTGTTGCGAATCGAAAACTCGTGAAGGTCATGACAAATATTCAAGGACAAATTACCACATGCAATTCACCGATTTGCCAGGTCGCTGCAGAAGCGGCACTGAACGGCGATCAGAGTTGTGTTGATACTCTACGCGATACAATTGAGAAGAACCGGGATACAGTCATGCGGGAATTACAATCTATTCCCGGGATGAAAGTCGTAAAGCCGCAAGGAGCATTTTACTGTTTCCCCGATTTTAGCGCATTTAATAAAGATTCTATGGCGTTGGCGGATTTTTTATTGAAGAAAGCCCTCGTGGTAACCGTACCGGGCAAAGAATTCGGTATGGAAGGTCACTTGCGACTCAGTTATGCCGGCGCGCCCAGCGAGGTTGCAGATGGTTTAGCGCGCATCAAATGGGCTTTGGATCCGAATGCGCCGCGGGAGATCCAGATTGGCAATCGTAAAGTTACACGCGATTGGTAAGAAACCTTTAGAGAAAAATCTTTGTTCTTTTATTAACAAATGAATGGATGAATTATGAATGTTCCGGCATACGTCAAAAATGAAAAAGCAATTTCCTGGATAAAAGAAATTGCTGCCATAACAAAGCCAGACAATGTGTACTGGTGCGACGGTTCTCAAGCCGAAAATGATACTATGTATCAACAGCTTGTGAAGTCCGGATCATTCATAAAATTGAATGAGAAAAAACGTCCCAACAGCTACCTCGTCCGATCGGATGTGAGTGATGTAGCGCGCGTGGAAGACCGCACATTTATTTGCAGTGTGAAGAAGAGCGACGCGGGCCCGACAAATAATTGGGCTGATCCGCGGGAGATGAAAGCAACTCTGAATAAGTTATTCGACGGCTGTATGCGCGGACGCACCCTGTATGTCATCCCATTTAGCATGGGACCGCTGGGATCTCACATCGCGCACATCGGCATCGAACTGACAGATTCCCTTTATGTTGTAGTTAATATGCGCATTATGACTCGTATGGGAAAAGCCGTCTGGGATGTTCTAGGCAGTACCGGTGAGTTTGTGCCATGCGTTCATTCTGTTGGCGCACCTTTGGCGCCGGGTCAAAAAGATGTGGCGTGGCCTTGCAACAAAGAAAAATATATCGTTCACTATCCGGAAGAACATGCAATTTGGTCATTCGGAAGCGGGTATGGCGGCAACGCGTTACTTGGTAAAAAATGTTTTGCTCTCCGTATTGCATCCACGATGGCGCGTGAACAAGGCTGGATGGCTGAACACATGCTTATTATGGGAATCGAATCACCTCAAGGGGAAAAGACGTATGTGGCTGCGGCATTCCCAAGTGCGTGCGGTAAGACGAACCTTGCCATGCTTATTCCGCCAAATTCTTTTAAAGGTTGGAAAGTGACGACTGTCGGCGATGACATTGCGTGGATTAAACCGGGCAAAGATGGCCAACTCTACGCCATTAATCCGGAAAACGGATATTTTGGAGTTGCCCCCGGCACTTCTGAAAAAACAAATCCCAATGCTATGGCAACAGCAAGCAAGAATTCTATTTTTACAAATGTCGCGCTTACCCCGGATGGAGATGTTTGGTGGGAGGGGATGTCGAAGACGCCGCCCCCCGAGTTGATCGATTGGACCGGACAGGCGTGGACACCGGACTGCGGACGTAAAGCCGCACATCCGAATGCACGCTTTACAACTCCGGCAAGCCAATGCCCTTGCATTGATCCCGAATGGGAAAATCCGAATGGTGTCCCGATCAAAGCATTTATCTTTGGCGGACGCCGAAGCAATACAACTCCGCTCGTATGTCAATCCGAAGATTGGGCACATGGTGTCTATCTCGCCGCTACCGTTGGCTCCGAAACAACTGCCGCTGCTGCCGGTAAAGTCGGGCAAGTGCGCCGCGATCCATTTGCCATGCTCCCATTTTGCGGATACCATATGGCAGATTATTTTAACCATTGGCTTGAAATGGGACGTCGTGCAGCACATCCGCCGAAAATTTTTGGAGTCAATTGGTTCCGCGTTGACGAGAATGGCAGTTTCCTCTGGCCGGGATTCGGCGATAATATGCGCGTACTCAAATGGATTGTTGAGCGTGTGAATGGAAAGGCACAGGCGGTTCAAAGTCCGCTTGGCTGGATACCGAAGTACGAAGACATTGACTGGAACGGATTAGAGTTTACACAAAAGCAGTTTGAGAATGTCATGAACATCGACGCGGAGTTGTGGAAAAAAGAAATCCAGCTCCATGAAGAATTGTTCCTCAGTCTTCAGGACAAGCTGCCGAAAGAACTCAACTCGATGTGTAAGCAGCTTCTTACTAAAATTTCCAGTTCCTCAACATCATGAGTATGACAAAATTATAACTGAATATTTATAAAAAAAATCAAAGCCGCTGCGTTTATCGACGAAGCGGCTTTTTGGTTTTTATCAATACATGGGGAATACATACGACAGATTTTCTGTGAAGAAAGCAGAGCTTTCACGAGATAGCCGCTCATTCTGCAGAACCGGCATTCCCTCCTCCTGCTGCTGTCGGCGGAAAAGTAAAATCAGACCGCCTATAGTCCCCCTCGCACATGAGGGGGACAGTTTGAAGCGTTCTATTTGCATTTGATTCATCCTGGTGAGATACTCGATGATTTCACATATATGGAATGAATTTAGCTATCTCACGGGATAAAGATGAATCTTTCCAAATGGTGGGACGCACAGTTGTGCGTCCCTACAAATCTCTTCTTTTTATCTTGCCCTCCCATCGGGAAACATGTATATTATAGCAGCAAAAATCTCAACTCTCTGATTAGTACCATTGGGGGACCGCCAATGACAGTTCTTGAGAAATCAAATGTAATATTAAACACAGAGTCTATATTTCACGCTTATAAGCGCAAAAGATAGACTAAGTCTATCTAATCAGTAGTTATGTCGCTTGTCTTTTTAGAGGATTGGATATAAACTAATTTATGATTAGTCGAAGAACTGCAAAATCTTTAGCAGAGCTCGTCGTGGTGAATTTTCGTAAGTACCATTATTTACGAAATTCAGGGAACGGCTATTTTACAGTCGATATAGAAAAGATTTACGATTTTCTTTTTGAAAATGATTACCCAGCTTGGCTCTGTAATGCTATTAAAAAAACTTGGACTTCCACAGAAACCCGTCAACTTAAAGAATTCGTAATGAAACTTCATACTGGTGAAAGTCAATTAGATGCTACACAAAATTGGTCTTGGGAACAAAGAGAGAAACTCGGTCAGAGTTATCTAAAAGAGTTGTCTGAAGATATGCTAAATTATTATTCTGCCAATCCACCTTCAGGATATAGTTCAGAGAGTTTAGTCTCAATGATTCAATTCTTACGGGAAAACCTCGAACTTGACGGGCACATTTATAAAGATCATCGGTTACTATATTCAGAATCAGATGTACTAGAAACCACCGAAGAAATGGGAATACTTCAATCACTCTATGTGAGTCTTGAACTTGGCGGTAAAGATACTGCATTTCATCACCTTAAACTTTCTGAGGAACACTATCTTGAACATCGTTGGGATGATTCAATTTCGAATTCCCGAAAATTTCTTGAATGTGTTTTACGTGAAATAGCTGTCTTGTTCAGCCAAAAGGTTAAGAATGTTAGCTTACCGGAATCTGTTTATTCTAGGCCATTACAAATTCGTGAATATCTTTCTAAAGAGGGACTTCTCGAAGTGAAGGAGAAAGAGGCCGTCGCATCTGTTTATGGTCTATTAAGTGAGACTGGAAGTCATCCATATATGGCACAAAATGAGCAAGCTCGATTATTGCGACATCTATCGCTTACTTTTTCACAATTTGTAATGCTTAGATTGCAAGGGCATCTGTCTCAAAAGAATTGAGAATATTTTTTTTTGAAGTGTTAAATTGGAGGGGTGCGGTGTTGGTAGCCGCAAGACGTCTGAAAAACGTTTGATCGGTGTTCCCGATTCGGGGGTTCGATTCCCCCTCCCTTTTTTATTTTTGAAGCATGTCTCTAGATATGTATATAATCAAAGACAAGCGGCATAACCAGCAACTCAAGCTCGGCTTGTCCAGATAACTGAATCGCGCGAAGCGCGATACTAATTACAAATGAGCTTGGTACGTTAAGCATGGCGCTCAGAGGCGTAATGCAAGATTGGAAATTATCAGAATGAACTTGGTTCGTTTACAGCAACTTGCGGGTTATCGTTGCCGCAGCTCAGTTGCCATCCGTTAGGGCGCAAAAACTTATTGCGTTGAAGTTCAATACGAGACTCGTTTCTAACACACTTGAAAGGAATCTTATCAATGGCAAGTCTATATCAACGGGGGAAAAAAGTATGTGATGTATTGTCCGTTTCAGTTGTGCGCGGTCAGAGAAAAATGGAAAGAGTCGGCAATGAGATTGTGCCGGGAAGAAAAGATGCGGATTCGGTTACCTTCATCTGCCCTGAACCAATTCTTCTTGATCCGACGTATGAATTGGAACTCGATGATGGGACAAAGCTTTCAATTGTAATTGAACATACGACAGGCACACAAGGTGGTTCAAATGTACGTGCATTGATTCAACCGTAGCTTTAAGCATGTACGTGAGTTAGTGGAACATTAATTAGAATTTTTATCGTGTGCGTTCTAACCAGGCGCTCCCCAACAAAAACATTTGGGGATAAACTTAGCGCCAGTCCGTTAGGCAGTTTTGAATAAATATTGACATTCAAATAAGGAGTCTCAAATGAAATATTTTTATTTGACTACAAATATCATCCTTCTTTTAGTTTTTTGGGGATGCACTCCAGATGTTTTAAATAATTTTGACCATCGAGTGCAGATAATGGAAGTTCAATCTCCAAACTGTTTTAATGATGGTAGAATTCTTCAATATGAAAACGATACCATTCGGATAGGATATATGTTTTGGTCGGATGGTGGCACAATGGGTTTGTATATCCACAATAAATTAAACCGACCTATATATATTGACTGGAAAAAGACTTCCTTCGTTGCCGGAACAACGAAAAATGATTATTGGGATGAAAATGTGATGATCAAGGAAAGTGGAACCTCAGGCGGTTCATCCATAAGAATTATGAGTATGTTTTTAAATAATTCATCCTTTTCTTCAATAACAAAACTTACAAAATCGGAGAGGATTACTTTTATTCCACCTGGAACAACAATTGAAAAAACGCTTTTTAGAATTACAGATGACTTAGTTGCTCTTAATGGGGATATTGCTAAGGATACTCTATTGATATTAAAACAATCGCAATGGTTAACAGGGAAGTATTATTATGATAAAACGACAAAGGTTCGCATATTAATTCAAAAGTTCACGGAGGAAACATCTCCACTAAAATTCCGTTCTTTCATAACTTATTCTTTAGATGAAAAATTTTCTGTTGAAGCATATGTAAATAGCCCTTTTTACATTTCAGGTATCATTCAAATACCATTCTGGGCATTTGATGCAAAGAGAATTTCAGATCCCAAAGAAGGAACAACTCAAAACATTTGGATAACCCCAAATTCCTTTTATAGGACATCAGATCCACTTTATTAGATCAAAAATATGGAACATTCAATACCGCCTAACCCGCGTCTCAAGCTCGGCTTGTCCAGATAACTGAATCGCGCAAAGCGCGATACTAATTATAAATGAGCGCCCGCCCAAAGATAAAGCATGGCGGGTAAATTGGTGCGTTAAGTCCCGCTGTACGGGATGCCGTAAAGCGGCACATGGCGTGCAACGGTTTAGTATATTTTGGAAGCTATCAACTTGAAAATTATCAGTGCCGCATCCCGATTTATCGGGAGCTGGTCCGTTAGGCTGCAGCTATAGCTACAAAAGAAAATTCAATAACAATAAGGAGATAACATGACATTTAGATTACTTCACCTCTTTCTGAGCTTTATCATAATTACTCTTCTTATAAGTTCGTGCTCAAATCCAAAGAAGGATTATGAGCCAGTTCAACAGCTTCAAACAACTACAGAGCAAAGCATCGCTGGCACAAGTGATGCTGCGGCTAACATCAAATCTTGTCAAAGTGTTATCGACGTTCTACAAAATTTCATAAAGACTCATCCAGAAGGCGAATGGAATGTGACTGCAAAAGCTGCTTTATATGGTTGGCAAGCAAAGAGAGATTCGCTGCAAGAGGTTGTAAACCGCATATCGGATTTCGAGAAAATCCAGAAACTCCAAGGGGCTGCTGAAGACGTGATGCAACATTCATTTGATTACGTCGTGCGAATGAAAAGTTGTGATGACATGATAGGCGCATTGCAAGAATATTTTTCGAACCACCCTCAGAGCGATTGGAGCACCTCAGCTCAGACAGCTCTCATGTCTTGGAAATCTAGAAAGGCCAATTTAGTCCAACAACTTAGCTTCCTTTTCAACAAGCTCTCGAAACTTATGGAGCAAAGGGCAATTCAAGAAGCGGAAAAAGTTCATCAAATGTCCAATGTTGAAAAGATACAACTCGAAAGATCCGATACAACTTCGGTTGGCGGCAATATAAATATTACTAAAGTCTATGCCGTCCGAATGGTTGGTTCTATTGCTGGCAAACACATATTTAAATTAGACATTACAATTTCTGGGGGTATCAACCCTGAAACTAAACAGACTTTCGTCAAAGAAAATGTTAAAGTTGTAGAATAAGTTATCTGCGCATAACGATCAGCTATGCTGCGCCCTAACGAGGCGCTCCCAGCTAATCCCGATTTATCGGGAGCCGGTCCGTTAGGTGGCGCACGGAAGGAAAATATAGATCTCATGAAAACATTTAATGGTATTGGTACTACACTTTATGGTAAAAGCGAAGAATTCCCTGATGGATCATTCATCTCAACGGAATGGTTTGTCTTTGCCAATATACCAATAATTCCACTTTCATCGTACAGAGTTTATGAAGCTCTGCCTGTCGAAAGAAGCCTTACATCTTCAAGAACGGAATATCAACTTAAAAAAATACCAATATATTGGAAACAAGTACTTAAAATATTCGCTTTTGTTTGGGGGTCCATTTTAGGGCTCGTATTGCTAGTCAAATATATCCCTATGATTGAAGATACATCAATTCGTCTTTTATTAATTGCGGGAATAATTGTTTATGCTGGATTTGCAATTTATTATGTCGTTTCAAATATTCCAGATAATTAAGAATATAGTATCCTTGCGCCCATTCGTTGGGGTGCACGCAATGGAGGGAAAATGCCTGATTCAATAAATCAAATAATTCACACTTTGAAGCTATCTTCCGATTCATTACATATCGTTTTATCACAGCCAGCAAATTCATCTAACATAACTCAATGGCTATCTCTTGCAATTGCACTTTTAGCTATTATTGTGGGTCCTGCTATTCAAATCAGTATCGCGAAACGCCAAATCAGGGCGACGGTTTTATCCGCAAATAGACAACAATGGTTAAACAGTCTTCGTGAACAAGTTGCTGAATATAATTCGGTATTATATAAAACAACTCTCACCTATAGCACTATAACCGAAAAGGAAAAGAGGGAATTGCATAGTCGAGCAGTGTTGCTAAGTTCTAAAATTCAAATGTTTATTAATCCAGATAAGCCTTTACAAAAAGCATTGTTTGATTCTATTAATAATTCAATGGAATTGTTAGCAGAAGAGTCTGATGGCAAGAAATTGGCCAAGTCCATAATTGAAATCAATCATGCTGCACAAAAGTTATTTCGAGACACCTGGATAAAAGTAAAAAATCAAAAATAGCATTGCGCCCTAACCAGGCGCTCCCTACAAAAAAGTAGCGGGTTTTAGCGCCCATCCATTAGGGCGGCAATCAAACAGCTGAGATAAAACTCTTTGATTTGAATCAAGATTGGAACTAATTAACATCACAGGAGGCAAAAATGAAAGTTCGAATATTCTTATTGCTAATCTTGTTTTTTGCCATCTGCAAAGAAGTTAAATCGGCTGACTGGAAATTCATTGGAGGGTCTATCATATATGGGGAAAATTACTACGGATTTTATGATGAGGAGACAAAAGAACGAAGGTCGAATGGCAATATTGTAGTCTGGATTAAATACATTAGTGTGCAACAGATTGATAGTATAACGAATGCTAAACAAGACACATTGGGTACTCTCGCTGTAAAAAAGCTTCTTCACAAATATTATCCACCATACGCGTTTATACAATCGGATACTTCGTTTAATGCAATGCTTGGTATTCTCCAAAAGGAGGTTGCTATAAATAATTTCCGAACAATAACAAAATTGATGATGCGTACCGAGTTCGATTGTAAACATAGAAAATCTAGAGGATTGTCTACGGTTGTTTACAATGATATCGGTGGAGTTGAGAATAGTTCAGCAACAAAAAATGAATGGAGCGATATTGTTCCAGAATCGAGTGGTGAATCAATGCTTAAAGTTCTCTGTAGTAAATATTAATGCCGCCTAACCAGGCGCTCCCGCATCCCGATTTATCGGGAGCCGGTACGTTAGGCGGCGGTAATTAAATCAATATATTCTCAAAAATTAATACTGGCAGATTAAATAATGTTCTGGAAAGATTTTATACTTGGAATTGTATTTATTGTAGTCGGACTGGTTATTATGTGGAAAAATTACCCACATCTCATGAGTAACGTCGGTTATTTAGGATTCATTTCATTATTTATTGGTATGATTTTAATATTTACTGCGATAATTAATAATTTTAACTGAAAAATATATTTGAGCAACTCCGCCGCCTAACCAGGTGCTCCCGCCCAATAAGATGGCGGGCAGGCAAGCTCGGCTTGTCCAGAAGATTGAATCGCGCAAAGCGCGATACTAATTATAAATGAGCGCGGTACGTTAAGTCCCGCTAAAAAGAAGCGGGATGCCGTAAAGCGGCACATGGCGAGTAGAGGTTTAGTGTTTAATTGAAAATTATCAGCGCCGCATCCCGATTTATCGGGAGCCGGTTCGTTAGGTGGCAACCATAAATAAAGCGACAGCTATATATAAATGAAAGGAGTGGCAATTGAATAGAATATTATTCCTAATTACATCAGTTTTACTCTTCCTGTGTGCACCAATGGCCGATACAGTGTGTGGTCAATCAAAAGACACAACACGCGCAAATGTTGTCAAACTTGCTCAAGGCTGCATACTGGTTTTAGATGAAAAAATCGACATAACCGATTCTCTTTCAGTTGAAATTATTGCGAGAATACAGAACATCATTCCACGGATACAAAAATTGATACCTGCAGACAGCATAACTATCGACTTGGCAATGAGCAGTAGCGAAGTCTTGCCTATGTTTGGTGTGGGGGGAAGGACAACAAGCGACCATTCACTATCAATGTATTTCGATCCAAAGAATCCGAACTTTAGGGTAGAATTCTTGGTGCGTAGTTTGGTTCACGAATGTCTCCATCCTACTCGACTCCGTATGCTTCATTGGCAATTGACACTGCTTGAATGCATGATTACGGAAGGTCTTGCCGACCATTTTATGATAGAACTTCTCAAGGGAGATCGACCAGCTTGGACTTCAGCGCTTACCGAAGAGGAAATTAAACAATACTTGGTTAAAGTAAAACCTGTGTTGCGACTCAAGCATGAATTATGGAACAATAAATTTACTCAAAATTATTTTGTCCCGTGGATGTTCGGGAGAAAAGGAGACAATCCGATTCCTGGATGGACCGGCTATACACTCGGCTGGAGGATAGTTGATAACTATTTAAGAGCTCATCCTGAAGTTCGAACTTCCGATTTAGTGTTTACACCAGCTGAGGTAATTGCTAGTTCGACTCCTGAATTAGTCGATTCGAAATAGCCGTTTAGACCACAACATTGTGCATTAACTCATAATCGTTCTTTTGATTTCAGGTGTATATAACCTACTGTGTTGCGGCATAACCAGGCGCTCCCTGCTAATCTCGTAAAAAGCACGGGATAAACTTAGCGCCGGTCCGTTAGGCAGCAATCAAAACTTTTATCATGACAAAATATATTATCAATTTATTCCTTGCATTAAATGTAATGGAAATCCTGCCGCACGTAAATTCTTTTACGAGCTAGAGAAGTGATGACATTTAATTATATTCATGTATCGGAACAATCTAATTCCACGGATGTTACAAGAATAATGCTGTGAGAGACAATGAAGATTCATATACCATCTAAAATGTTTTCGATAATATTATTAATAAATCAAAGTGCATTTTTCATTCTTCTAGTGCTTTTATTCACCGCACCAGTATTATCGCAGCTGCCGACGGCATCTGAAATTGCAAAAAACATGAAGGCAGGCTGGAATATTGTTAACACATTGGAAGTTCCGAACAGCGATCTTAATGCCGAAACATATTGGGGTAATCCAAAAGTCAACCAAACATTGATTACTGCAGTGCGCAATGCAGGATTTAATACTATTCGCATCCCTTGTGCGTGGGATAGCCATGCAAATAAAATGACGATGGTTATCGATACGGCATGGCTTAGACGTGTTAGAGAAGTTGTTGATTATTGCTATGCTAATAATATGTACATATTCATTAACTGCCATTGGGATAATGGCTGGCTTGAGAATAATGTGACTGTTGCAATGAAAGATTCCGTCAACAAAAAACAAAACGCATATTGGACACAGATAGCTAATTATTTTAAGAACTACGACGAGCATCTTTTATTTGCCAGCGCAAACGAACCGAATGTGAGCGATGCAACCGGGATGACTGTTTTATTATCCTATCATCAAACATTTATCGATGCCGTGCGCTCCACCGGCGGCAATAACAGCTCGCGTGTGTTGATCATCCAATGCCCATCAACGGATATTCAAACAACCAATACCTATATGAACACGCTGCCGACTGATCAAATCAACAACCGGCTGATGGTCGAACTTCATTATTATACACCATGGAATTTTTGCGGTATGTCAAGCGATGCCAGCTGGGGCAATATGTTTTACTTCTGGGGAAACAATTATCATTCGACAACAAATCCAAGCAGAAATGCGACCTGGGGCGAGGAAAGCACCGTTGAATCCTATTTTCAATTAATGAAGACAAAGTTCTTCGATAAGGGAATTCCAATAATCCTCGGTGAATATGGTGCCATTAAACGTACATCTCTTACAGGAGACGATCTGGCGCTCCACATCGCTTCAAGGGAATACTGGTTTCAATATATCACCAATGCGGCTCTCCGGTATGGTATGATTCCCTTTTGTTGGGATAACGGAATATTTGATCGAAATAATGGAGCAGTTCTTGATCAGGGCACATTGGATGCTATCATGAGAGGTGCCATCGTGGCAACATCGGTGCAAACGTCCAAAAAGTCGGAATCGAATGCGACAGCGGAATATGTCACGGCGATGCCCAATCCGGTAAGAGCTTCAACGACGATTCAATTTTCTATACGCACGAATGCCCGCACGGACATTATGATCTACAATATTCTTGGGCAGCAAGTTGCTCGCTTTAACGATTTACCGATTGGCACCGGGCTGCAAAGTGTCGCATGGAATCCTGCTACCTTAACAAACGGCATCTATTTTATCGTTGTCCACAGCGGTAATCGCATGTTGACGAATAAGATTGTATTAGTACGTTAAGAACAAAATATGGTGCATGATTTAACGTCGCATTCAAAAAAAGAACAAACACTTTTAGTTACCACTCCTAAATATTAACTTCATACTATTGAATTGCCGCCTAACCAAGCGCTCAAGCTGACGGAATGAGCTGGGTGCGAAAGTCATGGCGCGCATAGGTTGAGTACAAAATTGAAAGTTAGTATAATGAACTATAAAAATAGTAATCCCGCAAAGCGGGATTACAGTTATGGGGCTCCGCCTGTTAGGCGGCAAGAAATTAGTTTTTCTAATGAGAAGGGTGTGTTAGTGGAATGCCAGTAGCATATCGTTTCGATTCTAATATAATTGTCATAGAAATGGTTGGTGAATATTCTTTGGACGATATTCGCACGACAATTCTCAACTCGCTTGCTGATTCTAAATGCCCGACCACCCCTTTCATATTGGTTAATCTTAGTGGATCTCGGAGTATTTATAATAGGTCTTCAGATGATGTTAAAACTATAGCACTTTCTCTTGCCTCGCTGGCCAAACGCTTCAATAATCGTATTGCTTTGGTTGCTCCAGACGATTTCCCGTACGGACTAATGCGTATGGGTTCAGTATTCTCAGCAATGGCTGGATTTGAGCCAGAAGTATTTCGCACTTATGCTGACGCTCGGAAATGGATACTATCATGAAATTCTCTTGCCAGCTAACCAGTCGCTTCCCGCTAATCCCGTAAAAAACACGGGACGCAAAAAACGCGAATACAGCGGGGTAAGCAAGCTCGGCTTGTCCAGATGATTGAATCGCAGCCGAAGGCCTGAGAATGTTATTGCACGAAGTGCAATTCAAATTAGTGAGATGCAAAATTCATGTCGAGCATGGGTTTTATTTTAATTTGTGAGCCAAAGGCTCATGCGCGTCAGGCGCAAAAGTTGGTATAATGAACTATAGAAGAGGAAACACGCTTCGCGTGTTACAGTTATGGGGCTCCGCCTGTTAGGCAGTTAAAGAATATTTATGGACAGAATCATAGTATTTATATTAACGTGTAGTCTTGGTAGTATAATTGGATTGATATGGTCTTTAATAAATCTTTGGCGAGGTTTACAAAGTCGGTATTGGGACCGAGTTGACTGTGAGATTCTTGAGTCTCGATTAAGCCTGTTCCCTTTTAAGTTTTATCCGTTCATTTCCTATCAATACAAAATTGATGGTATACCCTGCAAAGGGAAGAGAATAAAATATGGTGGCGTAAGGCAAGGTTATTTCAGAGCAAGTGCTTATTGTGATCAATATATTAAAGGGGAAACATATCAGGTAAGTGTCGACCCAAATAATTTTAGAAGAAGCGTTTTAGAACCTGGTCCTTCTCCGCAAATCTACGGGGCGATTATCCTTTGTATACTTATCGGATTAATAGGTTTAAATGGATTATTAACTTACTGATGGACTCATCGTTAAAAGAACGACTATTGTGTCAAAATTCAATCTGTCGCCGCCTAACCATGTGCTTCCCGACCAAGAGCGTCGGGACAGGCAAGCTCGGCTTGTCCAGATAACTGAATCGCGCGAAGCGCGATACTAAAATATGAATGAGCGTCCCGTAAAAAGCACGGGATAAATGGATAAGTTAAGCATGGCTTGCAACGGTTTTGTATATTTTGTGAGCCAAAGGCTCATGCGCCTCTGGCGCAAAAGCTATCAGCATGAACTTGTTTCGTAATCTACATATTGAAAGTTTGCAGTGCCGCAGTCCGATCCCGCATAAGCGGGATCGCGATCGCGTTCCATTGTGTAACAATGGAACGGACTTAGCGCCCGTCCGTTATGCCGCTTGTGCTTTAACAGAAGTTAGCGCCAAGCAAAATAGATTAAAAATCAATAACTTTACATTTTATAATTACGATTATGTTTAATAAAAATTAGTTGAAACATGAAGAAAACTCTTATAATGACATTGCTCATTCAATTGAGTTATTTAGCGAATGCACAGTATCAAACTAATACTATTAAAAAAGGCGATGGGTATTATTTGAATCCAATTTTCGCTGGAGATTACCCTGACCCAAGTATATTGCGCGATGGCAGTGATTACTATATAGTCCATTCATCTTTCGAATATTATCCGGGGTTATTAATTTGGCATTCAAAAGATTTAATAAACTGGACTCCAGTTACAAATGCATTGCACAAATATGTGGGTTCGGTTTGGGCACCCAATCTCGTGAAATATAAAAACAAATATTACATCTATTTTCCTGCCAATAATACCAATTATGTAGTCACTACCGATTCAATTATAGGTCCATGGAGTGATCCTGTAGATTTGAAAATAGGTAATATCGATCCAGGACATTTTACTGACGCTGAAGGAAAACGATATTTGTACTTTAGTAGTGGAGGGTATGTTCCATTGTCTGACGATGGACTTTCTGTTACAGGCGAAATCAAAAATACTTACAGTGGCTGGCCAATACCTCGCGAATGGACAATTGAATGTTTTTGTATGGAAGGTCCGAAGCTCGTTCAACGAGGCGATTATTATTATCTGACAGTTGCTGAAGGTGGAACAGCTGGTCCTGCGACAAGTCACATGGTAATTTCTGCACGTTCAAAGTCGCCTTTTGGTCCCTGGGAGAATTCGCCGTTCAACCCTATCATTCGAACACAAGAAAGCTCTGAAAGATGGTGGTCCAAAGGACATGGTACGTTATTCGAAGATGCAACAGGAAATTGGTGGATGGTATTTCACGGATATGAAAACGGACATTATAATATGGGCCGTCAAACTTTACTTCAGCCCATTGAATGGACAAAAGACGGTTGGTTTAAAACACCAGATGGTATTAAAACAGATGAACCAATTAAAAAAACTGCAGGAATAGTTTCAGATGCTGTATTTTCCTTAAATGATAACTTTGAAGGCAATAAGTTAAAACCACAATGGAAATTCTTTGGTGAATACGATACCAGTAGATTTCATTTGATTGATAACAGTTTGCTTATTAAGACCAAAGGGCACTCTGTTGGTGATTGTTCTCCATTACTTTGTATTCCATCAGACCATTCATATACAGCACAGGTAGAGTTATTTATTGAAGGAGAAGCAACCGGCGGATTGGTACTTTTTTATAACAATAATGCGTATTCGGGTATATTAGCAGACAAAGAAAATATTTTAGCTAATCTCCGAGGTTGGCAATTCCCTACCGAAAAACAGGCAACTAAAAATCACGTATTTCTTCGCATCGAAAATATTAATAATACAGTTAATATGTATTACAGCAATGATGGAGAAAAATGGAACAAAATAGAAAATTCTCTTGAAGTTTCTGCTTACCATCATAATGTTCTCGGTGGTTTTTTAAGTTTACGGCTTGGACTTTGTTCTATAGGTGATGGGAAAGTCAAATTTAAGAACTTCATATACAAATCCATAAAAT
>PLMS01000047.1 GCA_003142575.1 Ignavibacteriota bacterium
TTCGTGGTCGGTTGGGTGATTTTTGAATTTACATTGCCGCCAGTTATTAAGGATGGTGGTCCCCTAGTTATCGCCCTTATCGCACTTGTGATCATGCTGATCGCTGTTATTATAGAACGCATGCTTACATTGAAGAAAGCAAACGGGAGAGGCAATATGACAGTTTTTTTAAAGAATGTACAGCAAGCCGTCAATGCAGGTGATATCGATGCAGCACTTGCAATATGCGATAAGCAGCGCGGTTCCTGCGCCAATGTTCTCCACGCTGGTTTGGAACGGTACAAGACTATTGTTGAAGAAGGCGATGTGAAAGGGCAAAAAGAATTAATGGAAAGTATCCAACGCTCCATTGAAGAAGCGACGATGCTCGAAGTACCTATGTTGGAACGTAATTTATCGATGATGTCCACAATTGCCTCTATCGGAACGATGGTAGGATTACTTGGAACAGTTATCGGTATGATTCGTGCATTCCAAGCTATGTCGCGCGCCGGAGCACCGGATGCCATTCAGCTTGCTCTTGGTATCTCTGAAGCGCTTATTAACACCGCTGGCGGTCTTGTCGCTGGTATCGGCGGCATCGTTGCATACAATTTCTTTGTCACGAAAATCGACAACTTCACCTATATGATTGACGAAGCAAGCTATTCCATAGTTCAATCATTAGCTTCACGCAGACCGCATAAGAAGTAACCGGGAAAGGTGACGTTATGCCAAAACATAAAAAGAAAAGACTCGGCACTCGCATCGACATGACACCCATGGTGGATGTGGCGATGTTATTGCTCACGTTTTTCATGATGACGACGCAGTTCAAACCGCCCGAGGATGTCGAAGTAATTATCCCGGCGTCACATTCGCAGTTTAAGCTGCCTGAATCGCACATTATGATGGTGTATGTGAACAAGGAAGGTAAAATTTATCTTGGCGTTGATGCCCAAGGTTTAATGGAGCGCTTGTTTGGATCACAAAACAAATACAAACGTGCTATTGAAGTAGATAAAAACACGCTTGGCAATATTCTTATGCAGGCGCGTATCAACGATCCGAAGCTTCGCACGGTTGTGAAGGGCGATAAAGATGCCCCATACGGACCGATAGAAGATGTTATGGATGTCTTGGTGAAAGCACAGATTACGCGCTTTAATCTTGTCACTGATTTGGATAAAGGAGTATAACTATGGCCGGTGCAGATGTTGTTGAATCGAAATCGCACGCAAAAGGAAAGAAGAAAAAGAAGCGCGCCGGCGTTCGTATTGACATGACGCCGATGGTGGACGTGGCAATGTTGCTGTTGACATTTTTCATGTTCACAACGGTCTTCAATAAACCGCAAACGATGGAACTGAACTTGCCACCGGATGAAAAAGGTGTAGAAGTTGCAGCTTCACTATTGTTGACGTTGAGAGTTGCGCCAAATTTAGAAATCTTCTGGAGCATGGGAGATAAAGATAGTGAACTCAAACAGATCGCATTTAAAGAGTTGCGGCCATTGTTAATTGAAAGGCTTCGCACTATTCCAAAACTCATCACACTTGTGAGGATCGATCGTGAAGCGAAATATAATGATATGGTCGATATTATCGATGAGCTAAATCTCGCCAATATCACTAAATTCAGTATAGCTCCGATTAAAGATGGTGATAAAAAATTGTTAAAGAAGGCGATGGGAGGATAGGAGACGATATGTCACAAACAATAGCAGTAACGCAAAAATATGGCGCAATAGAACTCAAGGCAGTCGCCCAAAAATATATGATGATAGGTGTCGTGGGGGCCACCATTCTGAGTTTTTCTTTCATTGGTTCATATTATCTTGTCGCATGGTTGACCGAAGAAGCAGAACCTGTTCATACGGTCCGCATCATGAAATACTCAGATCTTGGACCACCTCCATCATTGACCAATCAAGAAGCGTCCGCGGTTGCAGCAACTGGGGCGGCAGTGAAGCCAAGTGTTGGTGTACCGGTTCCTGTACCTGATGCCGAGGTAAATCCTGAGCAAACAATCATGTCGCAGACAGAGATGAGCCAGCAGCAAGCCGCACCCAAACCTGAAATGACGGGCGGCGCAGAACTGAAGATCGATGATGAAGGTCCACCTCCAGATTTCGTTCCGTATGAAAAAGAACCTACGGTTGTCAAACGCATTGAACCGAAATATCCTGACCTTGCCTTGCGTGCGGGACTGGAAGGCAACGTGTTAGTAAAAGTGTGGGTGGACAAAGCAGGAAAAGTGCGGAAGGTTATCCTTCTCAAGAGTGATGCCCCAGTTTTCGAAGAGGCTGCGATTGCAGCAGCGAATCAGTGGGTCTTTACTCCGGCAGTGATGCAGAAAGGACCCGTATCGGTATGGGTTTCCATTCCATTCCGGTTCAGACTAACAGGAAACAAATAATCATTAAACAACGTCGAAGCTGATGAGCGTAGGGAAACAGAACACACAGATGTGCACTGTTACTGAGACTTATCAGCTTCGCACGTTTTAGAATCAGGGAATTCATGGTGCTGAAGCTCTCCAACATTTCGATATACCTCGGTTACTCAGTCTCTGCGGTTACCTTTGTGTTTGGAATCATCATCATGAGCGGTCGTGCGTTCCAATATATACCGATTCAAATGCGAATGATGTTCGGTATCGTTATGATACTTTGGGGAGTGTACCGGTTTGTCCTTACCAAAACTCGGGCTCGCCGGCAACATGAAGACGAAGAAGAATGAAACGTTTTTTTTTCTCTATACTTCTCATTCTCTTAGCGGGTGTAGGCGGGTGTAAGAAAAAAGACGAGACGGCAACGTCCGGACATCGTCTTCTCCTGACAGCCGATCCATACGTGCCTCTCATGCAGCAGGAAGTGGAACAGTTCATGAGCCTCTATCCGGAAGTGAAGATGGAGGTGCGCAGTGCTTCAACTCGTGAGGCAGTTGTCCTTTTGCTGAATGACAGTGTGCATTCGATTGTGATCGATCGACAATTCAATGAAGAAGAGCAGAAGGTTATTCAACAATCTGCCATCAGAATCGTTGAAACTAGAATTGCTGAGGACGGCGTTGCTATTATCGTTCACAAGCAAAATCCAATCTCAAACATCCGTACAGAATCTGTTCGGAGTATTGTTGCAAACACGGTGAAGGATTGGAGTCAGATTACCGAAGCTCATTGGTCCGGCGGCATCGATTTTGTTTTAACAGGCAAGAACTCCGGAATGTACGAACTACTTCAGAAAAGGATTTTTTCAATATCGAAACCATTGGAGCCAACGACCGTTATGCCAAATCAAAGCGAGGTGGTAAAGTATGTATCTACGCATCCACAGTCGGTTGGATGTGTTGCCGCGTCGCTTGTGAACGATGAGAGAGAGCAAATAAAAGTGATTCCGGTTCTTGCAAAATCACCGGAGGGGAGTGAGAAGAAATATGAACCGCGGCAGCAAGAAATTTACAACGCTCTTTACCCATTCCATTTTTCTTTGTATCTTTACAATGCAGAAATAAAGACGTCTGTTGGAGTAGGTTTCGGTGCACTGGTACTCTCAAATTTTGGACAAAAAATTATTCAAAGGGCGGGTTTAGTTCCTGCTTCAATTCCATATCGCACTATTCAACTACATGCGGAGTGAAACATCAATGAAACGCATACTATCAGTTGTCATTCTCATTCTCGTCACTGCTGCGGCATCACTTTTCAGTCAGTCGCAACTTGATAAAGCTAAGGAACTGGTAAAACAAAAAAAGTTCACCGAGGCTATCACGGTATGTCAGGCCTATCTCCAATCCAGCCAGAAAGATGAAAATGCATGGTTACTTCTTGCAAAATCTCTTCAGCAAATTGGTTCGCTTGACTCTGCAGAAAATGCTGCAAAGAAAGTTGTACAGTTGGATGACGAAATGTTGGAAGGATATACGGTCCTTGCACAAGTGCAACTTGAAAAAAAGAATGTTCAAGATGCCTATGCAACTGCAAAAGCCGGACTAAAAATGATAAAGAAGAAACAGCCAAAATATCCACCGTTGCTTGTGGTACTTGGGCAGATTCTTCTTGCGACTGACTCCACAGATGCGGCTTTGGTTGCTGCTTCAGAAGCAAAAGAGTTAGATTCAAGAAATGCAACTGCATATGAGGTCATAGGAGATGCCTATGAGAAGCAGAAAGTTGCACCAATGGCGATCAGCAGTTATGAAAATTCATTGGAAATTGATTCTTTACAGATGCGGGTTCTCTATAAGCTCGCGAATACATATACAAAAGAACGGCAATACACAGAAGCGGCGCGCGTGTATAACCGAATACTATCCCTTGACCCTAATAATGATGTTTCCCGTTTGGAACTTGCGCGTCTATTCCAACGAGCAAAACAATGGGCAAACTGTGCGGCAACTCTTAAAGACTACTTCAAGAAAGAAAAAAATCCGTCCAAAGATATTCAATCAATGTATCTGGAAGCGCTCCTGAAGAGCAGACAATATAAAGAGGCTGCTCAAGTCGGTCAAGAATTTTTAAAAGTCGAACCAAAATCGCCTCTTGCATACAGGGCAATAGCCAACGGATTTTTTAATGAAAAGAAATATGTGCAAGCAATTGAGAATTTTAAGAAAGTAGACACATTAGAATTTGATGATTATCGATGGCTCGGCGCTTCGTACAAACAATTGAAAAAGGACTCACTTGCAGCAATGACATGGGAAGAAGGGCTCAAAGATTCAACGCAAGCTGTCAATGTACGATCGTACTATATGGATCAAGTCGCATCGACTTGGATGTATTTGAGATCGTATGAACGGGCTGGAGAATTCTATCAGAAGAGAATACAACTTGATTCAACTGCTGTTGGCGCTTATATCAATTATGCTCAGTGCATGATGCAATTAGAACGGTTTGAAAAAGCAGTTTCTGCTCTTAAGACTGCAATAGCGAAGAGTCCAAAATTTCCGCCGGCATATACAAATCTAGGTTTCTGTTATTTCCAAATGAAAGAGTTTGATGCGGGACGTAAAGAATTCGAAACAGCTATTAAAATAATTGATACAGCAGAATCGAGATATAAAGTCGAGCTTGCCGATTCTTATCGTATGATTGGACTTTCGATCATGATGGATAAAAAAGTACCGGAGGAAGAGTCTAAAAAGAAATGGGAGGATGCGATTGTCGTTTTGAAGAAATCATTAAAATACAAAGAAGATGTAGCTCAAACACACCTCTTGCTTGGACAATATACCAAAACTCTAATAAAGAGGAAGATGCAATAAAAGAATATAAACGAACGCTGCAACTGGATCCAAAAAATAAAGATGTGAAAAAGAGCCTCGAAATACTTGAACAGGCAAGGTGATCTTTGGATGCCTTGAGGTGTTTATAACGAAAAATTATTAAATAAGTTCACATTTCTTCCACACAGTTCGAAATGAAAGGAACCGCGATGAAGAATAAAATCATCCTTTTCTTACTTGCTGTCATAGTCATACTTCCCGGGTGCTCAAAAAATGCAGCTGTGAGAATTAAAGAGTGGGCACAATTTCAGGATCAGTTTTTTAAAATTTCATTTAATTATCCCAAAGATTGGGTCGTTGTAACCGGGTCGACAAAAGTCGTCATTTCCTCGTCTGCTGAAGCGGCAGAGAAATTTTTTGATCATGATTCGCGAAAAGCTGACGGCGTCCAGGTTATTATTGCTTCAGAACGCAGTGACTCCTTGCAAGATTATGTAAAGTATGTTCGCGATTTTAAAGATACCAAGGAATCAGAGGGATATAAAGTGACAGAGATGGAAGATGTAAAGATAAACGGAATTGATGCAAAAAAAATCAGTTATTCTGGTGTCATCGATGAGAAAACTAAAATTAAAGCGATTTATGCTGCGACCTTGAAAGATTCCACGATGTACTATGTTCAATACACGGCTTTCAATGATCTTTTTGAGCCCTATAAACCTGTGTTCGATTCTGTCTTGGCGTCGCTGATACTGCCTCAGAAAATTGTTATACCAAAGGGTGTGGATCCTGCAATTCCTCTTACACAAGTTGAGAAGTACTCTGATAATTATATTCAATTGGAATATCCTGCCAATTTTGGTCCGATTGAACTATCTAAAAAAGGAGATATGATCTCCGGAGTACGATTTTCCGGGAATAAGGATGGTATGCGGAATGATTGCAGCATTGACATTGACATACGACCGGCAAAGAAGCTTTCGATAGAGAAGGTTGTAGAACAGAATTCGAAGTTCTTTAATCCCAAATCCCAGGGTGAAACGAAAGTCGGCAGCGATAGAGCCCTGTATTTGAACTATGTACCGCAAAAAGTTAAGAACATTGATAGTCGAGTTTATTTTATTGTTAAAAACGATAAAATTTACCGCATTATTCTGAACTATTATGCTCCGATGAAAAAGGACTTCTTGCCCGCATTTGAAAAATTCATTGCTTCCATCCGCTTAAAGTAGTATTATTATTCCCATCTTTTGAAAAGCCGGGACCGCCCAGCGATCCCGGCTTCTTTTTTTGAATTCGGAAAATTGAATTTTGGATCCTGATAGTACTAGTCCTACACTCGCCCATTCGGGAGTGAAGGAATATGCAACAAGCCGTCCAAGTGTTTTAGCGTGCTTACAGGATTGCTTACTCTTGTGTTTACCTATGTAATCTTTGCCGGTTGGATTTTCTTTGTACTTGGTGCCGTTGCGGTTTTTATTATTCGTAAAAATATGCCTTTCGCCAACCGTGCATTTCGTGTGCCAGGATACCCGTGGGTGCCGATTACATTCATTTTTGTAACAACGTGGTTTGTCGTGAACACACGTATTGAACAAACAGCCGATTCTTTAGTAGGCATCCTATTGCTTCTTGTAGGAATTCCTTTCTATCTTTATTGGAAACAACAAATGAACCGTGTGGCTCTTTCGGGAAAGCAATCCTAATGCATACCATCCTTCTTTGGGTTGGATTTAATGTTTTTATCCTCGTTCTTCTCATCGTGGATTTAATGGTATTCAACCGCAAACCCCATGAGATCAGCATTCGAGAATCCTTGGTGTGGAGCGGAATATGGATTTTCATTTCGCTTCTTTTTAATGTCGGAGTATTTCTCTGGTACGGTCATGAAGCAGCACTGCAATTCTTCACCGGATACCTCATCGAGAAATCTCTCAGTGTTGATAATCTTTTTGTTTTTCTCCTCTTGTTTTCATATTTCAAAGTACCAGCAAAGTATCAGCATAAGGTTCTGTTCTGGGGAATTATAGGCGCTCTGATTATGCGAGGCGGACTTATTTCCTTAGGGGCTGTCTTGGTTACGCGGTTTCATTGGATACTCTATCTTTTTGGGTTATTTCTTGTCGTTACAGGAATTAAAATGGCATTTCAGGATAAGGAAAAAGAAGTGCATCCTGAACGGAATATCGTTGTTCGGTTTTTTAAAAAGATCTTTCCGGTGACTGCCGGATATCATGAAGAGAAGTTCTTTGTGAAGACCGGCGGGAAACGTTATGGCACACTTCTGTTTGTTGTGCTCATTGTCATAGAAACAACAGATCTTCTTTTTGCTGTAGATTCTATCCCTGCAATATTTGCCATCACGCAAGATTCATTTATCATCTATACATCCAATGTGTTTGCTATTCTCGGCTTGAGATCTCTCTATTTTGCCTTAGCAGGAATGATGGATTTATTTTACTACCTCAGGCATGGATTGTCGGTTGTACTCGTCTTTGTAGGGTTAAAGATGTTGCTGATGGGATATGTACCAATTCCAATTGGATTAGCATTGGGGGTGGTTGGTGCTGTGCTTTTGATTGCAATTAGGGCGTCAATCATCAGGTCAAAAAGGTTGAAGAAAAAACACACTTTATCTCACTAATCCTGGTGCGATCATCAGATAGAGGAAAATATCCCCGTCGATCGCAGAGTTTACAAAAAAAGGCATACAGATTTATTCCTGTATGCCTTTTTTGTCTTATTCCAGAATGTTCAATCGCAAGAAATGAAATGCATCCCTTACACCTTGGAAACGTTCACTGCCTGGAGACCTTTCGGTCCCTCCTGGACTTCAAACTGCACTTTGTCACCGTCGTTCAGGGTTTTGTACCCTTCGCCAACGATCGACTTAAAATGCACGAATACATCTTCGCCGCTTGCGCGAGAAACGAATCCAAACCCCTTAGCGCTGTTGAACCATTTGACTGTTCCTTGTTCCATGGAACAAATCCTTTCATATAAGATGTTCCCCGACCAACCGTCGGGATGGTGTACGCCGCAACTACCGACTCTTGCGAAAAAATCAGCGAACAGAGATACCAATTGGTAGTTGCTCGTTGATAGCTTCTTACACTTGGGATGCAGAGCTTAGCCCCATCTAAGATTATCGAAGCAGATTCCCCTATGTCAACCGACAGGGAATTCTCACAATAAAGCAAGCACGGTGTACTGTTACTTGGCGCTATTAAAGTACAATTTGTTAAGATAACTTCCAAATGGAAAAATCGATCTTGTGCAAGCTCATATGATACTCCAAACGAATCCATATACTGTCAAAAATAGTAATGTGATTGTCTGGTATTATACGCTCGTCTTTTTAATAGTTCTTGTTCGTCGTTTTCCTAAGAAAAAAGAGAAAATTTAAGCTATGTTCATGTGTTTGTAATAGTATGAACGGCTTTTTTCCAACATTGAAAATGACAAATTGTTGTATGGATTGAGCCGAAACAAACCTGAAAAATGAATAAACGAGGAGGGTTCCCTTTGCAGATTGGAGTTCACATTGCACAATCTCCTTGTAATTTTTATGTGACGAGTCAAACTCACCTGCAAAGCTCTATCTCATGCGTAAATATTTTGTCTATGTACGTTTCTGGTTTATGACGAGATCATTGCTTACTTGGTTAAATCCTCTTTTTCATTTCACCAGGACTAACTTCTTGGTGCTCGTAAACTTTTTTTGATCATCACTCAATGACTGCGAAGTCATACGATACATATACATACCGCTTGCTAATTTACTTGCATTCAATGGCACTGTATAATAGCCAGCCGTGTAGTTTGCATTCACAAGTGTTGCAACTTCACGTCCAAGCATATCATAGATTGCTATCTTCACGCTACTGTTTTGTGGAATACCAAACTTAATATTTGTTGTTGGGTTAAACGGATTTGGATAGTTCTGACTTAATGTAAATTCCTTAGGCAATTCTATTCGAGTTTCGACATCTGTAGAACCTACCCGGACAAAAAAAACGACTATCGCAAAGTCATTGTTTGCGTCTGTAGCTTTCACAGTGACTGTCGAGCTGCCATCGGTAAGTGGAGTCACCATCAAGGTATCGTGTATAATCACTACTGTATCAACAGCAGGATTAGTGTTTGATGTTAAATAAGTAAATGTACCTGCGCCTCCTGAAAATTTATCTTTGAGAGCCACTTTATAAGAATTAGGAGAATATACACCATCGATTTTGTGAAAAATAATATAATAAGGAGGAGGAGGAACAAAAGGATATATCGTACCATAAGTGAATATTGCTCCACCAGTTCTTAGACCATCAACTGAACTTTTGCTGATAGCTGTGAAGCCGGTGGTTGAACTTATTTCGTTATCATAATTAGTGTTTTCGCCTTGTAATAACCAGTCGTTATTGATATCACCAACTGCGCCATTTCTTCTGATGATTCTAACATTTCCTGCGTCATCAAAATCTGTAAAATTTCCTGCTGTTAAACCAAGGTCAAATACTGTGCTTTGATCAATACTGCCTATTGTATAAATGCTCCAATAGAATGATGGATATCTTGAAATATCAACACCAGTTTTAATTCCATCGGTGATAGGTAATCCTTGAAAACCACCGGGATTTGAATTTACATGGCTGACAACTATTGTAGCATTAGGAACTGTAGGAACACCGAATGCTGAATTAAATGATAAAATTATAGGTCTGTAAATCGTACCGGTACCAACTGGGAATACATTTGTTGCCTCTGTTGAACCTACAATAGTGCCATTATTAACGAGTTGCTTTGCAACATTACCAGCTACGTGGCTTGAGTCAGAAGCACCAATGTAACCTTGACTCCGTGCTCCACCTGAAACAGCACCGGTTGTAGGAGCTGCAAGATAAAGAATATTGGTGCCGGTTTGGAATATACCTTTCGTAAATGTAATAACACCCGCGCCTAGATTCAAATTACCGCCTGACAATGTAACTGTAGTGGCACTGTCTGCTTTCGCTATTGTCAAAGAGTATAATGGCATCCCTGTTGCAGGAGCTGAAGAAGGTACTATAATTGTAGTTTTCGCAGTTCCTGCCAGCGTTAAAGCAGCGCCGAATACAGTAATTGGTATCGTTGCATTTGAATCAGCATCTTCTGCAATAACCAAATCGCCATTCAATGTGATTGGAGCGCCAACTAATGTTGTGAGGTTATTCTTAATTGATAATACACCAGTAATGGTAACTGGAGTATTCAAGGTAGTTGTTCTGTTAGCTGTGTTGCCTAATCGTGTAAAACTTAAGTTCCTTACTGTTGCCGGCAATTCTGGACCAGAATTATAAGCAGCAGTAGAAGGAACGTACTGTACACTTATTCCATTGCCATAAACAACTGCGCCTGTGCCTACTAAAGCTAAGATTCCTGCATCAATTGTAATTAAGGAGCTATCAGCAATGGCTAAAGTATTTCCTATGTTTAATACACCGGATGTTAATGTCAATCCATCTGATAGGTTGAAATTACCTGAATCAAAAATAACTGTGTTATTCGGAGATGTGAAAGTATTATTTACATGAAACACAGAATTAAGAGTCACTGCTCCACCAGTTGATCGAAACGTTAGCTTTTTTATTACAGCTATCGTTGCCTGTTCACCGGTTGCAACACCATAAGCTATGCCTGTATGAGCGACGTAAATAGTATCGCCCGCGTTCGATGCATCGATCGCACCGAAAGAAGCTCCGCTAAGTGTTTTCTTTGGACCAATGACGCCTAAATCCGGGGATTGTAATGTGGGGGATGAACCGTCGCGTCCATCATTACCAATGGCACTATTATCGACGTACCACGCCCTTTGCGCAAACGTTGCCGGACTTATGAGGACTATAAGTCCTACTAAAAGAACCAGCGAAATAAAAAGATTTCTTAGGTTCATATTATACTCCAATAGATGAGTTGGAGATAAGCTATTATTTGGAATAACATTTGGAATGAAAATATTTTTCCTCAATCTTCCATTATTTTTATTCAAATATGGAACTTAATTTCTTATAGTTTTGGGAAGTAACGTTTTCATTTTCGGCGATTTATCTTTAACTCTTGAATAATACAACAATTACCAACTTATGTGCTTTTACCAGACTAATAACTTTCGATAATCTTGCATTAGTTCCTCTTCAACTCAAAACTGAATTAATCTACGAAAGAAAGAGGTGGAGAGCAATTTTAGATCTGGGACTAATTTGGTGTTCTCTCACCTGGTACGCTTTTCAATATTATCAAAAATGGACTGACAGACTCCATCAAGATTTTCGCGTACATCGGTATTTACAAAACGTAAAAACCGTATGCCATATGACTCAATCTGTGCTTTATGCTTCCCATCCATCGCTATTGTAGTTGCAGGTGATTACGAAACAAAAACGTAGGAACTTGACCTCCTAAATTCTCTTTCTTTTTAATGTAAATGGCAGGCAGGGAGTGTTTTTCTTACGAGAGATTATTGGTATATTATTCGTTAGTATATAGCTTACTCTTATTTAAGTAGAAACTTGAACAGACAATATCTATGTTCACTAATATTTGAAAGAGAACACTGAGATATCTGTTTGATTTGAGTGGAAATGTCGCCGTCGTTACCAGTGCACGCACTTGTTTGTGTCAAGGGCTATGTCTCTTGAATTGGCGGAAGCAGGAGCAGAATATAGCATATACAAAGCAATAATGCAGGAGGATTCGTGTTACATCGATATTACGCTATGACAGTTCGTAGAGTCGATTGATCTTGAACTAATCTAAAAGGACGGACTTATGAAAGAAGAATTCATCCATAAAAATTTCTTACTTGACACAAAAACCGCGTCGAAGTTGTATTATACCTATGCGGAACCACTTCCCATCATTGATTATCATTGTCATGTTCCGCCAAAAGAAGTTGCACAGAATCGTCAGTTTGAGAACATGACGCAAATATGGCTCGCAGGGGATCACTACAAGTGGCGGGCAATGCGTACGTGCGGTGTCAAGGAACAATTTATTACCGGTAATGCATCAGATTGGGAAAAATTTGAAATGTGGGCACGTACAGTACCAAAGACAATCCGCAATCCGCTGTACCATTGGACGCACCTGGAACTAAAGCGTCCTTTTGGCATTTCAGATAAACTACTCAACGAAAAGACAGCAAAATCGATTTGGGAAAAGTGTAATGCAAGGTTAGCCACTCCCGGTTTTACCACTCAGGGTATAGCGAAACGGATGAATGTCAAAATCATTTGCACCACTGACGATCCGATTGATTCTCTCGAGTATCATGACGCATATGCAAAAAAGGGTAATGGATTTACAAAGATGTTGCCGGCGTTTCGACCGGATAAAGCAATGGCAGTGGAAAATGTAGATGCGTTTCTCTCCTATCTCCAGAAGTTAGAAACCGTATCCGGAATTGAGATAAAGGATTTCGACTCGTTGCTTGTTGCTATTCGTGCTCGGCATGATTTCTTTCACTCGCGTGGCTGCAGGGTCTCGGATCATGGTATCGAAACAGCGTATGCAGAAGACTACAAGGATTCAGAAATTAGATTTATTTTTAAAAAGCTCCAGAAGGGAAAAAGTCCTGATGCAGTCGAGACATTGAAATTCAAATCGGCGATGATGTATGAGTTTGGTGTGATGGATTACGAGAAGGGATGGGTACAGCAACTCCATCTCAGTGCACTTCGCAATAACAACTCAAGAATGATGCGTGTGCTTGGACCGGATACTGGATTCGATTCTATCGGTGATTTCGAGATTGCTCGGCCATTGGCTAAATTCCTCGATAAGCTCGATACAGAGAATAAGCTTGCTAAGACCATTCTCTACAATCTTAATCCAAGAGATAATGAATTGATGGCGACCATGATTGGGAATTTCCAAGATGGAAGTGTTGCTGGTAAATTACAGTATGGTTCAGGCTGGTGGTTCCTTGATCAACGTGATGGTATGCAAAAACAAATCGAAGCACTCTCGAACCTGGGAATGTTAAGTCAGTTTATCGGCATGCTCACAGATTCAAGGAGTTTTCTCTCGTATCCGCGACATGAGTATTTCCGAAGATTACTCTGCAATATTCTTGGTGGCGAGATAGAACAGGGTCTGATCCCGAACGACATGAAACTCATTGGCGGTATGGTTCAGGATATTTGCTATAACAATGCAAAAAAATATTTTGGTTTTTAATTCGATATGAAAATTGTTTGAGTATCAATACAATCAACAAGGGTGACATGAAAGACAGGATCGAAAATTAATACAGACCAAGAAGCCGAATTTGATGTGCTCTTGCTGAGAGAAGGCATGAACTATATGAGTTCTCTATGACATCCGTGGATTGATCTTATCCCTATATTTGAAGTGTGTATGCCGGCGGAGGCGAATACAATATTCCCTGTGCTCTGGCACACGTTATGGTATGCGTGCAAACTATATTGCATGCTTGAAGAACACGGTGAAGAGGCCATTCCGGCTTGAATTACTCTTAAATAATCTTTTTTTGAATTTCTGGGTGGAAAGCCCTTTGTGAGGTATATATGCAGCAGTTGTTTCTTGTAAGTACTTGCATTTCTGTACGCCTTACTGTAAATTGATTCGGAATTTAACAACACAGTGAGAGACCGTTGATGTTTAAAACATTATCCGATTGCACTATCTTTTTTTTCTCTTTGTCATACTGAGGTTTCTATGTTCTCATCGAGACTCTTTTGGAAAGTAACCTTTTATTTTGCCCTTCTTCTCGTTATCCTTTCAGCAACAACGGTCGTAACCCTCTATTTCTTGACACAAATTCAAAAAAGTTATGGTCAAGCATTTGTCGATATAACAACGACATCTACTTTGGATCGTATGAGAGAATTGCTTGTCGATATCCAATCTACAGCAGACGACTATTTGTACATAGGAATACCAGAGAAAAAATTGGCATATAATTCTTCTTTGAATGCATTCGATAATGAGATGATTACGCTTCAGAAGAGCTATTCAGATTCTATTGATCTCCAGACATTGAAACAAATCCGGACATCTGTCTATGAGTGGGTTAACAATATTGGAGATAAGAGAATATTGCTTTATTCCTCAGGTCTGACTGGTGAGAAATTCGGAGAAGAGATACGATCGTTGGGCCGTCAGGAAACTACTGCTGAGTATCTGGACATTGCAAGAACATTGATCAACACGCTTTATCAGCGACGGCTAAGATCCGTCCCAATGAATATTGAGAATGCTATTGAATTAGCAGGAAAAATAAACACCTATATCATATCTGTGAATGTATTATTCGCAATCTTTGCCATTGCTCTTGGTATTTCGCTTTCAAAGTCTATCACAAAACCTATAGGACTCTTACGTGATGGAACACAGAATATCATGAAAGGTGTGTTTAAACCGATAACGCTGCGCCAGCATGATGAATTGGGAGCTTTGGCAAAGGATTTCAATCACATGTCTGAAATGCTGCAAAACAACTACAATCGCCTGACGGCGTATTCAGAGTTGATGACAGCATTGAATAAGCACGAATCGACTGAAAACGTAGAACAATCCAGTTTGCAAATATTGTGTTTGCATATGGGCGCTGCGGTTGGCGCATTATATCTTCTGGAGAACGAATCAAATGTATTGAGATTAGCCAGCGGCTATGCCCTGAATATGACCGAAGACAAGTTGGAATATAAAGTAGGGGAAGGTATTCCCGGCCAGTGCGCCGCGATGAAACAGAATCTTGAAGTCAGCGATATTGTTGCCACCAAAGGATTCATCATCGATACAGGTCTTGTGCGCGTTGCACCTACCAATGTTTTGGCAGTGCCTATTCTGTTTCAAGAAAATCTCATTGGTGTGATTGTTCTGGGTGCTATGCAGCCATTCGATATACTTCGCCTGGAAATTATCAAAAATTCCGTTCCGCAGATCGGTGTTGCTATTACCAACGCGATGAACACTGATTCTACGCGAAAGCTTTCGATCGAAATTGCGACAAAGAATAATCAGCTCAATACGAAGAATGTTGAACTGCAGAAGGCATACCGTGTAAAATCGGACTTCCTCTCGAACATGTCTCATGAACTGCGAACCCCGCTGAACTCCATCATCGGCTTTACTTCTGTTTTATTAGGACCACACGGCGAGCCGCTCACTCCCGATCAGGCAAAGGCAATAGAAAAAGTATTGAAGAATGGTAAACACTTGCTTGAACTCATTAATGATATTTTGGATTTTTCAAAAATTGAGGCAGGCAGAACACCTATCAATATTGACAGCGGTGAAATTAGTGAAATCATTTCAAACGTCATGATCACCGTGGAACCAATGGTGACGACGAAAGGTGTGAAACTTATTCAGGAGGTTGAACCCGACCTTCCCATATTGAATACCGATATCCTCAAGGTTAAGCAAATCCTCCTGAATCTCTTAAGTAATGCAGCCAAATTTACCGAACAGGGTACTATTTCGATTTCTGCAAAGAAGTATGGCGACATGATTTCTATCTCCGTGAAAGATGATGGTATCGGTATTGAACCAAAAAATCTTGACCGTGTCTTTGAGGAGTTTTCTCAGATCGATTCGAGCAGCTCCAGAAAGTATAAAGGCACTGGTCTAGGATTACCGATTGCGAAAAATTATGCTCGCCTGCTGGGTGGTAATCTTACGGTGCAAAGTGAGTTCGGGAAGGGTTCTACGTTTATTCTTGTTCTTCCGCCTACATTCCCTAAAGATAAGCTTCAGAAACCTGGTGAAGAGCCAGCGCCTCCAAAGGGTACGCCGGCTGCCGCGACAACAGCAGTACCCTCGGCAACGAGACCTGCACCGGAGAAATCAGTCGCACCTTCTTCAAGCATTCTTGTTCTTTGCATTGATGATGATGCGGAGGTGATTGATCTTCTGCGCCGCTATCTCATTCCGGAAGGCTATTCAGTTCGAGGAGCAGCGTCGGGAGAAGAAGGAATTCGATTAGCACAAGAACTTCGTCCCGCAGTTATTACTTTAGACGTTATGATGCCGGAGAAAGACGGTTGGCAAGTTCTTCGAGAGCTAAAGAATAATCCTGCGACGAAAGATATTCCTGTGATTATTCATTCGATTATTGAAAACCGACCGTTGGCATTATCGCTTGGTGCATTGGAAGTCATTGCAAAACCATCTGAACCTAAGGAAGTGCTCAATGTTGTGGAACGTGCCTGCCGCTCCAAGAATCAGCCAATCATGATCGTCGATGACAACCAGGATTTTGCTGATTCATTAAAAATATTGCTTGAAACGGAAGGATATCGTGCAGTGGCGATGTACAGCGGTGAAAATGCACTTAAGGAGATTGAGAATATCAATCCGTCGCTCTTATTCCTTGATCTTCTTATGCCGGGTATGGACGGTTTTGCTGTTGTGAAACAACTTCGCAGTCAGGAACGATGGCGCGATCTTCCTATCGTGATTGTTACCGGCGCCGAGATTACAGACGGACAGCGTAAGAGCTTGAATACTCTCACTCAGGAGTTTATCGAAAAAAGTCAATTCTCGAAAGAAATGATTTCGAGTACGATCAAGAAAATCATTTATCAATCACCTCACTAGAGAAAGAACAGAGAAACATATGGACGTATCGCAACCCACAATTCTTGTCGTTGATGATACTGAGGATAATCTCGATTTATTGGAGTTCGCCCTCAAACGAAAACCAGTGCGGATGTTACGTGCAAGTAGCGGCAAAGAATGTTTACAGATATCAGCTCAGAATCGTCCGGATGTTATTATATTGGATATTCAAATGCCGGAAATGGATGGGTTCGAGACCTTGAAACATCTACGCGCTTCAAAGAAAACCGCGGACATTCCTGTCATCTTTCTCACGGCTCAACGGAAAGATGCTTCGAGTATTGAACAAGGTCTCTCGTTAGGGGTGGATGAGTACCTCACGAAACCGATCGACATTGATGAGTTATTAGTTCGCACCCGTTCGCTTGTACGTCTCAAAAAAATGGAAGCTGAACTTGAGCGGACGAAGGCTGATTTTATGGCGATGCTCATCCACGATATGCGTAGTCCGATTGGAGGAGTCAGCAGTATTCTGGAATTACTCGAAGAACCGTTGATCAAAGGTTCTCCGATTCAAGATGTCCATCGGGAACTTCTCATTTCAGCTGAAGATGCCACGAGGCGATTGCTCAATTTGATCAACGACATGCTAGACCTCTCAAAATTTGAAGCCGGCAAAATGAACCTGATCCGAGAACCGGTGTATATTGGTGAAATTGCCAATAGAATCGTGAAACAAATGCAGCCTCAATTCAAACAAAAGCGGATCCAAATTGATATCTCACTTGAAGATGGCTTGCCGTCAATTTCAGCAGATGCACAAAAAATAACTCAGGTATATGCGAATATCCTCAGCAACGCGTTAAAATTTACACCAGCCAAAGGAACTGTCCAAATTTCGGTGGTGAGTTCAAAGAACGCAGCCGGAGCGATTGAATTCATACAGACTTCGATCAGCAACAACGGACCTGGAATTCTTCCGAATGAACTACCGACGCTCTTCGAACGGTATAAACAAGGTATAGCTTCTGAAATTGTACAAGCAAAAGGCACGGGATTGGGATTGGCAATTTGTAAGCTCATTGTGGAAGCACATGGCGGAGTTATTACAGCAGAAAGCGAGCCTGGAAAAATAACCACATTTCGATTCAGTCTTCCGGCAAGTGCTCCCGCGGAAAGCTGAGAGAAAAATTCTTAAACATTAGAACAACAGGAAAATCTATGTGGGAACAAAAGCAGATAGGGACCGTGAAAGAAGTAGTCAACGTAACAGTCGTTGTTCTTCTTGATCGTGAAATCACCAATATGACAAAAAAAATTGGAGATAGGGTTTACTATATCGGGCAGATCGGTTCCTACGTGCTCATTCCGATTGGTGCTATCTATGTTATCGGTATTGTTTCAGGAATCAAGAAAGAGGAAACACGTGAAGATGGAGTGGGCTTTATTCAATATATTCTGACGGTCACGTTGGTAGGAACAATCCGAAAAGGAAAATATGAGACAGGCGTTTCGGTTATGCCGACAGTGGATATGGTTGTTTATTTACTGGAAGACAAAGACATCAAGTCTATCTTTGCAGCGTATCAGCAGTACAATTTTTCCATCGGACAACTCTCCTTGTTTGAAAATGAGCGCGCTTATTTAGATCCGAATCGGTTCTTTGGAAAACATCTCGCAGTTCTCGGCTCAAGTGGTTCGGGAAAGTCCTACACTGTTGCATCCATTCTCCAAAAGGTTGCACGATTCTCGGATACCCATATTGTCCTTCTTGATCTCCACAATGAATATCGTGAAGCTTTTCCTGATACGGGCCAATTCTGTGATATCTCATCGCTCGAACTTCCGTATTGGTTGATGAATGCAGAAGAGATGCTCGAAATGTTTTTGGAACCTACGGATGATAATGCTTCAGTTCAAGGTGCTATTCTCCAAGATCTTATCTACGCGGCAAAAAAAGCTAAGAACCCGACACTCGCAGATGTCATTACGATTGATTCGCCGGTTTCGTACGATTTGAAAGAAATACGTACGAGACTGCATTTTCTCGATACTGAAAAAGTGAATACTCCGGGAGGCATGAAGGAGGGACCATACTTCGGTAAGTTCTCTCGTTTATTAATTCATCTCGACAATAAAATGAGCGATCCACGGTATGCATTTTTATTCCAACCTAATATTTGTGTAGAAACAGAGTCCGTATTGCCGCTCCTTATGACGCTTTTCGGTCTTGCGAGCAAAGCACGGATTACTATTTGGGATATGAGCGGTGTTCCATTTGATGTTGTCAAAACAATTTCTGCCTTGATAGCAAGAGTGACATTTGATTTCAATTTCTGGAATCCAAATCGCCATGAGATGCCTATCTTGTTAGTGTTCGAAGAGGCTCATAATTACCTTTCGACTTCCAATGACGGATCAAAAGCAGCACGGCGAACCGTTGAACGCATTGCGAAAGAGGGAAGAAAATACGGTGTCAGCTGTATGATTGTCAGTCAACGTCCTTCGGATATTTCTGAGACGATTCTCTCTCAATGCAACAATTTTATTATTTTGCGATTACTCAATCCGACCGATCAGGCATACATACGTCGTCTGATGCCCGATACATTCAGCGGACTCGACAGCGTTGTTCCGCTTCTTCGTCAAGGTGAATCCATTATTATAGGTGATGCGATTCCTATTCCACAGCGTGTACAAATTGATCTTCCCACACCGACTCCGCACAGTGCCGATGTGAAATTCTTTGATAAGTGGAAACACCCCAATACAAAGACAGACGTAGCGGAAGTCATGGATCGCTGGTGGAACCAAAAGAGAAGCTGAATTCTACGAGAAAAAGAAGAATAAGCGAGAAAAGCAGAAACGACAGCGAAGAAAGCTTGAAAGGAACAAATTGTTTCTCTATATTGTTGATAGACAATATATGTAATCAGAAGATATTATTTTTGCAGGGTATGATGGTACATATAAATAATGCTCGGAATGCAGGAAGTGTAATTGTAGCAGCGGTGTGTTTCTGTTGTTGCTGTCATAGGAGAATTACGAGCAGAGTACTCAAGAAATAATTTTATAAATGTTTTTGTTTTTTGACGAAAGGCTCGGCGATGCTGAGCCTTTTTTATTTATGGGAACCTATTTGATACAGAACGCATTACTATAGTATTAATATACACGAACAATATGAACAAGGAGGATGAAAATGACTCATGAGACACTTTATCATGGATTTGCTCAAACACTGAAAGAACGTCGTGATGATCATTCACTCGGATTTCAGCTCAAGAAGGGAACGCAAGAATTTGTGGAAAACTTGCTTGCTATTTTATTCCCGCATTTTTGTAAGGAGATGTTCTATACAAAAGAGGAAATAGAATCGCGTCTTGTACTCTTGGAGCGTGATTTAAAGCGTCTGCTTCTTCCACTTTTGAAAGACACGTCATTGAATCTGGAAGATATAGTTGAACAATTTATGCAGACACTTCCGGATTTGCATGATAACCTCTGGCTGGATGCCGAAGCTATTACCAGTGGAGATCCGGCGGCCGAGAGTGTTGACGAAGTGATTCTGGCATATCCCGGTTTTTCAGCCATCGCAATCTATCGTATCGCGCATGAATTCTATGTAATGCATGTTCCTATTTTCTCACGTCTCATTACGGAATATGCGCATCAAATAACGGGAATTGATATTCATCCCGGCGCTCAAATCGGAACATCATTCGCTATTGATCATGGAACCGGTATCGTTATTGGTGAGTCTGCCATTATCGGTAAAGATGTAAAGATGTACCAAGGAGTTACGCTTGGGGCTCTCAGTGTGGATAAGAAATTAGCGAAGTCTAAACGCCATCCGACTATCGAAGATGGTGTTGTTATCTATGCGCAGGCGATCATTCTTGGCGGTGAGACTATTGTCGGTCATCATAGTGTTATCGGGGGAAATGTCTGGCTCACCACGAGTGTGCCGCCGTTCTCCTCTGTGTATCAAGAAAGCAAAGTAACAGTGCGCCCCAAAGAAATGACGGGTGCGCCAATTGATTTTAGTATCTAATCACATAAAGGAAAAAATCATGAAAGCAAACTCTATTCTAGAAACAATCGGTAACACCCCTCACGTTCGTGTTCGTCGACTCTTCGGTGATCATGAAGTCTGGATCAAATTAGAACGTGCAAATCCCGGCGGCAGTATTAAAGATCGTATCGGGCTCTCCATGATTGAAGATGCTGAGCGTCGCGGCATATTGAAGCCGGACACTGTCATCATCGAACCGACATCCGGGAATACAGGTATTGGTCTTGCTTTGGTCGCGGCAGTGAAAAAATACAAACTCATTCTCGTCATGCCCGATTCGATGTCCGTCGAACGACGGCGGCTCATGGCTGCATATGGAGCGCAGCTGGAGCTTACTCCTCGCGAAAAAGGAATGAAGGGGGCAATTGAAAAAGCAAGCGAACTTGCAGCAGCAACAAAGAATTCATGGATTCCTCAACAGTTTGAGAATGAGGCAAATATTGAAATCCATCGGAAGACGACAGCGGAAGAAATTCTTCGAGATTTTCCACAAGGATTTGATATGTTCATTACAGGCGTCGGCACCGGCGGACATATTACTGGTGTTGCCGAAGTGCTCAAAAAGAAATTTCCAAAAATCAAAATCTTCGCTGTTGAACCCAGCCTTTCTCCTGTGATTAGCGGCGGGCAGCCAGGACCGCATCCTTTACAAGGACTTGGCGCAGGCTTCATTCCTAAAAATCTACACACTGAAATACTTGATGGTGTTATTCAGATTACGAAAGATGAAGCATTTGAATACACACAGCGTTGCGCACGTGAGGAAGGAATTCTTGTCGGTATTTCTTCCGGTGCGTCACTCGCAGCTGTGGCAAAGAAACTTCCTGATCTTCCAAAGAATGGAAAGATCATCACCTTCTGCTACGACACAGGTGAACGTTATTTGTCGGTTGAAGGATTGTTCTGATGACGAAGAATATACAATTCTTGATTATTCATGTTTATTGAGTTATGGGTTCCTCAGACACACACCCAACTTGCAATCAGAAAGTATGGGTTTGATTTTAAAATTTGAATATTCAAGGCATACATTGAGAAGAAGTTGGAACTGATCAAGAGAGTTCTTGTTTGTTAGTCAATAAAGAAGAGGGTAGTAAAAAAAAATACTCCGACGTACTACCAGACGCCGGAGTATAGGGAGGCTAACTATGTGTCGTCGGGGAGACGACACGCCACAAGATAAATTCTGAGCACGTGAATGTCAAGTGGTTGCTAAATTAATTTTATGAAAGTAAATCTGGGAAGTATATTTTACTGAATGTAAAAAAAAGCAGTTCAGGAATGTTCTGCCCAATGGAGAAAGCAGCACTGTGGCCGTTTCGTGCAAGGATTATCGGTCGTTCCGATCAGTTAGTGTAGAGATATCGCTTGATTTTCTGTGTCGGTGTCTTTTCGAACGGCTCTGGTTGTTCAATAACACGACTAATGCGTGAAAAAGAAGAAACTTGTTCGTTCACTTGTCTTCGTATATCTTCCAATAATTGGACAATTCGTTCCCGTGCCTGTGATTCAGTCAATCCCATACTCGAAAATTCAACATCGAGCTTCTCATAGTCGAGGAAGATACGTGCAACAAACTGTCCTTCGTCTTGATAGGTCAGCGATTCGAGTACGATATCTGATCGGTTAATCACAGACTCGATAGCTTCGGGATAAATATTTTCGCCACTCGAACCGAGAATGACATTTTTCATGCGTCCATTGATGTAGAGATAGCCATTCTTATCAAAACTGCCGAGGTCGCCGGTGTGAAACCAGCCTTCACGTGAGATCACTTCTTCCGTACGCTCTGGATCGCGATAGTACCCCTTCATAACGCTTGGCCCACGCACGACAATTTCTCCAATACCGGATTTTGGATGAGGGTTTTCGATGCGCACCTCAAGCCCCGGGACAACGGGACCGGTGGATCGATATTTTGTTTTTTCTGCATTTGCTCCGGCAACGAGGGGCGACGTCTCTGTTAACCCGTACCCGATGGCATAAGGGAATTCTGCTTCGAGGAGAAACCGCTCAACTTCAGGTGAGAGTGCCGCTCCTCCAATTCCAAAAAATCTCAATGCTCCGCCAAATGTCTCCGTCAGTTTCTTGCCGGCAAGTTTGTGGATGCGCTTGCGAATCATCGGAAATTTATAGACGAGTCGCACGATTTTCCGTTTTTTGATTTCAGGCATGATGCGCGTCTTATACATCTTCTCGATGATTAAAGGAACCGTGAGCATCATCGTGGGTTTTACTTTTTCCAATGCCGGAAGAAGAACAGCAGCCGTGGGAAGTTTTTTTATATAATAGACGGATGCACCGTACATAATCGGAAGAATCAATCCTAATGTGCACTCATACACATGGGCAAGCGGAAGGACGGAGAGCATTCGGTCCTTCTCGTTGATGTCCGGTATTTTGGAGGATGCACTGGCGTTCCAGACAATATTCTTGTGTGTAAGCATGACGCCTTTGGAATGTCCCGTGGTTCCTGAAGTATAAATGATGGATGCAATGTCATCTTCGGAAACCTCTCGCTGAATCAATCCTGCAAGACTGAGGACGAGATTCTTGATTTTCCGCAGTTCCTTGCTTCCTTCTGCAATCAATTGGCGCAATGTTGCTTTCGATGTTGCTGGATTGATGATGGAAAAATCGTTTAACAAAATGATGCAGTTGAATTCCATAAAATCGAGATCTTCAATCTTGTGATAGAGGCGTTCGGAGATGAAGATGACTTTACTGCCGGAGTGCCGAAGAATATGGTGAATTTCGGAAGCGTGAAAGTCCGGGAGAATTGGAACTGCGATAGCACCCATCGTGGTGATCGCGAAATAGGCGACCCCCCATTGAGGGCTGTTTTCACCAAGAATTGCAATACGGTCGCCATGCACTACCCCTTGATTTTTCAGAAAGACAGAGAGATGGTCAATCTGTCGTTTTAAATCGGAATAGCTGATTGACTCATCGTCTGTAAAAGTGAGAGCAATGTGTGATGAATTCTTCCGGCAGCTATCTTCTAGAACGTGCTGTAAAGTGAATTGCTGATGTTCGGTTCGTGTTCCATGCTGAGAAAACATGTTTCATCTTTCTGAAGTATTCGTTTAAAAGTAAGAAGAAAATAGACAATTAGAAAGCTCACTTCTTCCCATTGTCTCACTTGCGGACAATTCAAAATATTCCTACCATGCTTCAACGAATGAAATCTTACATGCCATTGTTTTCCATCGTATGTCTGGAGAGGCGAACAGAGGTCGATTTCATTGTATATTTATTTTAAGATAATCTACATGCATGTACGAGCTCTTCAAAGTAGGATATTTCAATTTCTTTCTCTTTATTCAGCAGGAGATACTATGATGCAACGTTCTTCTTTTTCTCTGTTCCTAATCATTCTTTGTGTTTCTTTCTCTGTAGGTCAATCTACGAGCGGTGTGCCGTATACGAAGTATGGCATTTACGACATTGATCGCATCAGGCCGGAAGAATGCCGCCAGCGGCGTTCTACAGTGATGGCGAAAATGGACTCAAATTCTATCGCCATCTTCAGGGCGCAAGAATATGCGAATCGATCCGGAGATGTTGATTATCGCTTTCGACAAAACAGCAATTTTCTCTATTTCACAGGATGTAATGAATCGAACAGTACGCTCATTCTTATTCCGGGCGGTTTTGTGCTGGAGAATGGAAACCTCGTGAAAGAAATTCTTTTTCTCGCTCCTACAACAAAAGAGTGGACAGGTAAAAACCTTGGAACCGAAGGTGCTCGTGAAATTCTTGGATTTGGATCCGAAGGAACTCAAAGTGTTGCTCTCACAAACGACCGGCTGAAAGAAATTCTCGTATCACTTCTTTCGAATACACACATTGTGTATTACACACCTTCTCTTGTAGAGACGCTTATTGATCCGGTCTCGGATATACGTTTTATCAGCTGGCGAGAATCGATGAAGAATCTGCAGGAAAAATATCCCAATCTTGATGTAAAAGGAATAAGTACCATCGTTGGAGAAATGCGCGCTGTCAAATCACCCGCAGAAATTGAACTTCTTCAGAAAGCCGCTGATGCCACCATCGCCGCACACATTGAAGCCATGAAAAGTTGTGAACCCGGAATGTTTGAGTACCAATTACAGGCGGTTGTCGAATATTGTTTTACACAGGCAGGTGCAGAATATACCGGCTTTCCATCTATCATCGGTTCCGGACCCAACACTCAATCGTACCATTATGAAGCAAATAGACGCAAAATGCAAAGCGGCGAACTTGTGGTTATGGATATCGGCGCTGAATATCATGGATATACTGCAGATGTTACGCGCACTATTCCAGTGAATGGTAAGTTTAATCCGGCGCAGAGAGAAATCTATGAGCTTGTTCTTCAGGCACAGCATGTAGCGATTGACACTATTTATCCCGGTATGATAATGGCGGATGTCGAGAAAAAAGCAATGAAGGTCATTGCCGGAGGATTGATTCAATTGGGAATTGCCAAGGATTCTGATGATGTAAAAAAATACTGTCCGCATGGGATGAGTCATTTCATTGGACTTGATGTGCATGATGATGGGTCGATTGGAAAACTTGTTCCAGGCATGGTTATGGCCGTAGAGCCCGGTATTTATATTCCGGAGGGCAGTAATTGTCATCAAAAATTTTGGAATATCGGAATACGGATTGAAGACGATGTAGTGGTAACAGATGAGGGAAGGAGTGTGCTTTCTGCCTTTGCACCGCAATCTGTAGAAGATATTGAAGCGCTTATGAAGAAAAAGGGCATAGGAAATCAGAAGGTTGGAAAAGAGTAATAGATATTATAGAATAGTAGCTGTATCTTTGAACAAGTGACGAATTGTTGTTAAAACAATCGGCTGAATGAATACCGATATGAAATGATAGCAGCAAGAATAGTGTCCCATCGATAAAAAAGGAGAACGCTATGTCTCACTTGAAACCAGAAGACTGCCTGAGCTTCTTTTCAGAAGTGTTGAGTATTCTCAAAGCTACTCATGAACCGGAACGTGTGCTCTCGCTTATCGTCGATCGGATTGTACGTATGTATGGCTGTCAGACGTGTGCAGTCATCATCATCGACCCTGCAACGGAATATCTTCGAGTGGTTGCCAATCATAATTTATCACATCTCTATGTGAAAGAATTCCGATGTTCACTCGGCACCGGTGCCATTGCGCGCATGCTCTCTACCGGACATCCGATTCTGATTTCCGATGGAGAACAAGAACCGCAGATTGCACGTGAGGTTCAGCTCGAACATCCATTCCGTTCTGCTGTATGCCTGCAAATTGTCGCAGAACACCGCACACTGGGCTACCTTCATGCTGATGCACGTGACTCGAACGTGTTTGCTATGCATGATCTTCGCACACTTCAGAGCTTTGCCGATCTGACAAGTATTGCGCTTAATAAGTCATATCTGTATGAAAAAAATCTTCGCCTCGATCCAGTTGATCCCGAAACGGGCTTAGAAAAATATGCACCGTTTCTTGAACGACTCAGCACGAGTATATCGCGTGCCGAAGCGAATCGCGAAAGTCTATCTCTTTGTATTTTGGATATCGACAATTATAAACAAATTGGCGGTACCTACGGCTATGAAGCATCGAAGCGGCTGCTGAAAGGAATCGCTGGTGTCATCAAGTCTCGTTTACGGCCGATGGATGCAGCCAGCCGCTACGGATTTGATGAATTAATTATTCTGCGCGAGAACAGCCCCCTTGATAACGGGATCGCGTTCGCCGAAGAATTAAGGAAGATGATTGCGGAGACGGAGTTTGCACAGGAAAAAATTCGAACGACGGTAAGCATCGGTGTCGCCGCGTTTCCAGAGAATGCCGGGTCAGAAAAAGATCTCTTGCTTGCCGCAAAAGAAGCGCTTTATCATGCACAACACAGTGGCAGAAACAGAGTGTCGCATCCGTAAATTTCAAAATATTGAGATGCCGGATAGTTTTACAGCTCGGGCTGCATAAAAATCAATTGCATTTTCTTTAGAACGGCATTGTATAGTACACTGTCAATATTGGCCTGTAATATATGTTTGGGGTATATTTGCTGCTGTATATAGTGATATAGCTTCCCGTTACACCTTGATGACATGAAAGATATCGGTGTTGCTTAATAGCCCAACGATTGCCTTACCGTCATAAACAGCTACCCTCCTTATTCCCTTCGTACGCATCAGTTGAGCACACTCCTTTACCAGGAGATCAGGAGAGACAGTGATAAGCGGCCTTGATTCGATTTCACTAACCTTGACTTTTTCCGGATCCTTGTCAGGAGCGACAATTTTACTTACCACATCCTTGCGTGTCACAATTCCCCATGGGTCAGTTGGTGTTTTTCCGTTTACTATCAAGCTGGAGAGGTTTTCCGCTCTCATGAGTCTGATTGCTTCGGCTACGGACTTATCACCGTCGATGTAAAAGACATACTGCGTCATAACATCGCCTGCTTTAGCAAATCGTGCATCGTTTAGTATTTCTTTTGCCATGTGTCTTCTCCTTCTCCTGGAGCATTGAGCTTCTTCCCTCGGTGGCGGTTATTTACTTAATACTTGATCTTGTCTTTCTTTTCCTTCCATTCTTTGAATACTGCGAGCGCTTCACTTTGGGGTATCAGGACCATCGGTATTTTTCGTTCACTAATCTGTTTGGAAAATTCGGAATAAATAAATGCATCGTCAAAACCAACATCGGCAGCATCCTGCATGATTGAGGCGATGAATATTTTTGCCAAGCGCGCCCAATACATAGCGCCGAGACACATGGGGCATGGTTCGCAGGAAGAATATATCTCGCATCCTTCCAGGTGAAAGGTGCCGAGTATTTTGCATGCTTCCCGAATGGCGATGATCTCTGCATGTGCTGTAGGATCGTTCAAGGATGTAACAAGATTTGTTCCGCTTGCGATGATGATGTTGTCCTTTACGATGAGAGCAGCAAATGGTCCGCCTTTTCCCGTTTGGACATTCTCCAAAGAGAGCTTGATCGCCTTCCGTATAAAGAGTTGTTGATTTGTCATAATGGTCAGAGCTTTCCGATATCTTCATTCCAGAGGGTTGGATTCTTTTTCATGAATTCTTTCATCAGTTCAATGCATTCATCCCAGTCCCAATTATCTACGGTGACCCAGTGATCTTTAAAAAATTCTATGTCTCCTTCGAAACTTCTCGATTCTCCCACAACAACTTTCTCAATTCCAAATTGGACAATTGCTCCGGAACAAAGATAACAGGGCATGAGAGTGCTAAAGAGAATTGTGTTTGCATATGCACCGATGCGTCCTGCATTGCGAAGGCACTCAATCTCTGCATGGGCAAGCGGATCATTGTTCTGAACGCGGCGGTTGTGTCCTCGTCCGACGATCTTACCGTCCCGCACAAGTACCGAACCGATGGGAATTCCACCTTCCTGCAAGCCAAGCTTGGCTTCTTCGATGGCGGCTCTCATAAATTCTTCCATGATATTCTCCAGAAGTATTCCAATATCCAGTCCTATTCTATGGATTATCGGAATAAGATTCAACAAAGAAATGAGCATGGAATGGAATACTGCTTGAATTTTCGATTCTATTGTTCTATCCTATACAAGTATAAAAATTGAATTATCGGGTGAACAATGACAAGAACACAGACATTTATGATATTCTTTTCTATCATTATCGTTCTCTATGGACTGATCAATACATATATCTATGTCCGCGGCTTACAAGTCTTCTCCCTTGGCTCTCCTTTGCGGATATGGTTCACGGTGGTCTTTTGGTTTCTTTCACTATCATACATCGCAGCGCGATTACTTGAGCGTATTGCCCTTTCGTGGTTAACGGATGGACTGGTCTGGATCGGTTCTTTCTGGATGGGAGCAATGGCATATTTTCTTATCATTCTCTTAGCCATTGATCTCTTGAGACTTGGGAACTACATCGTCCCATTCTTCCCGGATTTCCTGACGCGAAATCTTCGATACACGAAACAAGTTGCAGCTCTTATTGTTGTTGGAATTGTTTTCCTCACCGTCATTGGTGCACGTGTGAATGCAATGTTTCCGCGAATTCAAACTCTGGAATTGACGATTCATAAGAATTCTCCGTTGAAGGAATTGAATGTCGCGCTTGTGACCGATGTTCATCTTGGAACGATCATCTGTAACAGTCATTTTACGCGTATTGTGAAAAAAATTAATTCACTGAATCCGGATATTGTATTGTTTGCAGGCGATTTAGTGGATGAGGATATAGAACCCGTGATTCGTGAAAATCTTGGAGAGACACTGCGGCAAATCAAATCAAAGTACGGAATCTATGGAATCACAGGAAATCATGAATATATCGGCGGAGTTGAACCCGCATGCAAATATCTTATCGAGCATGGAGTTATTATGCTGAGAGATAGCGTTGCAAAAGTCGCCGATGCGTTTACATTGGTTGGTAGAGAGGATGTCAGTATTCGGCAATTCAATGGGAAGAAGCGAAAACAACTTAGTGAGTTGATGAGCGGCGTTGATACAACTCTTCCTGTCATTCTCATGGATCATCAACCACTCCATTTGGACGATGTTATCGGTCATGGAGTCGATCTTCAATTCTCGGGGCATACTCACCACGGACAACTATGGCCATTCAATTATATCTCGCAGGCAGTGTATGAACTGAGCTGGGGATATAAGAAGAAAGGCAATACACAATTTTATGTTTCGTGCGGTGTCGGAACGTGGGGCCCGCCGATGCGAACCGGTAATCGGCCGGAAGTGGTACATGTGAAATTGAAGTTTGAAGATGAAACAAAAAAATGAGTTGTCGGGTTAATTCAATCGATCAGATTGGATAGCAAATAATTCAAACTTACAGTATCTTATTCGATATCCAGACAAATGGTTTGAGAGCAATCAGTGGCGTAGCTTATGCGCCGATCCGTTAAGCGGCGTGTAGAAAGGTTTTATCTCTCTGAAGGACAGATTATGGATTGGGACAAAACAACTAAATGGGTTCGAAAAGTTGTATATCTGGTTCTTATTTTAATCTTATTCATCGTTTTATTAAACCTCTTCATTTTTCATAAAGACAAAGATTATCCTTCAGATTCTCTTTTAGTTCCTGATACCACCTGCTTTGTACCGTCCTCTGAGAGAGACAAACGAATCCAGTTTTTATCAGACATGGTTCTACGGCATCAATCTTCAAATGTTGAGGCCTCTTTAGCTCGCGGAAGTGAACGAATGCAAACACGTTTATCTTTTATTGCTCTGATAGCAATTCTTATTGGTCTCTTTCTTTCATTGAAAGACAATAAAATGCAATTAGGAGTTCTACTGGCTATAGTATTTCTGTTCTTAGGATTTTATTTATTTGATCTTCATTCATCTGATTTTGACCATCGACATGATTATCTCAGGCAGTGGACTGACAATACAGTTATTAGGTTGTCAAAGGTACATACATCTGATTCTACTTGGTACAATTTGAATTATGATAGAATAATTGCTTGGGATAGTACATTGAATGCGCATAGTTTTAAAAGAAAAATAAATAATTTTATTTATCCAGACCTTTCTCAAATTGCTTTTTACTTTTTACCTTTCTTTGTTTTTTTGGGCTTGTATTTATTTTTGGGAAAAACAAAAATTGATACAGAGGAGAAGAAACGCCCTAAACCGCCGTTTAAACCGGTGGGATGAGCGCACTGCAAAATTTAAAGAACGTATAGGTGTAATACAGAATTGAAAATTATCAGTGCGATAGTTTAATCGCCATTAGGTCGCATTTTATCGAGTAATGACAAAACCAGAAAAACATCCCAAACTCGATCTTATTAATCCAGAAGAATCTTTCAAAGATTTATCTCATAAAATAGATCAACTGCGAAATAGTTTAATTTCATTTGGCGTTTACAATACCAACAAAATAACTGGTGATATGTTCGATGATAAATATTGTCTTTTGCGCGATTCAATTCTTTATAGAGCCAATAGTTTGTTGTTTCATTTTAATTTGCTTTTAAACATTCAGAAAATGCACATTGACAATCTAAAGAAAACGAAATTCAATTCTTCTGATAGAAGTCTATTAATATTAGACAGTCGGGATCAACAAATCTTTTTGTTTGATAGCATTATATTTCACTCAATTTCTCTTTTTGATTATTGGGGTAATTTGGTTGACTACGTCTGTAGTTCAAAAAAGCAAATGAACCTGAAATGGAATGGCGTTATCCGTTCAATTAGAGATAAAGCAAATACAATGTTTCAGTCTCCGGTTTCAGAAATTATTCTGTCTCTAAATAACGAATTTGTTGGTTTACTTAATGAACACCGTTCGGATTTAATACACAACAAAACCGATTTAGGTGCTGCACAATCATCATTTAATTTAATGTCAGCCGAATCTAATTTTATAGTATTTGCTCCAAAGAAATTTGTTAAGAGATTTTCACATCTTAAACATCTGTCAAAATCAAATGAACTTACATTAAACTATGTCTCTTTCTGGTTGATTGAGCAAACGTTTGATTCTTTGGATAAAATACTTAAAAAATTATTTGAGCATATTGAGATAAATCGCAAAATTGAAAAAGGCAATGAAGTGTTTTTCTTTAAATCGCCTGATGGAAAATTCAAACCAATCGGTTGACGCATTTGTGTTTGGGATTCTGATTTGTTTAACACAATGTCATTTCTATTTACAGACATCCTCTTATATATTTACTAACTACTCAGCGCATACTATTTGGTCAGTGGAACTCCTCTGGAGTTCTGAATAATCTTGGTTATCCAGAATTACAAACGTACAATCCCTATGGGATTGATATAATAAAGAATTTTACTGAAATGACTCCGTAGGAGTCGTACGTTTGTAACGATAACCAAAACAGATATACGGAACTCCGTAAGGAGTTCAACGAATAAAATATGGAAAGTGTTACCTTCTAATCAATTCAATTTTGTTCTTTGAAGCAGCAAATCAGACTGTAGTTGGCTGTCGCCCATTTGCAGCGGGGCATTTGATTCGATGGGATAAAATCAGTAAATTTAATTTGAACGATAGTCAGCTACATTGTAATTCGTTGGGGCCCTTAGCTCAGTTGGTTAGAGCAGCAGACTCATAAGCTACTTACCTGTCTCTAAATCTCCTTGTCTTATATCAGTATTTTCCTCCTTTCCATCTTTAGTGTCACCAATTTGTATACTAGCAAGTCCTAACTCAAGCTGACCAATTGCGCTCCGAAGAGTATTTACTCCGGCTTTCGCATAAATCATAGTTGTCTTCATACTGGTATGCCCAAGTATTTTACTGATAACAAAAAGATCAACTCCACATTCAACCAGGCGCGTCGCAAATGTATGACGCAAAGAATGCTGTTTAAATCCTATAAGGTCAGCCTTCTTTAGAAAGTAAGCGAAATGTTTACTAACATAATCTTCCCGTAAATTCTGAAACAGACTGTCATCTAAACTATGAAGGATTGCTAGTGCCTCGGGTGTAAGTGGAACAGTTCGAGAAAGGTGAGTCTTTGTTTTCTCGACGTGTATGACTCTGTTGCTAAAGTCGATATCTTTCATTTGTAGCCTAGGAACTTCACCGATCCGTAAGCCTGTGTTGAGCAAGAAAACAGCGCACTTTCTAAATAAAGCTACTTTTGTAGGGCGTTTGCGTGATCGCAGCTGGAGCAGGTGTTGATCTATTTTATTGAACACTCGTCTTGTTTCTTCTACTGTCAGATACAACCTATGTTCGTCAATTTTCATTTTTGTGATCTTTGCAACCGGATTATTCTCTAGATAACCCCATCGTATTGCACGATTCAATGCGGCGTGAAGAAATCGATACTGAATGTTGAATGTTGTAGGGCTGGTTTCGCCAATAATCGTAGCTTTCCAATGATCAAGCATCTTTACGGAAAGATTTTTCAGAAAGATGTTACCGACAGTGGCAATTAGTTTCTTTGCGTAATGGCGTTCGTTCTTTATTGTTTTTATGTTCTTTTCAACGCTAGCGATTTTAAAGTATTCATCAAAAAACTCCTGAAGTGTGATATTAGATTTGTGAGTCTTTTCCGGCAGGAAGATGCCTTTTGAAATATCGGTCTCAACACGAAGCCTAATCTCCTTTGCAAGTTGATAGTTGGATGTTTTAGTTGAGATAAGCCTGCGCCGGCCTTCAAAATAGCAATCGACATACCATATTTTTCCACGTTTTCGGAGCGCAGCCATTAGTTGTCTTTCTTCAATCGCTTGAAAACATCATCGGTTAATTTGTCAGATATCTTTTCTCCTGCAGGAGTAACCTGTTTGCTTTTCAACCATTCGATTATTTCCGTAGTCAAAAAAACAATTCTTCCATCGAGCCTAATATAGGGAATACGCTTTTCGCGGATCCATTGTCGGATTTTGCTTTGGCAAACCCCTACGCAATCGGCGACTTCAGGTGTATCCATTACGATCTTTTGCATTTCGATATAAATTATATTTTCTGTTTAGTTTGGACGTTAAAATCTTAATTCAAATTAAATCTAGGATTACTGAGAAAATCATCATAATAAATGAACTGGTTGCTTAATTTTAAGTCATCAAAAAATGACTTTCTGGTTTCAGGATTGTTTATTTGATCTGATATACTGAGTAGCGATAAGCAAAGAATGGAACAACATATATCGTTCGCTGGATTTGCGATAAATATATTTTTGCAACGAGCACATCTTTTTACGGAAGTGATAGCCTTAGTGTCAAATAAAAATTGAATTTCCCGTGCAATATAGCCTCCAATATTCGCTTCAAGAGTTCTATGAAGGTAACTGTTACATAGACGAAGTATTCCTTTTTCCGATTCGTTTAATAAATCCGATGGGTTGGGAAGTGTATGGTGTAAAAAGGAAAGTGTCCACGCGCTTTCACTTCCCTCAAGAAATACAGGTTTTAAAAGGTCTTTACGAAGGATATCCCAAATGTTTAAAAGGGCGTAAAGAATTTGATCTTCGGATCCTTTTAATTGAGAGCGTAATAATGGATGTGAATTTAAACAACTGCATTTGACATCATCAGAAGAAGTTATATTTAACAAATCCAGCCCAAGCATAAGTCTAATTCCTTTAAATTAATCGACGTTTAAATACCTTGCGATGCTAAAGAATTTAACGATCCTTCCGTCTCTGTAATGCCCAAGGGTTTTGGTTGACAGTTTTACAATCTGGACATTGTATGGACTCAATTGATTTTCTTATCTTGCCATTTGAATATTTTGGAATAGGTATAGATACTCCACATTTATTACAATGGATATTATTGACTGGAATATACTTTCCGTCTATGCGTCGGTTTAAAAAGGTTCGGTAGTATATTTTCTTACGCTTTTTAAAATCTGCTTGACGTTTACAGGTGGTAGAGCAGAATCGAGCATCTTTTCGGATGGCAAAATAATATTTGTTGCAGTGATCACAAGTAAGAACATTATAGACCTTAATATTGCAAGCTAAAGAATAAAGCGCTTCGCCAACTACTCGTTCGATAAATAATTCTGAATCCGAGAATAATTCATCTTTATCAAACGGACGAGTATAGACATCCATTGTTTTGCTGACCTTGATTCTCGGTCGTAAGTAGTCTTCAAAAAACTCTTCTATGTCATCAACTCGATTTTCGATTCCACTTGAAGGATCAAATATATTGATAAGTTTCTTTTTGAGTTTATTAAAATGACTTATTCGCTTTTTCAATGTTGAGCTCGAATAGCACTCGGGAATATCTTCAAAATCCTTTTCTATTTTAATAAGCAGTGATTCATCGATGTTATTGTTTAGTAACTGAAGAATGAGGGATTCGCGACCTGCTGCCATTATATACTCCTTTGATAAAATGATAAAAGACTCTCAATAATGTAAGAGAGTCTTTTATAAATGTCAAGAGGTAAATTGATAATCTTTGGACTAATACTCTACCTATGTTCTTGCAATAAACAGGCACGAGGCAATCTTCTGAATATCCAAGGGCACTTGCAATGACCTAGTAATTTCAATAGAGTCCTTCAAACACTGTTCCATTATCTGTTTTAGACTATCGCCGCTTACTGGCGCTTGAGTTCGAACGTGATTGTTCACGACCTCCACCAAGACATCCGCCTTCGCCTTCTTCCCATTCGAGACGGCAACTTTTGTTAGTAATATTTCATCACCTGCTTTGACTCCAAGTTCCTGAATTTTCTGGCTTATTTCAGGGCTTGCGAAATATGCAAACTCCTGACCATCTCTTTCAACACTAAAGAGATGATATATCCCAAATTCACTTTTCCCTTCGTACGGTTTATTCTTCAGTAACCGTAATTTTGTTGGTTGATTCAATTCCAATTCTAACTTCATCCGCTGATTGTTGTTTGTCTTTTCCATTGCCATTACTCCTTATTGTTTTGATTGTCTTATAAGAATACTTTAATTCTGCTGGTCGAAATTCTACAGCGTCGGGAATATGTCCGGTCGTTTTGATGTGGTCGTGTATTGCCTGGATGTTTGGCTCGAAAGATTCCGGAATAATCTTTAAGAATATTTGATTGGATGGAACGTCAAGAAATTGCTGAAGTTCCGTAATAGTCACCTTATCGCGTCCTAACCGGAGTTTAAGGACACCGTGCGGCAGACGAATTGTCTTTTCGCCACTTGAATTGATGAATTGATGCAAATTCCAAGACAGCCAACTTATCTTCTTTTGAACCTTTGTAAGCTCGACGCTGCGATATTCTTCAATTAGTTTGATTTCTGAATCAGCAAGCTCATTAATATCATCTGCACGTTGTTCCAACGTTCCTATTGCAGTTAGTAATTGATCAGCCCGTAAGCGATCTAATTCAAGTTTTCGCTTTTCTTCTTTTTCTTCAACTTCCGCAAGCAACTCATCCATAAAGTTCATTATTCTTCACTCCTATTAATTGCGTAACATACTTCCGGCCAAAGCAAATGCGCGGACTTTAAATCGTTCACTGCCTCCGAACCAAATACTTCGAAGATGTGCCGAAGTGTCTTTGGTCCGTTGAATGTGGTCAGTATATTCTGCAATTGCGTTGTAGGCTCCCCAAAGTGTTCCGCGACTCATTTCTGCTCCTTTGCCGCTTTCGTGAAGATCAAGAATTGTGCTTCTCATACGCTCTCGCCTTGTTTGATGTTCTGCATCGGGATTATCAGGAATCAGCACCTTGACGTAATCCATAAGCTCCTTATCGGAAATATGAGTTAAAGCCATACGATTGAATATTGCCTCAAGCTGGTGATAAAGAACATTTGTGAGGCCAAGAAGTTTATACGCCTGTTCCAATCTTGTATGGGCATTAGCCGTATGCCTAATACGAACTTCCTGATCTGAACCTGCTAACGCAACTGATAAAGTATTTTGACATACAACGCGTATAGGTGTGAGTTTCGCGCAGGCAAGAGAAGAACCGTCGTGTGAATTTGTGAGCAAAAGGTATTTTTCAACTAAATCATCTTTGCCTATACGGATGTAGTCTGGGAGCTTTGCCAGAATCCAAATGCGTTCACCTTTCCCTATCACACCGGCTGTATGATAAATTGCTTCATCCTGTCCAACAAGAGCATCGAAGAATGTGAATGCATCCTTGTTTTGAATAGGAGAGTAGCGATTGCCAACAATGCCGAGAACATCATTAGTATCTGTGCGGATAGTTGCGAAATGATTATTAACAGGCTTCCGATCAATCAAATTGACCACAGCTTCCAACGAGACCTTTTCTACAGCATAATCCAAACCTGCTGCTTCAATAGCTTCTTTTGAAGTAGCTGGGTTATCAAGCCTTGTGCCTAATTTATGCCAAGGTGTTTCACCGACATAAAACATCGCCGCTTTGCCATTATTGATATTAAGATTATGAGACATTTATACCTCCTATTTTTCAAATCATTCTTAGGGCTGCCATCGAGATAAATGATTCACTTGCAAAAATAATATGATCGTGAACTGGAATACCAATGATCTTTCCGGCTTCTACTAATTGCTTTGTGATAGAAATATCTTCTTGCGAAGGCTCTGTATTTTCGGAAGGATGATTATGCGCTATGATAATCGAAGCTGCTGTAGAAACGACAGCCCCTCGAAATACTTCACGGGGATGTGCAAGGCTAGAGTTTAATATTCCCTCAGTGACGACCTCAAATCCAAGAACTCTGTTTACAGAATTGAGCCAGAATACCACGAAGCGTTCTCTGACTTGATTCTTAAAAAGTGGTAAGTAGTTATCGAAGATGTCTTGAGGTTCACGAACCAACAATTTTTTCTTCCCGTTAAGATCGGGCAAGGACTCCGTGGTTTCACAGAATTTCCAGGTAACTGTTCGCATACTATATCTCATTTCTGAATCCCTTCAAACTCTCTGAACCGGTTCCGACCAAGAAGCTTCTGAAACATCGGACAGCCAAAACGGACTTCACAATAGCGTGAACACGAGAAATTATTATATCGGTAGTTAAACTCGCCCTTATTTACTTTTGCCGTTGCTTCTGTCAAACTATCGATAAGCTTTTTTTCGTGTCGCTCATCCAGCTTGAACCATTTCCATTCCTCAAGTCTGGGATTAAACATTAGATAACCTGATTTTAAAAACAAATAAGGTGTGCTTTTCTTCAAACCAATTTGATAGATGACAAGTTGATCTCGTGTAAGGCGTTCTCGACTGTGAGAATTCTTGAAGTCAATGAGGATTGCTTTAGTGGAATTTGGCTCAATAAGAATTATATCCGCACTGCCAGCAATGCAAAAATCATCAGTAATCTTTTCAAAGAAATTAGGCTGAACTTGTAACGAATAGCTCGAATAATTAATTTGCTCAAGCATTTGTATTGCAGTTCTCAGACCAAGTTGGGTTTCTTCTTTGGTGGCAATAGATTCGAGCTCAGACCATTTTGGCTTGATTTCGTTCAGAACCATTCGCCAAAACATATCAAAATTGTCTTGAAGCCATTTCTTGTCATCAAACTGATTCCGATGAATCCAAAACTGAAGAGCACGATCGACTGTAAGACCAGGGATTGCAAGTTTCGCAAAAGTTTGATCCAGTTTAATTTCTGGATGTTGCCATCGTTCAATTACTTTGATTTTATACTTGGCGGGACACTGTTTAAATAAAGCCCAACTTGAAGGACTCCAGACAATCATTAAAATGGCTTCCAAATGGTTCAATTGTTATAATTTCGATTAAATTATTAACCATTGGAGCACCTTTTGTCAATAAAGATTTTATTTAGCGGAAAGGATTATGGTTGAAATTCGCCAGAAGATTGGATACCATTTACTGAAGTAAAAAATGTTAAACATTTGTAGAACGTAGATATTTTTTAGCAGCTTATTACTTGATGCCAAAAAATAATAATCCAAAATATTGAGGTTAATTATGCTTTATGAAAATAATAAACTAGTCAAAGAGGTTCATTTTAAGAATAAATATGATAAATGGAAAAACCGACTAGATCCTTCTGAATATAAGGCAATCGAAACCGAGTTAAATAATAAAATTAATGGTCACCCTGTTATCAATGCAAACGAATTGGCAGCATCAATAAATAAAGGAATAGTTTTTATTCCAATTTTCAAAAAAGCTGCTTTAAGCAACAAAAAGGACTCGAGTCTATGTTTCGGATTGTTTTTGTTTGCTACGATGATGAAGAGAGATGATAGGTGGGATACTTATTCTGGCTCAGAATGTAGAATTTATAAAACTAGGAAAATCATTGACGATCAAACAGAAAGAGGATGAATTCTTTTCTAATTTTCCAATACCTACCGAGGGATTTGTGCGGGATGGAATCGTTGAGGAAGGATCCTATTCTTCGAGCAGTCTCAAATTATTATTTCTATTAAAAGAGCCGAATAGCCCTGGAGAAGGTGGATGGAGTCTATTAGATCATATTCATTCAGACAAACATACGCCTACATTTGATACTATTGCGAGGTGGGTTGTCGGGATTCGTAATCTTCCAAATAGCATACAATGGAAGTTCGTTAAAGACATCAGTCCTTACTCAAGAATCAGTGCTTTGAACTATGTTGTTTTGTTTAATCTCAAGAAAATACCTGGATATGGTATTGCGGATGAAAGAGCTTTGGAAAAATACGTCGAGAGAAATGCCGGGTTGATCAAGAGGCAATTTTCTATCTATAATCCCGACATCATAATCTGCTGCGGAAAATCAACCGCAAGATTGTTTACTAACTTTATCTCACCAATCACAAAACCTTGGCAAATCACAAAGGGTGATATTCCTTATAGGGAATACGAATCCAATAAAATATTATTTGCTTCTTCACATCCTCAAGCTCGCGTAAATAAAGAACGTCAATACTATGGAATAGTGAATGCGATAAATGAAATATTTTTCAAAGATAAATAACCAAATTGTAAATATCTTTTTTGTTGCAAATTTATGTTAATGAAACAAGCTATTGTGATATGTCATATTACCGTCACGAAAACTGAACCAAATGAGAGCCTTTATTTATCTGGATTCAAAGACGATTGGTGTGAATGTGTGCAGGGTGGTAAGAAAAATACTGGTGAAATAGATACTGTGATTTCGTTGGCGTGTAAATAAGGTTCAAACCACAAAAGGCCAAACCTGCTTGAACAAGTCATTATAAATCAATACGTTACTGACACCATTTGGAGATCGGTAGGGTCTGGTGTTATATTGTATAAAGAAATTATCATTTTGGAGAATATCGACTAAAACATAAAAATATAGCAATAATAAATATCGCGTAGTTTCGACTGCGTTCCTTCTGAAAACTGCCATTTTTCGAATCCAGGAAACGTATCGAGGACTGCGCCCAATAACATGGGCGCATCCTTTACGTCTTCCTGGTTGGCACGGCAGTGCCTCAGAAGGGGACGTATTTGGAATGCGCCCTTTTTATTTTCACTGTCCATATAATAATCAAGGAGATACAACATGCCAAATACATTAAGTGAATATGCATTTCCCTTCGGTCAAAAAATTCACGCAGTTCGGCAAATTGATCGTGGTCAAAAGAAAATATTTGTTCTTGGTGTTTATGCAAGCGCGGTGCATGCGAAATGGATCTCTGTCCAAGGCAAAATTGTCGTAAAAGCTCTTGCTGTTGCAAGTGAACCTGAAATATTTTGGCGCGGAGAAAATGCCGCAGAAATTATCGGAAAGATTAAAATTCCCTCTTCTTGTGGTTACTTATTGCCTGCGAGTTCAGTTTTTAATGGTCCGTCGGGAAGAACTCTTGACGATCTGTATCTATATCCTCTTGGATACACCAGAGAAGATGTTTGGCTTTGTGATCTTTTACCAAAAAGTCGGATGAATCGAGGTCAATCTAATGCAATCGAACGCGTATACAATCCATACCTCAAAAAGGGGTTACTTCCCCAGATAAATTTCCCTCCTGTTCCCAAAATCTTTGCCGACGAACAACGAAGAAAAGAAATAGTAAATGAGTTGATAGAATCGAAAGCAAAATTAATAATTTTACTTGGCGACAAACCGATAGAAGGATTTTTAAAATATTATCGTCGAATTGACAGCTTATCGCAAATAACAGAAAATGGAAAGCTTTACGGAAAAACAATTCCGATAAATATTGATGGATATTCAGTCGAAGTTTTACCGTTGGTTCATCCACGTCAAGCGGGACGATTAGGAAAAGCATCAAAGAGTTGGGGCAATATTCACAAAGCGTGGGTTCATAGACATCTATCGAGTCGCTTAAGCTGACGAAAAATACGGTCGACAAATTCGCTGCCGTAGCTTAGCTTCAGTAAGAATGATTGATTGTTAGACTATTTAAAGCGAAGAAATTAAAATGTGCACAACTAAAAATATATTAATCGCCTTCGGCGTGTCTCTCATATCTTTGTCCTACTGTAATAGCCAAGTATGGAGCGATTATAGTGAGGACAAAAAACCATTATATAATGAAATGATGAAATTGATTGGTAATGTTCCGAAGGATAAAAAGGACTTTACTCATCTTATGCGTCTCCATCAAGGCTGGTGGCGAACATTTGTACTGTTGGAAAAGTCAGGTCAGCATCCATCGAAGCCAAGTGAAACTGTATGCAATACAATAACAAATGGTGAAAAGACACAGAAGAATTTCCTTACTACGAATTCATATAAAGCATATGCTAAGACCATTCAAAACAATCTGGATAAGTCTCAGATGATCGAAGAAAAGCGCGCAGTAAACAACTTACTCTCTAGTCAGCCACTTTGTTTTAATGCATTTGGGGAAATGGCCATAAACCTTGACTTAGCGACAGCATTTTTAAAAACATTGTTTCCAGATGTCAAGGAAGTAAAAGAAGTTCTATTCGAATTCCGTCCTGATGGATATAGCTATGATAAATCGGCGTTCGATGTGGCATTTATCTTTACGACAACTGATAGCCAGAAAGCCCTTTGGGGGTTCGAAGTTAAATACACCGACAGCTTTTCACCTGTTGCAAAGAATCGAAAAGAATATTTTCAGGTTTTCACAAAAAATAAAGATCACTTTTTGTGTGAATTTGAATCTTACCAGACGGTTGAAATGAATGAACTGTTTAGAAACGAGCTTATTGCCCGATGGTGTGAAAATTCTGGAAATGTAGATAAAGCGTATACTGGGATATTCTGTCATCACGATGATACTGCAACTATTTCAGCAGCAAAACATTTTCAAAAGACCCTGAAAGATGGGGTGAACAAATTTCGCATTCTCACATACAGCGATCTCCTTACTGCGCTACAGAAACTTGATCTAACGTGGGAACAACGCAAGTGGACGTTTCTCTTTTGGGCAAGATATTGTGGAACAGAATTAAGCGAAGAAATAAGGAAGTGAAGAACTATGACTTTTTGAGAGTGTAATTGATAAAAAGCATTGGAGCCGATACTTAACAACTTAATAAACAATCAAAAGGAATGTTATGAAAACGAAATTGATTTTATTGATGCAAATCATATTATCATTTTTTCTTTTTGCTCAGGACACTACATCAAATTACTATCCTTTGAAGGTTGGCAATGAATGGACTTACCGATTGGAAGGGAATAACACGCAGGTTGTCAAGATTATAGATTCTTTGGACCAATACGGTGCTTTTCAAGTTCGAACTGTTGCCAAGTATGGCTCAATGCTTCCAATGACAACTGAAGAATTAATAGAGCCACGTGGAAATATAGTGCTCAACATAGCATTCCGAGGTGGATTGGGAAGTGGTGAATGGCGTTTCTATTCTGGTAATACAATACTTCAATTTCCATTAAGAAAAAATGGAAACTGGAAGGGGGAAAAAGAAGGAACATATAATAAATATCAAGTCATTAGCTTTGAAGATGTTGAAACAAGTGCTGGTAAGTTTGCCAACGTTTGTAAAATCTTGTTAACCATTACATATCGTAACACAACAACAAACAAAATAGAACCATTTGCAAAGATGTATCAATATTATGCTCCAGATGTTGGTTTGGTAAAAGAAGAAATAATAAAAAAAGATAAAACTATTTCGATGTATCGTGAATTAATTGGATACAATATTGCTAATTCAAAATGAATATCAAAGAAATCATCAACCGAGCACTCCACTCTGCACCAAAGGTTCCTGATTCTGGAGGTAGTCTCTAATTTTTGATCTTAGCAAACAATGGAGGTGATATAGTGAAAAAGAAGGTGATTGTTTTTTTCTTGGTGGTCGTTTGTCTACACGCCGTGTCTATGTCTCAGACAAAGAATGGCGCGGTCGATTGGTGGAAGAGTGCGAATACGAAATTAGAGCGTGCAGACTATCAGGGAGCTATTGCTGACTATACCGAGGCAATCAAGTTGAAACCGGATGATGCAAGTGCTTACATTGGCAGAGGTGGCGCAAAGGGATTTCTTGCAGACTATAAGGGAGCGATTGATGATTTCACAAAGGTGATTGGTTTGAAACCGGATTTCGCAACGGCCTACTTTTACAGGGGGAAAGCAAAGTCTCACCTTGAAGATTATCAGGGAGCTATTGCTGACTATACCGAGGCAATCAAGCTGAAACCGGATAATGAAGGTGCTTACATTGGCAGAGGGAACGCAAAGTTATTTCTTGCAAACTATCAGGGAGCTATTGCTGATTTCACCGAGGCAATCAAGCTGAAGCCGGATGATGAAGATGCCTACTTTTACAGGGGGAAAGCAAAGTATTTTCTTGCAGACTATCAGGGAGCAATTGCTGATTTCACCAAAGCAATCAAGTTGAAACCAGATGATGCATGGGGTTACGTCGGAATGGGAATGGTAAAGGATGGCCTTGCAGACTATAAGGGAGCTATTGCTGATTTCACCGAGGCAATCAAGCTGAAGCCGGATAATGAAGATGCTTACCGTTGGAGGGGAGACGCAAAGCATGCACTTAAGGATTATCAGGGAGCAATTGCTGACTGCACCAAAGCAATCAAGTTGAAACCGGATGACGCAAGTGCTTACAGGTATAGAGGAAACGCAAAGCTTATGCTTGAAGACTATCAGGGAGCTATTGCTGACTATACCGAGGCAATCAAGTTGAAACAAAATGCCTACTTTGGCAGGGGGAAAGCAAAGTTTCTCTTTGCAGATAATCAGGGAGCGATTGCTGATCTCACCAAAGCAATCAAGTTGAATCCGGATGATGCAGATGCCTATTTCATCAGAGGCAGCTCATACGTTGAGCTTCGCCAGAAGAGCAAAGCACTAAAGGATTTCATGAGCGCGATAGAACTAGGTTATCATGTTCCCCAGGAGCTTTTGGATTTATGCAAGTAGGTGTGTATATATTCTTTTTAAACTCGAATAGGGTGTTATGAATGTTTTCCTATGAAAGGCGGCATTTATGAAATACTTATCGCTGTTAGTATTCATTCTATCTTTATCTGATACTCTGGCTCAGGATAAAAGTGGCATTGTTAGAATTATAGGATCGCCAGTTGGACGAGCCGTAGCTCTTGCAGAGGAAATGTCTGATAGCCCACCATATATAAAGCGTTATAATGGCGCTATAACAGACATAATCTTTACAAAAAAATACAATTATTTGCGTCCCCTAGGAATAAATGCCGCCGAGGTGATAAGTTATCATATAGAGGGTGACACTATATCCTTTGTCGTCACTGAATATTCAGATATCTCTATAGAACAGGTCAGAGCATATTTTGACAGTGTTTCATTAAAATACTCCGGCTACTATTTTATGTATTATGCGGACACCAGGTATTATATACAAGTATATTTAGATAAGGGCTATCCCATTGCTATAACAAGGCTGGTTGATCCAAATAAAATGCCAAAGAAAATAAGACTGTGGCTTAAGCAGCACTGAAATATAGAAAATATGCTTTATAGAGAAGCCAAAGGATATATAGCTCAGACGACTCAAGAAAATACTCTGAACAAATTTATATTTGACGACCGGCTCCTATTGTCATCAATTCGAAAGGCAAAACACTATTAAAGACTTCCTATCATCTCTTCAATAACTGGATTTGTCTTTGGAGCAACGAGAATGGTCAATGCTCTTTTGGGTGAGATACTGTGGGACTGAATTAAGCGAAGGAATCGAAAATATTAATAGGAGTATCTATGAGAAAATATTCTATTGCTCTTATAATCTTGCTATCTGCTTTTGGCGGGATATTTTTTCTTATGTCCAAAACAGGTGAAAAATGGGTGGCGTCTATCTCGCCCGATTCGGTAAGCCCCTCACAAAGTTCAGAAACAAAACAGACGTCAGATTCTTCTGCAATTTCTTCTGAGACATCCGAGAGGTCTAATGATCAAAAGCAGATTCCAACAAGCCAATACCCATTTTACGATAATAACACCGTAAAACAATTTTTAGGCAAAACACCAGCTAAAGCAGTAGCTGTTTTGGGAATTCCGTGGAAGGATGACGTGGATGATGATTTAGGCATCCGCTGGATGTATTTTGAGATAGTATACAAATCAGAATTCGCAATTGATGGGAAACGTCAAACGCTATGTTTGATATTCCATCCCAGTGGTTCTGATCGTGGTTGGGTTTGTGAGAGTTTTACCATTATTTGACAATTTGAACATCAGAATTTAGCTATATCCATATTTACAAAGCGTTTCTCAATGTAATGCAAATATGAATTTTTACTTCTCTGATATTTGAAGATTACGGGAATCATTGGGTTTGTCAAGATTATTATGCAGTGTAACAATCTCAATTACTAAAAGTCAGTTATTGTATTTTATTAGGATCCCTTGTGAGAATTATCTCAACTCCTTACATCAATAGCAGCATAAAACGTGCTGATTCTTCAAATATCGTTGTTGAAACAAAAAGTTCATTTTCGCCTCATTCCCATCATAACAATACATCTCTGCTGGATGATCAACTCTTAATAGCGTCAATACGGAAAACAAAACAAGAGACGCTTTATGATACTGATACGCGACAATATGTCCTTGACTTCATTGGCAGCGATGCTCAGCTAAAAGATACGATGGCTGAACTTGAATCTATCGATTTAACCATCCGCGAAATATTAATAAGCCTGCCAAAAGAAGTCCGTGTCAAAGCATACGAACTGGCTTTGGAAGGAAGATATCAATATGAAAAGATTGTATCACGACCTGCGCTTGTTACTGCCTTACTGTTAAATTCTGATGAACTTTCAGACGGGGGATTGACAGATTTAAGCCTCCTCCTATCTGGGAGCGATAGGCATGCTTTAGCCATACTTGGATTCCCACAAAGTCTTACACAAGCCTTTAAGCGAATTGTGCCCAAATCACTGAATAAAGAGATTCTCCATAGACTGAAGCAATCTTTAGAGCACAATCCGCACATCACCAAACGGTTATGCTTTATCAAACGCATCAATGCAGGGGTTCTTTCGATGGTCTGTGATAAGGAAGTCGAGACGATAGTAACCGACAGGCTATTAAATGAAGTAGGTGCTGATCAAAGCGAAGATAGAGAAGCCAAATTAATTATACTCATTAGAAAGATGCTGACTCTACGAGAGGAACCACAGTGCTTTGATTCTATTAAACAGATCAAACGAGCATATCAAAGATCCATTAGAAATGCAAAGACTGGGATAACACGCGGACGGATTAGATTCCGACCGCCACTTACAGGTAATGAAATGGTCACTCCATTAAATGATGCAAAGACCATTCGCGATATTGGAGAGCAATTTGAAAATTGTTTAAACAGTGAAAAGCTAAAGGGATATCTCCGATCAATAGCACTGGATCAGAATACTTATATCTACTGTGTGGATTTAACTAAAATATTTGAGGCGGTGTTTTCCATTAAACGGAATGAAAAAGGATTTTGGGTGATGGATGAATTTGAGTTTCAAAATCCACACACTACAGAATTAATTTATGAGGAACTTCAGGTCGTAATCAGTCAATGGTTGGGGGAAAAACAGAACGTAGATGTTGGAGTAATAACAGAAGAAAGTAATGGTTTAATGCATATAGAGTTATAGGTGGTAGTTATTAATAGGATTACACAACAACAAAAAAGGGAAAAATAAAATATAGAGATAGAAGATTAACTTCTTAAGTTCCTTTTTTAGGAACTTCTTTTGGATAACCTGAAAGGTTTCAAAATAATATACGCCAATAGAATTAGTGCACACCTACCTTATAGTCGAAATGTGCCAACATATGGTAGTCGCTTGATAAAATATTAATAAGCTCAAATCACTTAGTAGGACAAATATCGTAAATTCTTTATCACAAGGATCGATAAATACGATATTTAGAACCAGTGTGTCATTGGTCTAAGTATCGATTTTCATCATCATCGTTGTCGTGAATAGTGAATCTGGAATCGCCAGTTGGTTTCATTAAATTTGTTGATATGACTGGATGGTCGAGAATTTTAAGGCTAAGTCCTTCTTTATATTCCTTGTATCCCGAGTCTGTAAGATCTTTAATACTTGAAAGAGACAGAAGTATCGTACGAGGTATTTTTGCTGCTCTTCGAACAAGCTCATACACTGCCTCCTCCTGCTGAATAGGAATATTTTCCACCTTGCAAGCAGATATAACAAGTTCTTTCATTGAATCGATAGTATATTCGATTGGGATATGCCTCAATCTGCTCTCAATTATTGGTTTTAATTTAACAACATCTGTTGCGACAAGAACTACAGGTGTATTAGGGTAAATGTCAAGATAATGCTGTAGTCGGTCAAAGTTTCCCGGGTGGAAATTGTCAGCATCGTCAAGCCAAGCAAAAGGTCCGCCTCCCCAAAAACAATTATACGAGAGTTCCTGAAATAAGAGTTTAAAATCCAATTCAGTTCCGGTTCGCATATAGGAAGAATGAAGTTTTCTTCCATACCCTATACCATTTCCTATTTCTTCGCAGGTTTCACATTTATTACAGCAGTCGAAGCCATTTCTGTTTTGACAAAAACGGGCTTTCATTAGCAATAGAGCAATGGTTGATTTCCCGCATCCTTTAGGAGCGACTAATGCAATATGGGCAGCCTTGTTGGGATCAACAATTGGTTGAAAGAATGGAAGGATATCTTCAAGTCCCTTCATCTCCGACATACGTGTCGGTTTATTGCGATGATGTAAGTCTGGTGATGTCATTTTTGAACTCCTTTTCTTCTAGTATCGATTCCAGTGATTGTTCTTAAAGTATTAATATCCCATAGGCGGCACATCCGAGGACGGCGATCGGTCTTCTTACCTTGTTCGTCGGTTAAGTCAACCGTTTTACGATCTTTAGTCTTACTAATTCGGTTGTCGATGAGTGTAGAGATGATTTTTTTGGTATTCATTAAAGATCTATATGTCGAATCAACATCCTTGGAGGTTCTTACATATGCAATGAAAGCTTCAGTAGGGATCCACGTTTCATCTAATTCTCCAAGCCCATAATCTCTTATAAAGTAAGCTGCAAGACTAAGAATTTCTTTTTCTACATTAAGGCTACTTTCACGCTCATATAACTCCATAAGATGTTTTAAAATATTTGAAATCTGTTCAATATCATTGGGCTCAATAAGACCGAGTAATCCAAGGACTCTGGCCATTACTACTAGAGAGAAATATGGATTGTTGTCTGAGATAGATTGACCGATTTCTTTAATTGCGTCAACTATTGTCTTCTGAGCGACCAATGAAAAATGTAATGCAGCGGCAGAGATTTCTTTAAGTCTTTCATCGCTCGGTTGAGTTGGAAGAAGAGAATGACCATAGATATGGGCTGCATACCGATCTATCTTTTCATAATTCGATTTGCTGGTAACAACTGCTTTGGGGCTATAAATAGTTGTGCTTTTAATATCACCTTCATAAAGATGATACTGCTGAGAGGAATGGTTTTGGCTAATAAGACAAAGTTTTTGAATTGCTGGTCTATACTTATTTGATTCTTCGAAGAGTAATGTCGCTGAATTCCTTGAAATAAAGTGACGGATTGCGCTTAGTCCATCGTGAGGTTTAACAATATATCCGTTGAAACATATCCTTCTAAGTATATGAAGCAGGTCTAATATAATATGTCCCGATACATCGCTTAGAAGGAGTATTCCGTGTGAATCAAATAGAGGAAAACAATAAGTGCTCAGGGCGAAGAGGCTCAACAATTTATCAATTGGTATTTGAGACGTATCGTTATTCTTATATGGAAATAAAGTGCAGAGTGATTGAAATAAGAGTTCGTATTTTGATGCCGTGAGTGAATTCCAAGAAAGATTTTCGATATCGATTGTATTACAGCAACTAAAATCACTGGAATATTTAGATTCGGTGTCTTTGACTTCTCCATAAGAGAGTTGATATAACTTCTGGCCGTCAGCTAATTCATACATTAGTCCTTTTTCGTTTTTATACTGTCGTATAGTTCGAAAATTATTAATCCTGCAATCCTGCGATACTGCTACGAATCGATTTGTCTATGGAAATAAAAGATCATTTCTATTTTTAAAATATCTGCACAAAACAGATGCTGCTATCATCCTGCATCGGTTCTGTCTTTTCTCATTCAAAATTTTCAGATTTTGTTGAAAATGGGTGTAGTTATCCATCTTGCTTATCTTTGGATTTTGTGCTACTTTTATGTGCCTCAAGCCGTTACTATTGGATGACACTTGATACCAAGTGTTACCAATTTGTAACCTGTCAATCGAGGTTTAAGGTTTACTTTGGAGATTTTAGGTAAAATAGTAACAGGTAAATGCGGTTTTCAAATTAAAAACACGGGCCCTTAGCTCAGTTGGTTAGAGCAGCAGACTCATAATCTGCGGGTCGCTGGTTCGAGTCCAGCAGGGCCCACAAACCTCTTCGTTCTTCGTGTTACTTCGATTGAAGGACAAATACACCGCTCCAGTTATCGGACGGCGGCGTGATCTGATATAACTTCATCCGTTCAATATACAGTTGGCAGACAGAATCGTCTGGAACTTTCTCCATTGCGTGTTCCATGAACGCAATGCCCTCATCCCATCGGCGCTCTTGATATGCTTTGAGTCCTTGATCATAGATATCGAGAAAGTACTTCATCTTATCGTCTAGCGGTTTATTGGCGAGGTCTATGAGTTCGTAGATTTGCACGGGTTCGGATTTGCCTACGACTTGCACACGGTCAACCATGCGAGTGACCAAGCGTTTGCCGGTTTTTTTGTGGGTAAACTCTGAGATGAGAATACCGGTACCATATTGCTTATTCACTCCTTCAAGACGAGAGGCGAGATTGACCGGGTCTCCTGTGACCGTATAGTTTTTTTTCTGCTCGGATCCCATATTCCCGACAATACATAATCCCGTATTCACACCTATACGCTGCTTGATTCCCACGCCGCCAATCTTGAATAACTGTGTTTGAAGTTTATCCAATTGTGATTGCATGTGCACGGCAGTAACGCAGGCATGGTATGCAGAATCGGAATCAGGCAGCGGTGCACCCCAGAATGCCATAATGGAATCGCCGATGAATTTGTCCACTGCACCGCCGTTTGCTAAAACGACATTCGTCATATCAGTGAAGTAGATATTGAGAAGTTTGACGAGAACATCCTCGCTCACTTTTTCCGAAATACTCGAGAAGCCTTTGATATCGGTAAAGAGGATCGTAATCTCATGTTTTTCACCGCCCAATCTTGCAAGGCTTGGATTATTAATAAGAATTCGGACAACATTGCTGTCGACATATGTGCCGAACATGCTCGTAATCATCTTGCGCTGGCGGCCTTCTGTAGCTGCTTTGTAAGCAACGGTTGTAACAAAACAAATGAGAAGTGCGCTCAGCGGGGCTGCCATGTTCAACCAGAGATGTGCAGAATTGAAAGCGACAATAGCACTTGTCAAGAAGAGAAATGTCACGACAATAAGAACGAGAATCCCGATTTTCATATGCCGTGTTTGCGTAACGAATCCAACGATAAGTGTGATAATCAGGAGAAGGAGGAATTGGATCCACGCAGGTGCCTGTGTAATGAATGAGTTTGTGACTATCATATCATAGACATTTGCGTGCGTCATAAATCCAGCCGATGATTCTTCAAATGGAGTGGCATAGTAATCACCGATGGAACGAATTGTCGGACCTATGATGCATACCTTTCCATTAAACTGTTCAAAGAATTTTTCATTTCGCTCCTTGGCGGCTGAAAGCACGTCATAAAAGGAAACCGACGGAAACAATTCGCTTTTGCCGATATAATTTATCAATACTTCGCCCCACAGACCGGTATGGATGACAAGTGAACCGGCATAGACGATCGTACCATCCTCTGTGTCTTCAAACCGTACTTGGTTCGGTTTGATGTTGAGTGCTTTGAGTGCGAGTGCAAAACCGAGAGATGGATACAAGCGATCAGCGTATTCAATATAGAGCGGCATAGAGCGGATGACACCGTCTAATTCATCCGGAATGAGCAATGCGTGACCCACTCCCGTTGAGACATTAGCCAACTCAGGAAATGGAAAATCGTTTATGAATGGTGCGCGTGGGAAATGATGTTGTTTCGGCGCAGGGACTCCAAATTTCCCAATCACATAATGTGCAGTGCTATCGACGTTTCTGAGGCTGACTTGTTCGCGTTCTGTCTTTGAGGGGATGAACGGACCAATGACCTGATAGGTGTTTTGTGTTTGCGACAAATATTGGACGAGGAGAGCGTCTTCTGTACTGTCGACATCCTGTTTAGCGGCAAGGAACACATCAAGCGCAACGGCTTTCGCACCCGAGTTGCTCAGGAGTGTCATCACTGCGCCGTACTGATCACGTGGAATCGGCCACCCGAGTTGCTTATCAGTGTAGTCGTCGATCTTAATCATCACGACATTCTCTGCGTTTGTACGAACACCACGGAACCGCATCAACATATCTAGGCTGCGCCGTTCCACAGATTGGAAGATGTTTGTTCCTATCGTGTCGGGAATCAAGGATGTATGAAACAGAAGTTCGACGAGGAGTACAGTTGCCAGGGCAATGATAATGCCTGCGAAACGTTTCAAATGGAATTTCTTTTCTTCAGCGGGTGTCATGACATTCATCCTTGGTGTGGTGAAGTAAAGATAAAGAACAGACGGCAAAACTGGTGCTAATCTAACAAGGAGGTATGCCAAATGCAAGGATACCTTGTCGTTCGGCGAAAATATTGTGATATTATATATTGACAAAGGTGCAAATTCTTGTTATGATTTTACAGCTATCCCATTCATACTGGAAAACATATGAACCTGTTCAAAATTTTTGCCATTCTCCTCTTTTCAATGCTTATTTTACCAACGTGGAACACTGCCGAAGCGAGCTTGATTTTCAGATCCGATACATTAAGTATTGGAGATGAAGCGCCCCAGTTTGTGATGCGCAATCTTATAACAAATACAGGTGTCTTTCTTCGTGATTTTACGGGTAAGACGCTGCGAGAACCATGGAAGAAAAAAGAACGGCAAGTGGTTGTTTTGAGTTTCTGGGCAACATGGTGTCAGCCCTGCAAGAATGAAATCCCAATTCTTACAAAGCTTGCAGCTGATTATAAAGATCAAAATGTGAAATTCTTTCTTGTCAATACTATGGAGAAAGCTGAATCGATTGAAGACTCAGTACGCGATATGTATAAGAATCGCGGCTATACATTACCATGTTTAGTGGATCCATCGGGCAGATATGCAAGTCTGTATTCCGTCCATGGGTTACCGGTCTTGGTGGTGATTGATAAATTTGGGATTGTGCGCAAAATCAATCACGGCTACCATGAAAATTTTCAAATTGAACTGGAAAAATTGATAAAGGAGCTCCTGAAAGAAGAAGAACCCGCAAAGAAGTAGGGGGCAAAGATTCTTACGTATATTCTCAAAAAATACAATGATGTGAACATCGAAATGACTGAAATTGTGTATGGTTCTTCATTTCGCATATTGAAGAACCGTTAAACTGTGAGGTGTTTGATGTGGCAAAGGCTACTATGGTGTGTCAGTAGTATTCTTCTTCTTATCGGCTGCAGTTCAACAGAAAAAATTTCCCCTCCGTCACCTATCCTTTGCAGTATTCTTTCACTCGAATCACGCGCCGGTATGAAGGCAGGCGAAGCTGAGAGTGTAACAGATATGTTTTCATCCGCATTGCAGAATACCGGACGATTCACTGTAGTCGAGCGGAATAAATTGAACGCTGTGTTGCAGGAACAAGGATTCCAAGCAACTCAAAACGGGGAAGATGCAGTGAAAGCAGGGAAAATACTTTCTGTACGAAAAATGTTCTCGGGTTCCATCGGTATGTTGGGAAAGAAGTACGTCGTGAATCTAAAAATGATCGATGTGGAATCTTCACGGGTAGAGTATGCTCACATATGGACGTATGATGACGATCTGGAAGATATTGGTGAGAAGTTCTTGCCGAAGTTAGTTCAGGAATTTATAAAGAGTCTCGATGGCACGCTGAAGAAATAACTGCCGGACGCAAGAGATCAGCGGAATTTAAAATATTTTTATGCAGGAGGTTCACATGTGTTTACATCTATTCCTACATCCTTCCCTTATCCGTTTCGTTTTACTTCTATTCCTGATTTCGATTGTGGCTCCTGCCGCATTGAGTCAGGACAATAAACTTCAGAAGAAGAAAATAAATCTTGCTGTTCTGGAGTTCGAGGCGCGCGGCGGTGTATCGAAGGAAGATGCAGCATCGCTGTCAGATGCCTTCCAGGGACAGATCATTGAAACAGGTGAATTTATTGTCGTTGACCGCAACCGGATCAAGTCTATTCTCCAAGAGCAAGGATTTCAGCAATCGGAAGCATGCTCACAAGTGGAATGTATTGTGGAAGTTGGAAAAATTTTGAAAGTGGAAAAAATGTTTGCTGGAACGATCGGGAAAGTCGGGAAAATCTATACCATAAATATACAAGTGATCGATATTGCCACAGCACAGATTAATCAAAATAAGAGCCGCCGACATTCTGGTGATATTGAAGATTTGCTGACGGATATCATTCCTGAGTTAGCCGCTGAGATGGCGAAGGAACTAACCGGCAAAGACGTAAAAGTGTCAACCGGTACAACAGGCGGTTCGTCTTCGTGGATATGGTACACGCTTGGAGGAGTTGTGGTGCTCGGCGGTGGTGCGGCTGTTTTATTATCGCAAAAGAAAGATAACAGCAGCAGCCAGTCACAAACACAGCAATTGCCAGAAGCTCCAGGTTTACCGTAGACATAGAACTCTGAGAAGTTGCTCACCATGGTCAACTGCACAATTAATCTTTGCAAGTGTACCAAGGATAAGAGAAATTTGAACATCATAATGAGGCACACGATGAAGAATTTGATAAAAACGATTGACCATCATTGTTTGCATGGCTTTCACAGCTTCAACAGTAAACAAGCGAGAGGCACACACCATCTTTTAAATACGATTTTCCCACAGTGGAGTTTTATTGTATTGTTGTTACTGTCGCTCGTACCAATATTTTCTCTTGTTGCCCAGAATCAGAAAGCAATAAAAGCTCTCCTGCAAGAGGATAAAATTTATTACACGCCTCAATTGGCAGGTTCGAGTCCGGTGATGAAGCAACCAATCGTTGGAAATCCCAGTGTACAAGGAAGGAGGGAATTATCTACCGATTTGGATTTGCGGTCCTTTAAAAGGTCGTCATCTGCTTTATCAAAGCCACAACTGATGGCAAAAATCAATTCTGCAAAACAAATGTTGACTGATGTGTCTATTTACGCTGGAACTGCAGATCAACGATCGCCTCAGATTGTTTCTGATGGCAGTGGAATGTATGTCGTATTTGAAAATTATGATATAGTGGGAGGCACTTATCCATATGGTAGTGTCGATATGTATAAATCAGTAGATGGAGGACAGGTCTGGAATTATTGGAACTCTGTTTCCAGTACTTCATATCATTTGTATTCACCTCAGATTGTGCTTGTAGGAAGCGATGTCGTAGTCTCATACCAACGCAATGGCGCGCTACGGACGTACCGCTTTGATCCGGCTGTTGAAAAGTTAAATCCGGACGTACCTGTTCCTGTTGTAAGCACAACCGAATATGTTGTAGATCATAAAATGGTCACAGATGCTCAGAAGTATATTGGAACGTCCTATCTTTACATGGCTATTCTCTTCAAACAAGCAGATGGAAAAAATAAGGTATTATTTACTATTTCCAAGGATACAGCTCGGACATGGCAAGCATTTGATTCCTTAGGACTTTCACAATCAGAGCTTAATGCATCATCCATCGGACTCGACTATAGCTCAAGTGGACTGTATATTGCATATTTAGGAACTAATACGAATGCAGGTTCTATCGTATTGCGAAAATCTGTATCCTACGGCTCATCGTGGACCTCTGAAACAATTTTACCGATGAATGCATATGGTGGTATGAATAAAAAAATTGGTCCGATGGTAGCGGCAACAGGACAACGCATCGCTGTAATATATCAATATGACTATAAAGGAGATGCAACAGATTGGAAGACGGGATCTGATTTTGATGTGTACGCGGATGTTTCGGATGATGGAGGTGCAACATGGCAGGAGCGTGTGGTGAGTTGGTGGACTGGAGTTGATGAGATTTTACCTAATGTCACGAGCGACTATGACGGCAATTTTTACGTGTCTTTCCTACAGAATGGAAAAACACGGATCAGTATGGCGGGATCAGAGTTTGCTTTCGGATATTCAGATAGCTCTTCAACTGCGAATGTAAGCATGGACGATTTCCCTTCTATTTATGGCAGCACCGTTTCTGGTACTCATACGGCATATTCCACCTGGACAGAGTTATCGAACGGGCTGGATATCTATGGCGCCGCAACTGTACTCAAAATACCTCCATTATCTCCAGCAAATCTTGTCGCTTCGGTCGTATCATCAACACAGATTAAGCTTTCTTGGAGCGATAATTCGACGGATGAAACAGGGTTTGTCATTTATTATCGGCAGACGGGAACAGGAGCTGTTTTTGCACAACAAGGAGTTGTTGGTGCAGGAGTAACATCGTCTTCAGTCACTGGATTATCATCTTCAACAGGATATGATTTCTATGTACGTGCTTTTAATGCAAACGGACTTTCGCTCAGAACAAATATTGTGAGTGCAACAACGCAAAGCGGCGGCACTACAATTCCCACAATCACTTCATTCACCCCAACCTCCGGACCTATTGGTACCACAGTCACCATTGCCGGTACAAACTTCGATCCAACCGCAGCAAACAACGTCGTTTACTTCGGAGCGGTGATGACGCCGGTTATTTCGTCCAGTTCGACATCGCTCAAGGTGACAGTACCTGTAGGGGCAACATATCAACCAATTACGATAACGGTAAATGGCTTGACTGCATACTCAAATGCGCCGTTCATTGTTACGTTCGTTGGCGGAGGGGCAATCACCAGCAATTCATTCTCCACGAAAGTAGATTTTACAACTGGGTCATATCCCTTTAGCGTCGCCATTGGAGATGTCGATGGCGATGGAAAACCGGATCTTGTTGTGACAAATGCCGTTAGCAATTCAGTTTCGGTCTTTCGGAACACGGGTACAAGTGGGACTATCTCGTTTGCGGCGAAAGTGGATTTTACGACAGGGTTAATGCCCTTTGGTATCGCTATTGTTGATGCAGATGGCGATGGGAAGCTCGATCTTGTTGTGGCAAATTACAATAGCAATACTATTTCGGTCTTTCGGAACACGAGTACAAGTGGGACTATTTCGTTTGCTACGAAAGTGGATTTTACGACGGGGTTAAATCCCTCGAGTGTCGCCATTGGTGATGTAGATGGCGATGGGAAGCCCGATCTTGTTGTGGCGAATTACGGTAGCAATACAGTTTCGGTCTTTCGGAACACCAGCGCAATTGGGAGTGTTTCATTTGCTGCGAAGGTGGATTTTACAACAGGGTTAGAACCCCAAAGTGTCGCCGTTGGTGATGTAGATGGCGATGGGAAGCCCGATCTTGCTGTGGTAGATAGTAGCAGTACAGTTTCGGTCTTTCGGAACACCAGCGCAATTGGGAGTGTTTCATTTGCTGCGAGTGTTGATTTTACAACAGGGTTAGGACCATCGGGTGTCACCATTGGCGATATAGATGGCGATGGGAGGCCAGATCTTGCTGTGGCAAATTACAATAGCAGTACAATTTCGGTCTTTCGGAACACCGGTACAAGTGGGACTATCTCGTTTGCTGCGAAGGTGGATTTTACGACGGGGTTAAATCCCTCGAGTGTCGCCATTGGTGATGTAGATGGCGATGGGAAGCTCGATTTTGCAGTGGCGAATTACAATAGCAGTACAATTTCGGTCTTTCGGAATACCGGTACAAATGGGAGTGTCTCCTTTGCAGACAAGATTGATTTCACAACAGGCACAGAACCTTTTATTGTTGCCATTGGTGATGTAGATGGCGATGGGAAGCCCGATTTTGCTGTGGTGAATTTCGGTAGTAGTACAGTTTCGGTCTTTCGGAATACGATATTAGTAGATAATACTCCTCCAACCTTTACTGTCAGTCCCTATACTACCGGCACACCGGTACTTGTGGATGCTAACGGTCTGGTCAGTTCGTCACCGCAAGTGAGTGCTTCAGCATCTGATGCAGGATCAGGAATTTCGCGGATGCAGGTTGCTTATCGAAATACATCAGAACAGAGTTGGTCGTACTCGCAATTCGTGTCTGCGACTTCAATCAGTTTTTCGATTCCAACAAATAAATTTATCTATAACACCAAACCTATCGGCGTGAATTACCGCGTTGGCGCCTGGGATAATGCAGGAAATGTGACATGGTCTCCGTATAATTCCATCGATGTGCAATTAGACCCGCAGGCCACCGATAAATCGTTTGATATGCCGGCAGCCTCGCAGCTAAGCAATAAAACAACTGCATATCGAATGATCTCCGTACCGTATGATCTAGGTCCAACAAATCAACAGCCAAATAAACTGTTAAGCAACTTTGGGTCTCACACAGATAATAATGTCTCCTATGCTCGGTGGCGTTTCCAACGGTACGTCAATGGACAATATCAGGATTATGATCAATTTAGTCAGACAAATGCAGTTATTCCCGGTGCGGCATTTTTCTTTATTGTCAGAGATCAAGGCTCGCAGATTGTTGTTCAGGGGGCAAGTGTTGTCCGATCGGATGTTATGTATAACACCGGTATTTCATTGCAAAGCGGATGGAATCTTGTCGGGAATCCATTCAATATCCCGTATCCGATTGATAGTCTCGTGTTTTATGCCACTGCCTCAACCGTGCCTCAGCCTATACGCCAGCATGCATATTACAGCGGCACTGGTCCAATCGGCGGCTGGGATACAACTTCTGCATCTGTTAGCCAAATACAGCCGTGGTCAGGAATAGCAGCGTATGTGAACAGTGCGGGAACATTAAAATTTCCTTCGGCGGGTCAGCGCAGCGGGTTGCCGAAGACGAACCGTGTATCCTCTGTTCCGCCAATTGAAAAAGAGACTGCCGGGAATTGGACCGTTGCTGTCAATGCATATCGTGCTGATATTGATATGCGCTGTGACGGGAGTTCTCTTGGCATGGCACAAGGAGCCAATGAAGGTGATGATCCGTATGATTCATACATTCCACCGATTGTTGGTGACAAAAATGTTGCCGTCTACTTCAAGAATGCCGATGGTGCGATGATGCGTGACATCCGTCCACTGAACGAGGACGGCGATGTGTGGGAAATGCGCGTCGTGACCGGTGATGCCGGAGCGAATGTAAAATTAACTTTAGGTGATCATCTCAGTCTACCCAATCCGGCATTCGAAGCGTATCTCATCGATATCGATGNNAAGGGAATAATGCAGGTGTAGTGTTGACGCCATCAAGTATGAAACTCTATGCTAATTATCCGAATCCATTCAATCCGGAAACAGTAATTCGGTACACCGTGCCCGATGCATCGGCATCGTACACGGTAACGTTGAAGATCTTCAATGTGCTCGGACAGGAAATAGCTACTTTAGTAAACGGGCAGAAGTCAGCGGGGTACTACGAGGTGAAATGGAATGCACTGCAGCA
>PLMS01000057.1:0-19649 GCA_003142575.1 Ignavibacteriota bacterium
TGGCAATGCGTAACTCAAGGTGTTGCTGTGCTTCTTTCGCTGCGTCATATTCAGCGTTTTCACTCAGATCGCCGTACCCGCGTGCCTCAGCTATTTTGGCGGCCATATCAGCACGACCATTCGTCTTCATCTCACGAAGCTCATGTTCCAGCTCTGTAAGCTTTTCACGTGTCAGATACACCTTACCGTTATTATGATCATCCATACCAACTCCTTAAAACGAAAAAAATCCCTTCAGCAAAATGTCTCTGAAGGGTGAATGCAAAAACAATAGCCACCATCCTGTGGATGATGGCTATTTTAAAATTAAAGTAGGAGATAAATCAGTGAGACGCAAGAATAATTTTGCCGCCTAACTTTTTTCCCCTTCCGCCGAGTTCTTTGCATCTATCAGAATCAAATGGCCAAGTTTATCCCGCTTGGTCTTGAGATATCGCTCGTTATGCTGGTTCGGATGAACCTCAAGCGGGACCCGCTCCACAACTTCAAGTCCATAACCGGTGAGGCCAATAATTTTTTTTGGATTATTCGTCAGCAAGCGCATTTTACCGACACCAAGATCGCGGAGAATTTGCGCACCGATTCCATAATCACGCAAGTCAGCGCGGAAACCGAGTTCCTCATTCGCTTCAACCGTGTCGAGACCCTCATCTTGTAAATTGTAAGCTTTCAGCTTGTTTAATAATCCTATTCCACGCCCTTCTTGCCGCATATAGAGAACAATTCCCTGTCCTTCCATTTCCACCCGCTCCATCGATGCAACTAATTGTGCATTACAATCGCAACGAAGAGAACCGAAGACGTCACCCGTCAAACATTCTGAATGGACACGAACAAGCGTCGGTTTCTCCGGCGAGATGTCACCTTTGACCAACGCAATATGATCTTTGTTGTCCGTCTGACTTCTGAAAAGGTACATTCGAAAATCTCCATACTGCGAAGGAAGCCTTGTTGAGACAATTCGCTGTACGAGTTTTTCACGGCGTATCCGGTACTCAATCAGCGCACGTACCGTGATGATTTTCAAATCGAATTGTTCGGCAATCTTCAACAGCTGTGGAACACGCGCCATCGTACCATCTTCTGCAAGAATTTCGCATAAAACTCCAGCCGGATACAAACCTGCAAGTTGACAGAGATCAACCACTGCCTCCGTGTGACCGGCACGGCGCAAGACGCCACCTTCCATGGCACGCAAAGGGAAAATATGCCCCGGACGTGCGAAATCATTTACTTGAGCTTTTGGGTCAACAAGTGCGCGCACAGTAGCGGAACGGTCGGTTACAGAAACACCGGTTGTTGTTCCGTGGAGATAATCGATGGAAACAGTGAACGGCGTTTCGTGAAGTGAAGTATTTGCGTCTACCATGAGATCAAGGTTTAATTCCTTTGCCCGAATAGTCGTTATCGGTGCGCATACAACTCCGCGCCCTTCCTTCACAAAAAAATTAATTGCTTCCGGTGTTGTTTTTTCTGCTGCAAGAACAAAATCACCCTCATTCTCACGATCTTCATCATCCACAACAATAAGAATTTTCCCTTGCCGGAAATCTTCAATTGCGTCTTCAATGGTATCAAATTTTTCTTGTGCCATGTGTATACGATTATAGCTTATGACTTCTTATCCTATCTTTTTATCCGATTCAGATTCCGAAATGATTGTTGTGATCGAACCTCTGTCCAATTTTACTTTCACATTGTCGGCAATCTGAACGAGAAGAGTCTTCTCATCCAATCCGGCAATGGTACCATAGATACCACTTGAAGTAATAACCTTATCACCTTTCTTCACACTCTCCAATAACTTCTGGCGTTCTTTCGCTCGCTTCTGCTGAGGACGAATAATCATGAAATAGAAAATAAGAATGATGGAACCGAAGAGAATGATATTTGACGTCAGACCTGGACCTCCGTCGCCTGTTGATTGGGCCATGAGAATTGTGAAATAATGAAACATTGTATCCTCCTGTTTCTTTTTTATGAAATTGATGTTTGATATTCAATCGATGGTAATACTTGCAGTCGTGCAAGCATCATTGTTTTCCATTCCTTAAATCGTTTTTCTATAATTGCTTTCCGCGCTTCTCGTGCCAGCCACAGAAAGAACGTGAGATTGTGAATCGACGCCAACTGCAACGCTAGTATTTCTTTTGCTATAAAGAGATGGCGTATATACGAACGTGTGAAGGTCTTGCATGTATAGCATTCGCACTCTGCATCAACAGGTGTAAAATCTGCTTTATACTGTGCATTCCTCATATTCATTGTTCCGTCGCGCGTAAATAGCATTCCGTTTCTTCCATTTCGTGTCGGGATAACACAATCGAACATATCTATGCCGCGATCTATGGATTCCAAAATATTTTCCGGCAGTCCGATTCCCATGAGATACCTCGGCTTGTGCACCGGAAGGAATTTTTCGGTAAATTCTGTCATCTTGTACATTTCTTCCACCGGTTCACCCACAGCAAGTCCGCCGATTGCATAGCCGTCAAATTCCATTTGGATCAATGNNCCGTAGATCGGTGAACTTTTTTCAAACATTGTTTTGCATCGTTCTGCCCATCGCACTGTCATCTCATTCGACTTCTTTGCGTATTCAAAATCACAGGGATACGGTGTACACTCGTCAAACACCATCATAATATCCGAACCAAATCGTTGTTGAATCTGAATGACACTTTCCGGTGTAAAGACGTGCAACGATCCATCAAGGTGTGAACGAAATGTTACGCCATTTTCTTCAATTTCCCGTAAATCCGTCAGACTAAAAACTTGAAATCCGCCGCTGTCAGTTAAAATCGGTTTTGTCCAACTCACGAAACGGTGCAACCCGCCTGCCTGTTCTATGATATCCATTCCCGGCCGAAGATAGAGATGGTAGGTGTTGCCGAGAATGATCTCCGTGCCCATCTCGATCAGTTCACGCTGTTCAGTAGCCTTGACTGACCCTTGCGTTCCCACCGGCATATACACAGGTGTTTCAATCACACCATGGTCAGTCTCAAGGAGGCCTGCGCGGGCTTTTCCGTCTTGTGCGATACATTGATATTTCAAATGCTTCCAGCCAACAAAAAACCGCAGAAGATAATTCCTGCGGCCGAGTACAAAATAATATTCAAATTCTTCTTATAAAATATAGAGAGAAAAACAACGGATGTCAACTTGTTCCTGCCTGTTTGTCATTTCGGCGATCTAAAATGGTAAAAAGAATAACAAATAGTAATGCACCGACCGCATCGGCAAGCATATCAAAATAGTCATATGTTCGTCCAGGGACATACAATTGGTGTACTTCATCAAAATAGCCGTAAAGACACGTAAGAAGGAAAGCACATACAAGCGACCACCTTTTGAGGATTGGCAAAGCAGTCTGGAAAAAAAGCGCCCGACGACTGAACCAGCAAAACACAAAGAACACAGATATATGTGCAAGCTTATCCGCACCGATGATGGGAATTTTAATATGAGGCAACGTTTTAAGAGATGAGAGCCAAAAGATAATTGCAGCCCAGATGAACAGCGGAAGTTGATTCCGAGAAAAATTCCTCAAGTAGTACCGCCTACTTCTACGCTTTGCAGTGCGGAAGGTAAGTATTCTATGATATCATTTGCCACAAGACTTCGTTCTCCTATTTTTTTTGCAATAGTATCTCCAGATAATCCGTGAAGGTACACACCAGCCCATGCAGCTTCTGTGTCAGACATTCCCTGCGCCCATAAACCTGCAATAATTCCGGAGAGCACATCGCCCGTGCCCGCAGTCGCCATGCCGGGATTTCCTGTAGAGTTGAGAATTGCAGAGCCATCCTTTGATGCGATAATCGTTGGAGCGCCTTTAAGAACGATTGTGACACCAATTCTTTTCGCCAATTCACGAGCGGCATTGATACGATGTTCTTCGACGTTTTTCGATGATATCTTGGAAAGACGAGAGAATTCTCCAACGTGCGGTGTAAAGATGAATTGTGCACGTAATGAATGGAGTTTAGATATTCCATGGACAGCAAGAGCATTCAATCCATCGGCATCAATGAGCGTCTTGCCGCGATACTCAAGCAAAATTTTGAAAATCAATTTCTGAGTTTCAGAATTTAGCGATAAGCCTGGACCGATGACGAGTACATCCGCCCAAGAAAGCCTTTCACGAATTGTATCCAGCGCGGCAAGGCTCAGCGTTCCGGCGCTCGTCGCTGGTAACGGAAATACCATCGTCTCCGTCAACTTTCGCGCAAGAATTGGATACACGGACTCCGGTGTTCCTAGCACAACTGCACCTGCACCAGTTCGAAGCGCCGACATACAGCATAATGCTGCGGCACCGGTCAATCCTTTCGAGCCAGCCAGTACAAGTATTTTGCCGACACTGTATTTATGCGCGTGAATTGATCTCTTTGGAAGGATCCGCCGAACATCTGACTGCTCTACAAGAAATGTTTGCAACCGTTTATCTTCTGAGACCATACGGGGAATGCCGATATCTACAACACGAACGGAACCAACCAACTCACGTCCCTGGTTGCAAAGCAGTCCGGACTTAAGACACCCAAATGTTACAGTCACGTTTGCACGAATGGCACAATTCTCCATTACACCTGTTGTGCCGTTGATACCGGACGGAATATCCACTGCTACAATCTTCGCCTGCTGCTGATTTACCCATTCAATCACATCTGCAATTGGTTTGCGCACGGAACCTGTGAAACCGGTTCCAAACATCGCGTCCACAATAATATCCGGTTCAGGTAATGCTTCGAGAAGTCGTTTTGAATATCGCAGGACAGTAATCTGGCCTGTCGATTTCTTGGCGAATGTCTGAAGAATCTTGAAATTTGTTTTCGCATCACCTTTCAATTCTGAAGGTGAAGCTACCAGCAGAACACTGATGTGCGCACAAGAATTCAAGAGCATTCTCGCTACAACGAATCCGTCACCGCCATTATTCCCTTTACCGCAAATAACAAGAATGTGTTTAGATTCAAGTGGAGAAAATTCCTGCTTAACAACCTCGGCAACACCGCGTCCGGCGTTTTCCATTAACAGCAATCCCGGAACGTTATATGTATTGATGGTAGTTTCATCACACCATCTCATTTCTTCAGCCGAAACTATACGTTTCATAGAAGTCACTCGTTCTGTAGTTTAGAAATAACGTTGAGCAGTTTGAATAATTATCGAAGGAAATAATCCAAGCAGCAGCACAAGAAGAGCAGAAACCACTACCATCGTCAACACTATTCTCGATGGAGGGGTTTCAATATTGGCGCGGCCTTCGCGGAAAAACATAAACACGACAAGTCGCAAATAATAATATGCAGACACAAGACTTGTGAGCACACCGATAATCGCCAGCCAAACCATCTTGGCTTTAATTGCGGCGAGAAAAATATAATACTTACCAAAAAATCCAGCAAACGGCGGAACACCAGCCAATGCGAACATGAAAATCGCCATCAATACAGCAAGCAACGGTTGTGAATAACTCAACCCTGCATAATCATCCAATAAAAGATTTTGATCTCCTTCATGTTCCACAAGACTGATAATTGCAAATGCACCAAGATTCATCACTGCATAGGCGGCAAGATAAAACATCACGCCCACCTGGCCATCGAGTGTGCCCGTAGCAATGCCGACAAGCATATATCCAGCGTGCGCTATGCTTGAATATGCCAGCATACGCTTAACATTCGATTGTGCAATTGCGACAATATTACCAAGAATCATAGAAGCTGCAGCAAGGACGGCGAGAAGCTCGTTCACTTGTCCGCCAATGAAATCAAATGTTCGGATAAACAGTGTTATGAACGCTGCAAATGCTGCCGCCTTTGCCCCTGTTGACATAAATGCTGTCACCGGCGTCGGTGCGCCTTCGTACACGTCCGGCGCCCACATGTGGAACGGTACTGCAGCTGCTTTAAACGCTAATCCTATCAATAAAAATCCGGCACCAATCACAAACAGAATGTTTGTTGATACGACAGCGAAGACATTCCTGATCATCGTTAAGTTTGTAGTTCCAACGGCACCATAGATCAGTGCAATGCCATACAGGAGGAATCCTGTTGCAAACGCACCAAGCAAAAAGTATTTGAGCGCTGCTTCGTTTGCACGTTCCTTTGTGCGCATGAATCCCGCAAGTACGTATAAGCAAACGGACATAAGTTCAATACCAAGGAAGACGATGATGAGATCATTCGCAGATGCGATCAACATCATACCGATAGTAGCAAAGAGCAAGAGGATGTAGAATTCACCGCGATGATACTTCTGCCGTTCAAAATAATTTCTTGAAAGAATAATTGTGAAAAAAGAAACGAAACAAAAGAGCGCTCCAAAGAAATTTGCATATCCGCCATGAAGCAGCATCCCACCAAAGCTTGTTCCTTCAACCGTTAGATTCGTGATTGCAAACACCGCTGCAAAAGCTAATCCAATCATACTTACATAGTAAATAGCAACCGGTCGTGTTTTGCGCACTGCTTCAACAAGCATCGCTACCAAGACTGTCATGGTGACAATCATCACCGGTGCATTTGCCACCAGATCGTTCAGATAAGAATTCATAGTTCTATGTCTAATTCATAAAGAGTGAACACTTACACCCTGAAAAAGAAATACCAGACGATTGCATAAATCGGAATCAGAATCGGCAGCGAGTACCGTACAATGTAGCCGAAGAAGCTTGGGCATTTAATCCCCGCTTGCTCAGCGATTGACTTCACCATAAAATTAGGTCCATTACCGATATATGTATTGGCACCAAAGAACACCGAGCCGATTGAAATTGCCTGTATATAGCGCCATGTTTGCGCTGTAATCTCTATAGCCCCAGGATGCAACGGATTGGGCAAGCCAATCGCTGCCGGAGTCGTCAGTCCAAGCATCAAGTGCATATGCTGCACATTATCCACAGATGCTCCATGCAATCCAAATGCAGCAGTTAAGAAGTTAAGATAGGTCGGTGCATTATCGAGCACACTTGATAGCATCCCCGATCCCCAGAAATATTGCCCAGGTGTCACAATCCCGATACTCGCAGCGTTGAGTTCTAACCAATCCAAAGCAGGAATCATCGTCGCAAAAATACCGGCGAAGAGAATCGCGACTTCCTTAATGGGTATAAAATTGAAATCATTTTTCTCATGGATTTCCTTCTTCGTCGTTACGAATGATGCGATGGCTGCACTCCACATAACTATTTCCCGCAGCATCAAAGGAGCCGGACGCTCTATAAACACGGATGCCAAAATAATGAGCAGGAAGATAATATTATGTAATCCCGTTACCTCCGGTTCCTCAACTTCGGTAGCTGCTTTTTGAACTTTCATTGATTCTTTTTGGAAACTATAAATATCCATTAGATAGAATACAAGGAGCACAATTCCAATGGTGAGCAGCCAAATTACCGAAACTCTGGGAATAATCCAGAAAAAAGGAACACCTTTGAGAAAACCAAGAAAAAGTGGTGGATCGCCAATCGGCGTCAATGCACCACCGATATTACTAACGATAAAAATGAAGAACACGATATGGTACCCCTTGATGCGGTACTTATTTATCCGTAGGAAGGGACGAATCAACAGCATCGAGGCACCGGTAGTTCCGAGAATATTCGCAATGACGGCGCCTGTTGCTAAGAGGGCTACATTCCCGATAGGAGTCGACTTACCGGGTATTCGGACATGAATTCCACCGGAAACCACAAACAGCGATCCGATGAGTGAAATAAAGCTCAAATATTCATATGAAGTCAAGAAGAGACGCGAAATATTGTGCAATGAGGAGACATAATACAGAACGACCACGAATCCCAATACATAAACCACTAATGGGTAATTTTTCTCCCACCATCGTCTGTTGACGAACGGCATTACAGCAATAGAAAGAAGTAAGAGAAGAAATGGAACAATGAACCATACATTCACCGGAACAATTTTTACTTTTTCGAGAAAAGAACCGAAGAAGTTATAGATCACCATGACTGTAATGGCAACAGCAGTAAACCTCCAGAGGAGATGTCGTGTGTGTTGTTTCATTTACTTTCCAGATTGCATTGAAGTGAACCCGCAAATCTTATCGGCGATCCGCGCTTCACACTTTCCATTTGTTCAACGGTGTGTTTCACCAACGGAGCAGATTTACTTAAGAATGTTTTCGGATATACACCAATCCAGACAACAAAGAGAACAATTGGAACTAACACAGCAATCTCACGTTTCGTCAAATCCGTAAGATGGTGTCCGCCATAAAGACCGTCTGAACGTACAGGTCCCATCATCACCCGTTGATACATCCAAAGCATATACACGGCAGAAAATATGACACCAAGTCCTGCAACTACGGCGAACCAACGATTATCGAGGAGGGTCGATTTGAACGACCCCAGCATCACAAGAAACTCTCCGACAAAGCCATTTAATCCGGGCAATCCGATGGAGGAAAAGGAGATAATCATCAGGAATGTTGCATAGACCGGCATCAGCTTCGCCACCCCACCATAGTCGGCGATAGATCTTGTGTGAGTTCGATCGTAGATCATCCCAACAAGCAAGAAGAGTGCACCGGTGGAAAGACCATGATTGATCATCTGAATAATCGCACCTTGTAAGCCTTCTTCCGTCATCGAAAATATTCCGAGCATGACAAATCCCATATGCGAGACAGAAGAGTATGCAACAAGTTTTTTCATGTCGGTCTGCACCATTGCGACAAGCGCACCGTAGACGATACCAATGACAGCAAGCAAGCACATGAACGGCATTGCGCGCAGCGATGCATCGGCAAAAAGCGGCAAATTGAAACGGATGAACCCATACGTTCCCATTTTCAGCAAAACACCTGCAAGTATAACACTGCCTGCTGTTGGAGCTTCTACGTGCGCATCGGGCAGCCACGTATGCAATGGCCACACAGGTACTTTGATAGCGAAACTTAATCCAAATGCTGCAAACATCCACATCTGGAGATTAACCGGAAGCAGCGGAGCGATGCGGTAGAGATCAAATAAATTCGTGGTAAACTGTCCGCCCGGAACAGTAGAAGCAAAGTAGCCAAGCCAAATAATCGCAACAAGCATCAATACACTGCCGAAGAGTGTGAAGAGAAAGAATTTCACAGCCGCGTAAACACGATTGGGTCCGCCCCAGACTCCAATGATGAAGTACATCGGAATCAACATTGCTTCCCAGAAAATGTAGAAGAGGAACAGATCGAGAGAAGCAAAAACACCGATCATCCCTACTTCCAACAACAGTACCATTATGGAATATCCTTTGAGCTGCTTCTCGATGGAATTCCAAGTACCCAGAAGTGCCAGCGGCGTAAGGAATGTCGTCAGTAGAATCAAGAGGAGAGACATTCCATCGATGCCGACGAAATAACTGATATTGAGACTGCCTATCCAAGTAACCTTATGCAGAAATTGGAACCCACCAATTGCTGCGTCATAGCCGAAAAAAAGAAAGAGTGAAACGAGAAACGTCACTATCGATCCACTCAAAGCCACCAGTTTTATTCCCTTGATATTTTCCTTTGGCAGAAAAAAGATGACGACCGTAAATACAAGCGGAAGAAAGATAGTCGTTGTAAGGATGAACCCGGATGCCATTGAATCAATTCCAGTCAAATTATTTAAGTAACAGCCATGTAATCACAAAGAGAATACCGCCGATAAAAACGACTGCATAAAATTGTGCCACACCGGTTTGAATTTTCCGCAAAGTTTGTGCTATTGCACCAATAACCCTAGCTGATCCATTCACCATTCCGTCAATCAAAGTGACATCGACAACCTTCCAAAGAATTTCTTCAGAAGACTTCACTGCCGGTTCAACAATCACCGCATCGTACACTTCATCGACATAATACTTATTGAGTAATAACCGATAGACGCGTGGATATCGTTGCTGGAGTGACGCTGCAATTTCAATACGTTGTAGATATACCCAACGCGCAGCATAAATTCCTGCGGCGGCAATACCCACAGAAACAGCCATCAGCAAATATTCCATTATCCCGCCGGAATATTCACCTGACATCAATTTATATTGTGCAGGAGAAAAAACAGGATCAAGCCAATGCTCAATTCCGCTCCAATGAGGAATTCCAACGAATCCACCAACGATCGAAAGTCCGGCAAGAATCATGAGAGGCACCGTCATCGTTTTGGGTGCTTCATGCGGGTGGAGATGATGATCGAAGCGTCTTTTTCCTTCAAAGGTAAGTGTAACCAATCGGAACATGTAGAACGCTGTCATCGCCGCGCCAAAGACACCGAGCAACCAGAAAATCCAAGAACCTTGCTCGCTGCTGAATGTCTTCCAGAGAATTTCATCCTTGCTGAAAAATCCGGCAAACGGTGGAATACCTGCAATTGCAATTGCACCGATCAAAAACGTCTTGTAGGTGATCGGAAGGTATTCTTTCAATCCACCCATTTTCTGTATATCCTGTTCATCGTGCATTGCATGGATCACTGCACCGGCGCCAAGAAAGAGGAGCGCTTTGAAAAATGCATGCGTCATCAAATGGAAGATACCGGCGCTGAAAGCTCCGATACCCATTGCAAGGAACATATAACCAAGCTGGCTAATCGTCGAATAAGCAAGCACTTTTTTGATATCGTTTTGAACGAGACCAATCGTCGCTGCAAACACTGCTGTGACCACACCGATGACCGCCACAACTTCCATTGCAACCGGAGAAAGGGCATAGAGAATAGAACAACGTGCGACCATATAGACGCCGGCTGTTACCATTGTCGCAGCATGGATAAGTGCGGAGACAGGAGTTGGACCTGCCATCGCATCCGGCAGCCAGACATATAACGGAATCTGCGCCGATTTACCAATTGCACCGACGAAGAGGAGCAGTGTAATCCAAAGAATAGTTGTATTCCCCATTGTCAGCAGTGATGCACCACTGAACACGGTACTGAAGTTGAGACTACCAAACGTGGAGAATATTAACAACATGCCAATAATGAATCCAAAGTCGCCGATGCGATTAACCACAAACGCTTTCTTTGCGGCGTCACCGGTAAATTTCTTTTCATACCAAAATCCAATGAGGAGGTAAGAACAAAGTCCAACACCTTCCCATCCAAGAAACAGAAGAAGGAAGTTATCGGCAAGAACGAGATTGAGCATTGCAAAGATAAAGAGATTCATATATGCAAAGAAACGCCAGAAACCACGATCGTCATGCATGTATCCAATGGAATAGACATGAATCAGAAACCCGACGCCTGTGACAATAAGCGTCATCAAAATGGAAAGCTGATCAATTTGATAGGCAATATTGACGCTGAACGAACTTGGTGATCCGGTGAATGTTGAAAGCCATGTAAACACGGTAACAATCTGCTTTCGCTGATCCGGCTCCACACTCAACATTTGGAAGAACACGAGCAATGCAAGGAGGAATGACAATCCAACCGTGCCGCTCCCAAGAATACCGATGAGTTTTTCACTCTTCATCCGCGACCCAAAAATACCAAGGATGAGGAATCCCAGCAATGGAAAAATGACAATGAGCGGTGCGTATGAATTCATTTCTTCAGATTCTAACGTGTTTGTTTTTATTCAGATTGCAGATGACAGATTATGTTTTCCATCTACCATTTACTCTTTGTCTTCTGCTTTCATATCACCACTTCATAATATTAATTTCATCCAGATTGACCGTTTGCTTTCGTCGAAAGAGCGCAATAACAATTGCTAGACCAACTGCCGCTTCTGCGGCTGCAACGGTCATAACGAAGAACACAAACACCTGTCCTGTAGCATCGCCCAGAAATGCAGAGAAAGCAACAAATGTCAGGTTAACGGAATTCAGCATCAACTCGATAGACATAAATACGATGATGGCATTCCGGCGTGTTACAACGCCAACGGCACCGATAATAAACATCATAGCGCTCAGGATCAGATATAATTGCAGAGGAACCATAGTCATTTCAAAAGTAAAACGGATAAAGTGATTACTATTTCAATCGAGATTCTTTTTCGCTAAAACAATCGCACCAACGATCGCTGCCGTTAGCAGCAACGAAGTTACTTCAAATGGAAACAGGAACTGAGTAAAGAGTACGCGTCCGATCGCTTCCACTGTTCCTATATCTGTAGCTCGCGTCATTTCAATGGTCTGCGTACCGCTTGGTATCATAAATATATAAATCAATTCCATCAACACACCGAGGCCGAAACCACCGGCTACTACTTTTTTCCACGAGAAGCCATCCCGCAGGCTGCGTTCATCACCAAGATTGAGCAGCATAATCACAAAGACAAAGAGCACCATAATAGCGCCCGCGTAAACGAGAATCTGAACAACAGCGATAAACTGAGCATGGAGCGTAAGATAAATTCCGGCAAGACAGAAAAAATTTATGATGATATAGATGGCCGCTATGATGGGATTGCGTCGTGTAACGACCAGCAATGCAGACGCGATACCTCCGAATGCAAAGATGTAAAAGAGAATTTCTTCGAGAGTCACGTTTTCAATCCAAAATATTTATTCAATACAAAAAACATCATTTTTCACGCACCCAGCGGAAGATTTCGGCAAGTGTCGGCCGCTTTCCATATGATAAAATCGCTACGCGGAATATCTTTCCCGCTATCCACATCATCGCTGCTGTTGAGACGATCATCAAAGCAATTGTCGCCAGTATTTCCCACATCGATGGCATTTGAATTGAAACACGCAGAACCATGATAGATGGAGTAAGTACAGGAATATAAGATAAAACTTTGACAATAAGCGAATTCGGATTTTGCATCACTAACAGCATCAGCCCAAATGGTGCTACCATAAGCATACTGATGTAGGCAGTTATTTGTTGTGCTTCCTGTTCTGTCGTAGCAGGAGAACCAGCGGCAACAAAGATCGCCGCGTAAAATACATATCCGAGAATTGCATACACCAATGTGAAGGCAAAATATTCTGGCTGTAAAAGATTCATGCCAGTCTTCAGCGCCAATGCAATGCCCATCAATGCGTACACGAACATTTGAAGTATCCCTAATCCACTGAGACCAAGAATTTTGCCTATCATCATATCGCGCGGTGTGCAAGACGATAACAGTACTTCTATAACGCGGTTCGATTTCTCTTCCACCATACTCCGCACCAATAATTGTCCCGATGTTAAAACCATAAAGATCAGCATCAACAGTCCAATATACGATTTGACAAAAGTCTCACCCAAACTCGACTCTGATTCTTCCCCTTTTTCAGAAATCTTAATCGGTTTAATTTCGACTCGAGCAGTGAGCTTCCGAATGAGCGCTGCATCGAGACCTCGCGACGATAATCTCATTTCCGTAATAACTTGTTCGATAGCTCTCGAAAAACGTTCTTGCACTTTGAAATTACCAACATTCTTTGTTCGATATTCTACTTTCCCGCTGTCAAACACCGTTGCTGGAATAGAGAAATATCCCTCAAGAGCATCCGACGCAACTAACCGAGCGCCTTCTGTACGAGCTTCATCTAATGACTTTCCAATGGACATATTGCGCAAGATATAATTAGGTTGATCGTTCTTCAAGCGAAACTCGCGATCAAGTTTTTCACCTAACGGCTGCACCAACTTTTGTGTTCCATCGATGATCCCGATTCGAATTGATTCGTCATCTGCTTTGGAAGCAAAGAACGCTGGTAATATCGCCATCACACCGATGATCACTGGCATCAGAACGAGAGAAATGATGAATGCCTTCGATTTCACCTTCTCAAGGAATTCCCATAAAGCAACTTGGAGCGCTTTCGATTTCATGACTGCGCCTCACTTGATTGTTTTGCCGTCATTTCCTTTTCGGTTTTTTTCTTTATCTGAACAAATCGAAAAGCGCTGAAGAGCGTTATCGCCAAAAAGATTGCAGACAAAATCAAATGTTGTGTGTCTTTCAATCCATCCATGATCGTGGAACCAAGTGTCAGAACTATCGCTCCCATCAATAAAAAAAACGCTTTGCGAACTTGTCCATCTTGAAGAAGTTTCTTCCGTGTTAGTTTCAATGGTAAAGATGGAATTTGTTTTTCGTTCGCATGCTCAATCTTCTCCGAACCGCCAACAACATTGATGAATATTGAATTCAGCGACGGCTCGACAATTTCATACTTCCGCAGCAATAATTTGCCATTGAGATTCGCAAGTAATTCGGTGCTCTTGGAGATGTCTGTCAATTCAAGCTCGGCATAATTCTGATACACATCTGCACGGCGAATGAAATCAAAACCTTTGAGAAATTCACCATCTCCTTCATACTCGAGATGGATGGAGTTCGTTCCATATCGCTTCTTAATCTCGTGCAACTCCCCGCTCAACACTTGTTTCCCTTTATTAATGAGGCAGATAGTATCGCACATCTTTTCCACTTGTTCCATTTGATGAGTAGAGAATATGATTGCGACATCTTTCTGGCGGAGTTCGAGCAAAACATCTTTTAAAAGAATTTGGTTGACTGGATCGAGACCGGTGAATGGTTCATCCAGAATGAGCAACTGAGGACGATGCAAGATAGAGATGATGAGTTGAATTTTTTGCTGATTTCCTTTTGAGAGTTCCTCGATTTTCCGATGACATTCATCTTTTAACCCAAATCTTTCTAACCAATAGATCGCTAATGGCTTAGCTTGCTTTGGCGGTAGACCTTTCAGAGCCGCAAAATAAAGAATTGTGTTGATGATTTTGCTTTTACGGTACAATCCGCGTTCTTCCGGCAAATACCCGATGTCGTTCCACATTTCCTTAACAAAGGGTTTTCCGTTGAACGTTATCTCGCCGCTGTCTGGCTGGATGATATTCAGAATCGTTCGTATGGCAGTCGTTTTGCCAGCGCCGTTGGGACCCAGCAGACCGAACAATTCACCGCGCTTCACTTCCAACGATACGCCATCAACCGCTACGACGGTATCGTATTCTTTTCTAAGATTTGTTACTTTCAGCATGAACTTCTGTTATTCTTTTTGTGCTTCTTGGTAATTATCCCGATTATTATTGTACTTTACAAATTATAAAATATCCGTAAAAGAAATTACGGAGTGTTGCGATAGATCATCCGGGGGAAAGGAGACGTTTCGCGCACATGTTCGGTTCCGCAAATCCAACCAACCGTTCGTTCAAGACCAAGACCAAATCCGGCATGAGGCACACTCCCGAAACGGCGCAAATCAAGATACCATTCAAATGCTTCCTGGGGAAGTTTGTGTTCCTTGATTCGTTCCAGCAAAACATCCAGATCGTCTTCGCGCTGGCTGCCTCCGATGATTTCTCCATACCCTTCCGGAGCCAATACATCAACAGCAAGTGCAAGCTTCGGATTCTCCGGATCGCGTTTCATATAGAATGCCTTCACTTCGGAGGGATAGCGATGTACCATGACCGGACGATCGAACTGTTCAGAAACCACCGTCTCATCTGTTCCGCCTAAGTCATTTCCCCACTCAAATGGTAATCCTTTATCGTGAAGGATCTTGACTGCTTCATCGTACGTAATACGCGGCAGCGGTTTCTTCACATTTTGCAGCTTGGTTATATCTCGTTCCAACACTTTCAATTCCGCGGCGCGATCCTTCAAAACACTTTGTACAATGTACTCCAGGAAATCTTCCGCCAGATCCATGTCATCGTTCAGATCGTTAAATGCAACTTCCGGTTCGACCATCCAGAACTCTGTCAGGTGGCGGCGTGTCTTTGATTTTTCCGCACGGAACGTCGGTCCGAAGCAATACACTTTACCGAGCGCCATTGCGCTTGCTTCAGCATAGAGCTGTCCGGACTGAGTCAGGTATGCTTTTCCAAGGTCGAAGTAATCTGTTTCGAACAACGTTGAAGTACCTTCACACGCTGCCGGAGTTAAAATTGGTGAATCGACAAGTGTAAAGCCGCGCTCGTCGAAGAAATCGCGGATGGCCTTAACAACCCTGTGCCTTATCCGCATAATTGCATGCTGTCGCGACGACCGCAGCCATAGATGCCTTCGATCGGCAAGAAATTCGATACCGTGCTCTTTTGGAGTAATGGGATAGTCATGTGCAATCTGATACACGTGAGGAATATCTGAAAGCTCCATTTCGAAACCACCCGGTGCACGCGGTTCCTTCTTAATCTTTCCTCTAATCGAGAAAGAAGATTCCTGTGTGAGTGCATCGAACTTGTCAAAAACAGCATCCGGCACTCCGCCCTTTACCATGACAGATTGAATCACTCCGGTTCCATCCCGCAAGAGTAAAAAACGGACCTTTCCGCTTGATCGTTTATTATACAGCCAGCCGTGCAACTGAACTCCTTCACCTACATGCTTGTCCAATTCGTCAATATAGATACGCGCCATTGTTCCCATTCAATTTGTGAGAAAAAATGTTTGAAGAATATAGCGAACTAATCAGACTTGTTCAATCGGAATGAAGAATTATGAAGAGTAAACTTATGTATCGGACCTCGGTTTGCTTTCTTCTTGTTTATTCGGAAGTTCAACAAACTTCGCATCTTGAACATCTTTATAGTTTTCTTTCGGCTTCGGTGGCGTTTCCGGCTGAGCAGAGCGTGAAGATGGGCGGGACGATCCCTTGAATACTCTCATGATTCCCTTTACGAGCGTCAGCACAAAATAAATTGCAAGCGCGGCAATAAAAAAACGAATAAGAGAAAATATTAATAACCTGATCATACTATTTCTGCACGAGCGGATTGTAATACTCGACCGGCGCCTTATTCGGACGAAGGATCTGAGTCAGGAGATCTTCAAAATGGTCCGGATTGTTGACAAAATCGATGTCCGTGGCTTTTACGATCAACAACGGTGTTGACTTGTAACGAAAGAAGAAATAGTTATACGCTTCGTTGAGTTCCTTGATATACTCCTCTGACATATTTTTTTCCATCTCCCGCCCGCGTTTCCTGATGTTCACCATCAGGCGATCGACACTCGACTGGAGATAGATCACAAGATCCGGCGGTGGGATGGTTCTCTCGATCGCGGTTAATAAATTCTCATACAGCTTCAGTTCGTCATCGCGGAGTGTGAGGTACGCAAAAATCTTGTCCTTCTCAAAAATGTAATCAGAAACGATGTGCGAATGAAAAAGATCTGCTTGATACAATTCCTGCTGCTGTCTGTACCGGCTCAGAAGAAAGAATATTTGTGTCTGAAAAGCATAGTGTTCAGGGTCCTCATAAAATCTTGGCAGAAATGGATTCTCTTCAAATTTCTCCAGCACGAAGCGTGCACCCAAATGCTCCGACAACATACGTGCAAGTGACGTTTTGCCTGCACCGATAACACCTTCAATGGCGATGTAATGAATTTCAGAAGGGAGCTCCACCGCTTACACCTTTACCTGCAGATCTATAGGAGGAGAAATCTTTCGTACAGTTTTTATATCCGAGCAGCGCCGTAAAAGCTCCTTCATACTCAGACGTTGCATGGGATCAAGAAATTCTCCAGCAAGTTCATTCATCGGCACAAGAACAAACCTTCGGTTGACAATTTCAGGATGAGGCAATTGCAATTTTTCATCGTTGAATACTTCACCGCCATAGTAGAGAATGTCCAGATCGATCTCCCTCGGCCCCCAATGTTCAGTATGTGTTCTGCCGAGAGTATTTTCTATTTCTTTTAATCTTTGCATTAAATCTTGCGGAAGTAATGTTGATTCCAACTCGGCTACCATATTGAAAAATTGTGGTTGTTCTTTTTTCCCAACCGGCTCTGTTTCATACACTGAGGAATATTTCTTTATGATTATTTGCGGTGAATTTGCTATCTCGACAAGTGCTTGATGTAAATAGTATGCGCGGTCGCCAAGATTTGAACCCAATCCAATAAAAACCTGTACCATCTCTGCCACCTACCTTCGCGTCTCTGTAAGCTCTACTTCGACGTGATCGATCACACCCCTCACAGGAGCACCCGGTTTACGTACTCGTACCGTTACTGAGTTCACTTTAGAGAAATTCTTCAGGATTCCTCTCCCGATGGAACTTGCAAGCGATTCGAGGAGTAAGTGCTTCTTATCCAGCACCAATGAGCGAATACAATCGTATACACGTTCATAATTAACTGTATCCTGAAGGTGATCGCTCTTTGCTCCTCGTGCAAGGTCGCAATGTAAATCGACATCCACATCGAACTTACCGCCAAGATTCTGTTCATCCGTCAGTACTCCATGATATGCATAAAATACCGCGTTATGGATGCGAATGATACCGAGATTTTTTTTCTTTTTGATCGGCATATATAATTCTTTTCAATGATAGAAGAATATAGAGAACCAATACTCGAAAGGCAATTTACTCTGTCTTGAACTTGTTTGCTGCGTAAAGCAGTCGTCGAATGACGGTTTCTTTTCCAAGTAATTCCATCATCTCGAAAAGACCGGGACCAATCGTTCTTCCGGAAAGCGCCAACCGTGCCGGGTGAATAAGTTTGTTTGGTTTGATCAAAAGTTCTTCGGACAACTTCCTCAGAGCAGCTTCGATGGATACATGGGAATACTCATGTAATGCTTCAAGACGGTTGGCAAGCAACTTCAAGCGTTCGCCCGATTCCGGTTCCCAATTCTTTTTGAAACCCGCTTCATCGAATGATTCTGGATCGACAAAAAAATACCTACTCATTTCTATAAAATCCCGAGGAAAGGTGAGGCGCTCTTTCATCAATCCGATGACCTTGAGAAGGTACTGTTCCTCAATATTTTTCCACTTTTCTTCTTGAATATATGGCTTGATAAGCTGTGCAAGCTCTTCATTGGATTTGAGTTTTATGTGCTGCTGATTGAGCCAATTTAATTTATCCACATTGAATACTGCACCGGATTTACCAACACGCTCCAGAGAAAATTCCTGAATCAGTTGATCCAAAAAAAAGATTTCCCGCTCATCACCTGGATTCCAGCCAAGAAATGCGATAAAATTTACAATCGCTTCCTTCAGATATCCCTTTGCGCGATAATCTTCAACAGCAATATCACCCTGACGTTTGCTCAACTTGGACTTGTCTGGATTGAGCAATAATGGAAGATGAACAAGCACCGGCACTTCCCAGCCAAAGTATTGATAGAGTAAAATATGTTTCGGAACGCTCGACAACCATTCTTCACCGCGGATGATATGGGTAATGCCCATAAGGTGATCATCCACAACCACTGCAAGATGATATGTAGGAAAACAATCCGATTTGATAAGCACCTGATCATCCAGCATTTTATGAGCGATAGTCACCTTTCCTCGAATAACATCTTCAAACGTTATCTCTCCATCCAACGGTACTTTCATACGGATAACGTAACGTTCACCTGCAGCAATACGGTGTTCAGCTTCTGCAAACGATAAGTTTCTGCAATGACGATCGTAGGATGGTGACTGCTTCAGCGCCATCTGCTTCTGCCGNNAGCAGTGCAAAAACAGTAATATGCCTTATCGAAGCCGACTAATTCCTTCGCGTGTTGACGATACAACTCCAACCGTTGAGATTGAATGTACGGACCAAAGCCACCATCTCGATCCGGACCTTCATCGTACTCCACACCGGACCACTTCAATGTTTCAATCAGATTTTCAACAGCACCTTCAACTTTGCGTGTCTGATCGGTATCTTCGATACGGAGAATAAATTTGCCACCATGATGTTTTGCGA
>PLMS01000057.1:19728-68635 GCA_003142575.1 Ignavibacteriota bacterium
GAGGGATTCGAACCCTCGATAGCAGTTACCCACTATGCAGGTTTAGCAAACCTGTGCCTTCAGCCACTCGGCCATCTCTCCGAGCTGAATTTCTTGCTTTAATTAAACGAAAAGAACCGCTAAATGCAATGCGATTCTATTGCTTGCGGAGAGCGAGGGATTCGAACCCCCAAGGGCTTACGCCCGCCAGTTTTCAAGACTGGTGCAATAGCCGTTCTGCCAGCTCTCCAGTTAATTTATTTTGATTGTAGGGCTTGCGCCCGTCCCGACTTTCAGTCGGGATGCAATAGCCGTTCTGTTCACCTGCCGTAGTGTTTTTACGTAGGCGGGCCAGATCTCCGAACAAATTTTTTCAATTGATATTTGAATCTGATCTATAATTAAGATAAGGAAAGATGATACCTGAATCAAGAATAGAAGACGTAAGTGACATTTAATAATTCACTTAGTCAATGGATATCGGACTACTTTTCTCGCGTACGCCGTAATCGATAGAGTGTTATACTGATTCCTTGTCCCAGGATACCACCTACAATATCTATTCCTACATCCACGACTGAAGATGTACGTGATATGACAAACGCTTGATGGTATTCGTCTGTTGCTGCAACAAAAATTACAATTACCAATGAATAAAGTACCCACCACCAATATCTTTGAAATTGTATAGTGTTACGAAAAGAATGAAAGAGCAAGAGACTCGCGATGCAATACTCAGTCACATGAGCTGCTTTACGGACAAAGATATGAATGGTACCAATTTCTCTTGCAGTTATATGAGGTATGAGGAAGCGGAGCAGGCGTTCAAGAATTCGAGAAGTATTCTCTGCCGAAAAAGACTCTGTTGACAGAAGAAAGATACAACAGATCCAAAGAACGACTGGTAACCAGTTTTTTATAATGTGTTCAGTTTTATTCATTTGAGAAAAGATGGCGAAGTATTTTTGCCGTTCGTGGCTATTCCGCAAGCATCATCATCACAGCATCCACTCTGCCAAGCGGCGCCGAAAGCTGCACTCCCTGGACCATCGAACGAACCTGTTGATACGTTTCTCTGGCAATCTTCACACCTTCACGAAATGCCTCTTCCTTCGATGTTGTCTTCCGCATTCGTTCCAGAACTTTTGTCGGCACTGACGCCCCGGGCACTTCGTTATTCATGAATTCAGCATTGCGATATGAGACAAGCGGCCAGATACCACAGAGAATCGGCAATTTGATGTGTTCAATTCTCTTAAGAAATCGTTCAAGAATTTTCAAATCAAAAACCGGTTGCGTAATCATATACTCCGCTCCGGCTTGAATCTTCCAATCGAGACGACGGAGTTCTTCGTCAAGATTAATAGCACCGGGATTCACTCCAACCGCTATCGAAAATCCGGTTGGTTCGCCGATAGGATTACCCGCGAAGTCAAGTCCATGATTCAAACGGTTAATCAGATTGGTCAGACCTATGGCATCGACATCAAAGACCGCTGTGGCATCGGGATAATTGCCTAGTTTTGGAGGATCGCCGGTAATTGCCAGAATATTCCGAACTCCCAGTGCCCATGCTCCGAGTAAATCCGATTGCATCCCGATAATGTTGCGGTCACGACAAGCGATATGAAGCACCGGTTCGATACCAACTGTATTGTGAATTTGTACTGCCATCGCCAAAGCCGACATCCGTGCTGAAGCGCGCGGCTCGTCAGGAATATTAATAGCATCGATACCATATTCGTACAATGTCTTTGCTTTTGCTATCTCTTTTTCTGCAGAGATTCCTTTTGGAGAAACAAGCTCGACAAGTTTAACAAATTCACAGCAAACTAACTTTTTTGAAAGACGGGATTTTTCTTCCTTCTGATACACGCGTACTTGCTCGGGTTTTTCAATTTTGAGTGTCTCAACTTTCACGTCCATCCGCTTCGATGGCTGCAGTGCATGCACAGCACGGCGAATCGCTTTGATGTGCGTTGGATTTGTTCCACAACATCCCCCAACAATCGATGCGCCCGTTTGAATAAAGCGCTTGGCATATTCCGCCATATATTCTGGTGAAGTCATATAGAGATTTCTGCCGCCGATGTTTTGCGGTAAGCCTGCATTGGGTTGAACCGAAAGCGGCAGTGTCGTCAATTCCCGCAGACGTTCGAGTGCTTCCAACATCAGCCGTGGACCTTCCGAACAATTCAATCCTATTGCCTCGACATGATATGGAGAGAGCCCTTCTACAAACCGCTGAAGTGATTCACCAGAGAGAAGATTGCCTTCGCTATTGATTGTCACTTGCGCAAGAATAGGAATATCCACATGCAATCCTCTTACAGCCCTTACACCTTGAATAAGTTCTTCTATCAAACTGAATGTTTCGAAGACAATGAGGTCGACGCCTCCATCGAGTAATCCCTTGATCTGCTCAGCAAAGGCATCTCTTGCCTCTTCGAACGACAATTTACCAAGAGGTTCAATTTGGACGCGAAGCGGCCCAACCGATCCGGCAACCAATGCAGAATCTTTCGCAATAGATTTTGCTAACTGCGCTCCTTTGTAATTGATCTCGTATACTTTTGATTCAAGTCCATGAGGAGCAAGAGCAAATTTATTGGCTCCAAACGTATTTGTTTCGATCACATCGGCGCCCGCGTTAACATAATCCCGATGTAATTCTATCACCAATTCCGGATTTGTCAGATTAAGTTCTTCAAAACACCGATTAATATAGATTCCCTTCTCGTACAGATACGTTCCAGTCCCGCCATCGAAAACAATGATTTCACTTTGAAGCCGTTCTTTGAAAGATTTCATTCTATGATTTCCAAACGGGATTGATGCAATTCTTTGATACCAAGATAGGAATATAATGACTGCACTTCAAGGGGACGATTAAGAAGAACAATAGCAAACGAACGTATGGCTCCGCGTAAGAAAAGCAAACGCTATTGTTGTTTCCGCGCTAGAAGCACCTGCTTCACTTCTTCAAGCTGGTTCACTGTATTCACACCTATGATTTCTTCCACGTGCAGGGTCTTCAACGCTGAAACTTTCCATTGACGTTTCCAGAAATGCTCAAACACGTCGGTCAGATAGTATTCATTCTGAACATTTTGCGGTGTGATATGTTTCAACCCATCAAAGAGTTTCTGCCCGTTAAACACATAAATTCCGGAATTGATCTCCTTCACATGACGTTCTTCTTCGGTCGCATCTTTGTGCTCAACAATTTTTTTTACCGAACCATCGCTATTGCGAATAATACGACCATACCCTGTCGGATCAACAAAATCGGCGGTTAATATAGTTGCCGACGCTGCTGTTTGATGATGATGGTCAATGAGTTCCTGCATACTATCGGCAGTGAGCAATGGAACATCCCCGGACAGAACCACAACATCGCCGGTAAAATCTTTGAGCATCGCTTCGGCCTGCATTATGGCATGACCTGTCCCAAGCTGTTCTGCCTGCACTGCAATTTCGACATTCGGATGAGAATTCTGGAGATACCGAATGACCGTATCACGCTGGTATCCGACGATCACGATCACACGAGAAACTTTGAGCATCTTCGCGAGATCAACAACATAGTGCACCATCGGTTTGCCGAGCACTTCATACATCACCTTGGCTTTGGATGGATCTTTCATGCGCGTTCCCTTCCCTGCAGCCATAATAACTGCCGCAAGTGGACGCTGAATTTGAGAGGGAGTGTCCTTCTGCATAGTTGACTAAGGTACGATGGGAATGAGAGAATTGTCAATCAGTCGTGTAGTGCCGAACCGCACTGCAAGCGCCACTAAAATTTCAGGCTGATTGAGATGCTCCGTTTCGGAAAAAGTAGCGGGATTGACGAATGCAATATAATCAATCTGTGTTGGTGCACCCGATTGGATAATGTTCAGCATTTCCTTCCGCAATAATGCAATCGAACGTTCGCCCTGCCGGATCCGCTCTGCTGCATGTTGAAGTGAACGGAATAGTACCAATGCATTCTTTCGCTCGGTTTCATTTAAGTACATGTTGCGTGAGCTCATTGCCAGTCCGTCTGCTTCTCGAACAATCGGTGCAATAATAATATCAACATCAAAGTTTAAATCCCTAACCATCTTTCGGATGAGGAATGCTTGCTGCGCATCTTTTTGCCCGAAAACTGCTATGTGCGGCTTTGTGATGTTCAGAAGTTTCACCACGATTGTTGTCACACCCTTAAAATGTTTAGGTCGAAAGGCCCCTTCCAATATATTTGATGCTCCTTCGACTTCAACGATACTACTGAATCCCGTTGGATATATTTCTTCAGCGTCAGGATAGAAGATAATGTCCGAACCAGCCGTGTGAGCAACAACTTTGTCATGTTCGAAATCTCTGGGGTAACGAGTAAAGTCTTCGTTGGGGCCAAATTGTGTTGGATTAACAAAGATCGTTGTAATAACAATATCTGCGAGAGAACTGGCACGCTCAATAAGACTCATGTGCCCGTTGTGCAAATATCCCATAGTCGGGACAACCGCAATTTTCTTCGCTTCACAACGGAACTTCTCAGATACTTCCTGCATTTCGCGGATAGTCTTCAGAATTTGGACAGGCAACTCAGACTTCATCGATCAGCCTATGAGATGGCGCAGCATCTTAGTGACTGTTTCCTTGAGCTCTTTTCGATGTACAATTAAATCAACGAATCCTTTATCTAATAGAAACTCTGAACGCTGGAATCCTTTCGGTAAATCTTTGCCAATCGTTTGTTTGATAACGCGGGGACCGGCAAAACCGATCAGCGCAGCAGGTTCGGCAATGTGCACATCGCCTAGCATAGCAAAGCTTGCTGTGACGCCGCCGGTTGTTGGATCTGTAAGAATGGAAATATACGGTACGCCGGCATCGGAAAGTTGTGCAAGCTTTGCGCTCATCTTCGCCATTTGCATCAGAGATAAGGCGCCTTCCATCATCCGTGCACCGCCAGTAGATGAGATGATGATCAACGGTTGTCTCTTTTTGCGTGCGATTTCAGTAGCGCGGGCAATTTTCTCACCAACGACAGAACCCATGCTTCCGCCAATGAACGCAAAATCCATGCAGGCAACTACTACAGGAATTCCGTTCATTATTCCTTCACACGTCCTTACAGCATCAAAAAGCCCTGTCTTTTTGATGGTCGCAGAGATACGGCCTGCATACGGTTTCGTATCTACGAATCCCAATGGATCGACGGACCGCATTTTTTTATCCATCTCCTTGAAATTGCCGCCATCAAGCAGGATCTCGAAATACTCTTTGCTGCCGATGCGAAAATGGAAATTGCATTTAGGACAAGTGAACAGATTTTGTTCTAACTGTTTCTTGTGGATGATCTCGCTGCAGCCATTACACTTCGTCCACATGCCATCCGGAATATCTTTCTTCTGCCCATCCGACGAGATATTTTCTTTTGATCGTTTGAACCACGCCATATATATCTCCTTCACCTCTCTTGAATCAATTTATCACGATTTCACATGCACCTGTATGACGAAATCTTTCAAGTACATCGGTTCTAGATTTTCAGGAGCATTCTTCACGCCATCCTTCAGTTTTTCGATGGCAATACGCGCTATTACATCCCCGCGACAATATGAGAGAATATTTTCAATAACTCCACTTTTATCTGAGATCTTTTTCACTTCATCAATTCGGTCTGTAACAATCATCGTTTTCCCTGTTATAGCAGAAAGCGCTGCAGTAAGATTCCCGATTTGCACAGGAATAAATTCACACAGCGTACCGTTCGTTTTTTCGTATGCACCAAAATAATAATCCCCTTGCTTTGCATCAACACACACAACAACTCTGTCGATTTGCGGATGGGACAGGAATACCGCTTCCGCAACAGACTCAAATGCCGGAACTGCGATCAGAGGCTTTCCCAAAGCATAGCATAATCCTTTTGCAGTGCTCAATCCGATGCGGAGTCCTGTAAAAGAACCGGGACCGATTGAAACTGCAACACCATCTATTTGTGGCAATGTGATTTTCTGATCTTCGCATACTCCTCGAACCAACGTCAACAATTTCTCCGAATGAATATGTGATTCAACAAGCGATCGCTCAGCGTGCAAACCTGATTCGTTTGTCAATCCGACTGAACAAACAGCAGTCGATGTTTCGATGCCAAGAACCGTCATTGTTTTCCCACTTCATGAATTTCAATCCGACGTTCGTTCTCATCTGCTCCCACCGATAGTCGGACGTCGTACCTTCGCTCCGGCAGGAGATCGCCCAGCATTTCTGCCCATTCAACAAGACAAATGCCGTCTCCCCGAAGAAATTCTTCGTACCCAAGATCATACAACTCGGTAAGCGATTTTACGCGGTACAAATCAAAATGGTACATCAAAAGTTCATTTCCGCTTTTATCCACACCATCATATCTGTTGAGAATAACGAAGGACGGACTTGTTGCCGGTGTATGTGCCTTCAATGTACGACATACACCTTTCACAAATTGCGTTTTTCCACTTCCCAAATCACCATATAGTGCCACGACATCACCGCGCCGCAAGTTGCCGGCAAATGCACTTGCAAAGGAAATTGTTCCCTCTGTTGATGTGGTTGTGTGCGCCTCGATCATTTTGGTTCAAACTTCACAATGGGCAGAATCATTTCCTCCATTGAAATACCGCCATGCTGGAAGCTGTCACGGTACTGGCTGAGATACTTATTATATTCTGTCGGATACACAAAGAAGTAATCTTCTTTTGCCATCACATAATTCGTGGTGACGCTGCCCCGCGGCAACTTATATTCTATTGGACTTTTTACAAAAACCGCTTGTTTGCTATCTACTTTCAGATTTCTACCAAACTTGAACCGTAGATTTGCCGATGCTTCCCGGTCACCGATCACCTTCGAACCGCGCATGCACCGGACACTTCCGTGGTCTGTCGTAAGGATAATCTTGACGTTCTTCTGCGTTGCGAGTGTCTTGAGCATACCAAAAAGCGACGAATGTTGAAACCACGACCGCGTAAGCGAACGATACGCCGCTTCGTCAGGAGCAATTTCTTTGAGGAGCGCTGAATCTGAACGCCCATGTGCAAGCATATCAACAAAATTCACAACGACAGATGTCAATCGACTTTTTGTGTAAGAAAGGATGTTCCCTTCAAATTGCCTGCCAAACTCGGCATCTAAAATTTTTATATACTTCGATTCTGGCTTCAACTGGATGCGTTTACGTTCCAAGAGCTTATCTATCAGCTGGTGTTCAAATCTGTTCCGGCTGTTTTCGTCGTGATCATCTTCAGACGACCATAAATCAGGGAATTGCTTTTCGATTTCGATTGGAAAGTATCCGCTAAAAATTGCATTTCGTGCATACGGAGTCGCTGTGGGTAGAATACTGAAATAATATTGTTTATGAAAAGTGAAGTATTCCGCGAGCAGTTCTTCCATAATGAGCCATTGATCGAGTCGTAAACAATCGATCACAAAGAAAAATACCGATGTGTGCTCATTCAGTTCAGGAATTACACACCGCTCCACGATGTCGGGCGAGAGCATGATCGGACGTTTCGAATCCTCGATCCATCGGTGATAGTTACGTTCGACAAATTTGCCAAACTCCGCATTACATTCGCGCTTCTGATCCTGAAGGGTCTGCCGGAGTCCTATTTCGGGATGAGCGTCCAATTCCATATCCCAATTGGTGACTTTGAGATATAGATCAATCCAATCTTCCTCGGCAAGCGGCGTGCTCAAGGTAAGATTAATGTTTTGAAATTCTTTGATATAGTCGCGTGAGACTTGCGCGCCGGAGATTTTCTTCGCTTCCAGAATTTTCTTACACGCCATAAGAATCTGGCTGGGATTCACCGGCTTCACTAAATAATCTGTGATTTTGCTTCCGATAGCTTCTTCCATTAAGCTCTCTGTTTCGCTCTTCGTTACCATGACCACCGGAAGTGTCGGAGAAATATTCTTCATTGCCGAAAGAGTCTGCAATCCTCCCATACCGGGCATCATCTCATCGAGAAAGACCAAGTCGTAGCCTTTTGTCTTGACCATCTCAACTGCATCCTCGCCATTCGCTGCCGTATCTACCTGATACCCCTTCTGCTCCAACAACCGCAGATGAGGCCGCAATAAGTCGATTTCGTCATCGACCCAAAGTATTTTTTTGGAAGATTCCATTTATTCCTCAAGTAAAGTACCAATTCCACGCACGAGAATCAATGTAAGAGACGTGGACGAAATACATAATGAGAATAGTTTATTTTTCGTTCGTTAACTTCTTTGATATATGTTATGTGATAGAACAATGTCCTCGCCCATTTCTCAAGAATCGGATTATTTAATAGCAACGTTAACATCCAATCCGCCTTCATTGGTCGTAGAACCGGAGATTGGCGATCCGCCCGCATCGGGAGAAACTTTAGAGTAACGATAATACAATGATGCGGTGACGCGTTCGCTCAAAGTGTACTGAATGCGCGGTTGTATTGTCGTAGTACTTGAACCTCCCATCGGAAGGCCATTGCTTTGAAAAGCGTTGAAATCATATTGCAGGGTGGAATTATGTGAGTAGCTGTAGGTGATTGAGATATCAATATTATTCATGAGCGACAGGCCAAAAAATGGAAGTTCAAATCCCTGCCGGCTAAACGTTCCGGTGACAGCGATATCCGATGTTGAAGCTTCTCCGACACTTGATGAAGATGGTGTGAGATTGTACGTTGTAGTAGAATTGTACCGGAATGTAGCGCTCAATTTACCTTTTGCGATGTCCTTGAATGTGATATTCAAACCGACTAATGGAGCAAATCCATACATAACCGATTGACTCGTGATATCTTTTCCTTTGTCTCCCGCTTGCGACAATTGCCAGTTCTCTGTATAGGTTGATGAATATGAATGATCGAGTGAGACAGACGATGCAAAACTCTTAAAGAGACTGAAGCTTTCCAATCCACCCCATCTGATGGACCAATTGGCACGCGGTGCAATCGGTCCAAGAATCTTCGTTAACCAAGGGAACGCTTCAAGTCCTTGCTCAAATGCTTGTGACAACTTGGCTGCATCGGTACTTGAGCTGTTCACGTCTTGCTGCTTCAGTGCGTTATACTTCTTGTTCACATTGTCAAGATTCGTGTTGAAGAATTTGAACATCAAGAAAGACGGCAGTGAAATATATGAGCGATTAATACTTCCGGTGACAGCATGGTAACCATTAATGGAGAGACCGGAGGAGTCAGTGCTGGTTTTATTATCATTATAGCTCCATCCAACTTTCCAATTTAGATCAAGAGTTGCTCCTTCCCATAATGGACGCGATGTTTGCACAGAAATATTATTGTTCTGTAAATAATTATCGGTTAAAATAGCTCCGGTGGAATCTACGCGAAGACCCGGTACAGTGTACCCTGTAATAAACGGGAAAGCTCCTTTTGTTTTTAACACCAAGCGGCCGTTCGGATCTGAAATAAGCCCGAGTTGATAGAATAGCGAAGGACCGTTTTCGATCAGCGATGATTGGAAAAATGGAACTCGTGCAAATAGATTGGCAAACCCATTACTACCGCGCACACCGTTGTTTTGTGCCGAATTCGATTGAGTGAAGCTGATATTTAATTTTTCGAAATCAAATAATGTATTTTTTATCAATATCCGCGTGATATCACTAAACGGCTTCAGCAGGTTCGTTGATTTTTTTCCTGTACCGGTATCCGTCGGTACCGATGCCGGTGTCGAAGACCAAATGGCTTCTGTAATCGGTTTAAGACTGACATCCAGTGAGAAGGAAGGATTGTTGGTCCAGTTTGCGCTTTTCCCCAATGTACCTAACGAAATATTGTTTGTCCAGCCATAATTTACACCGTACCGGAAATTGGGAGTAACTATCTTATCCAGCGTAAACACTTTCGGTGCTGTAAGTTTTGTATTAAATGTTATTGATTGACTATAATTCTGGTCAATGCCAAAGTTAATAAGCCGGTCGCTGAAGAATATATCACTAAGAATGTCGTAGAAAGAACGAAGTTTTCCGTTTCGTTCTTCCAAATGGTCAAGTGAACTTGAAATATTCACGTTATACACGACGCCAAAATCGAACAATCCGCCTTCAAAGAATTGCCAATTGAAGTTCATGGCCCGCGTGGAAGACATACTGTGCGTAGTATCAATGTTTGACGTCTCTGTGCGCGCTTGTGATTCTGACTGGCTCCGGTTGAGTGACGCACCGATATTTATCTGTTGTGGAGTGAAGAATAGTTTAAAATTCTTCCAGGGACGCAGGAGATAGAAATCACCAAAAATGGAAAAAGGTGTTACATAGTTATTTTTGTTAAACTGTGTACCATACTGAAATATTGCGCCCCAATTCCATGCTTGCGAAAATTCGGTTGACGGATCACGTCTGTGGGTTATTGAGTAATTGTATCCAAATGTCATCTTATTGATTGTTTCTGTCACAAGCCATGATTTAACAGGAACATTGAATTTTATAGTTGGTACGGAATATGAATCCGTTATGCTTAGATTCTCCGACTTGAGATGCACATCGTCTGCATTCTTGTATTGGGAAGTATCGAATGTGGCAGCCGCTGTCTCTACTAAAATATCAGTGCCGGGAACATACAGCGACTTGCTCATCGATTCTGAATGCGAATAACTTGCATCCAAGACCGTTCCAGCCCAAGATTCCGGGAGCAATTTACCAAAACTGAAGGCGGTTGAAATGTTCCAGCTTCTGCTTGTGTTGCGTGTACCAAAAGCGTCTTCTAATTGATGGAAGAATGGATTTGTTTCAGTCAAAGAAAATGCAATACTACCGATATCTGCGAGGTTTATTTTTGCATCAAATTTATATGCCCACCCCGGTGTGTTGTCTACATCGGTGAGACGGAGTTCGTCTGCCCACAATTCACCGGTAAGAACGGTATCACCCTTTCCTGAATTTTTAATGCCAATTGAAATGAATTTTATTTGATCCACTCTCGGATTTCCGAGCATCCGATATATTGAACCCGGTGGTCCACCGGTTGCTGCGATTCCCGCATGAGCGACGGTGGCAGTATCACGCGCCTTAAGGGCAGTAAGATCAGCAAACTTAATAACCACATCGTTTCCATTCCAATCTGGATGTACAGGTGCACTGTATTCGTAATAATTATATATATCATCACCAAAGCGAATGAAAAATTGAGCATCGTATTTGGTTGTATCTGTATATTTAAATTGATGATATCCTTTTACACTTGCGAGCTCTGCTTCACCATGAACAAACATCTTGAGCGTATGATAGTTGAACATGTCAAGTGGTTTCTGTTCAAAACTCCTCACAGCTTCTTTTTCTTCTCCGTTATGCAAGTTCTTAACAATCAAATTCAAGGACTGCTCGTTGTCAAGAACAGGCGTACTGGTATTGGTTTGTGTAAGACTTTGTTGTTGGACAACACCGGGAGGATGATTGTAATCTGGATTGTCCTCAACGTTAACGACACTGATATCATATGATGAATCTGCTTGATTCCTTTTTATCCATTGATTTCCGACAAGATTGAACTCTACAATGCGGAAGAGCATTGGTTTACTGGCACCGGTCACCCAAAGACGCACTCCTTGAACGCTGGTCAATGTCGGCTCTCCGATTCTTCTCGTATAATCAGAAAGCGGAATACGAATTTGCTGCCAACCATGTTTTGCCCCCTTGCCTGTAACTAATTTCTGGAATACAATGTTGTTAGTATCGAGCGGTATTTCATATTCAAAATACGAGTTGAGTCGATCCACGTTCTTATTTCCATTTAAATCCTCGCCATCAGGTAATAGTCCTTCTGCACTTAAATGATTTCCTTCAGTACCATTGGCTTTATCATATTTATCAGCGTCTGTCGAATCAGTAAGATTACCTCCAATGGGTAATTGTGCCCAATCGTCTCCAGAAGGGTCTGATTCATATTCAGGATGTCCCCTTTGTTTATAATAATCGGTAAAATATTTGTAATAATTTTGTTCCATTGCATCACTCATTGTATCCAGACCCCAATCGTAATTGGGATTTAACGTCCCTCGTGGAATATGGTTTGGATTATCTAATCCATCTTCCGTGTGCAATTTCCTATCTCCGAAAAGATCTTCACTTATGTACCCAAGATCTATATTAAGTTTCGCCACACTATCCTGCTGTCCCAGGATATTTACCCAAAGCTCGATAAAAGCAACGTTTTGATCAACAAGGTTTGTTGAAGTTGTACCAAGGATACGTTGCATACCGGCCCAAGATTTTTTGTGTGTGTTACCCTCATTCAAGCCGATGGTGCTTTCAAGATTCATAGAATAATTGAACTCACCGCGGACGGCTGGACGAAAATAAAAATCCAAAGATATAACTTGATCTTGTCCTGCTATATCACTCTTTTTCTTTGGGTCCCAAATATCAGGAAAAGTCACATCGGTCGGAATAACATTGAACCAGCAAGCGCGTGCTTTGTAATTCATTTTTTCCGTGTCTGCCATAATACCGTTAATGGTCTCGCCGGTAGGGATGGAGCGACCGTCACTTCCGCCCGGTGTGTATAAGGTATCAAGAGTTGGACTATACCATGGCGCGCTTGCGTCTTTCCATGATAAATATGAACCACCCAGAGGAATAGTCTGTTTGGCACCTTCAAAGTCGTCAATATAGGCAACGCCCTTGCCGCCGTCACTCGGTATAGGACTCGTGCGAGTATTCGGGTTTGGGAGCATATATGCCGCTTCACCGCTGAGAAAGATTTGTGATAATGCTGTTGTTTTTATACCGGGAAGAAAATTCAGCGCATTAGTAAGCCAAGGAGCATCCATTGTAGTATGGCTATCAAGTCCTAACATTACATTACTGATCGGTTCTTCACCAAGACGCACCTTATCGCTTAACGACTGTTGGCTGTATTTCATGACAGTAAAACCAAGCGAAGAATTTTTACCAAGATTGAACTCCCCACGCGCACCCATCAAAGATTTTGAAGCAAGTTGGAACATATCGTTCGCTTCGTATTTGATCTGGATATCCCGGCCTGGCGCTAAATACATTTGATTCTTGATAAACACTTTACCAGAAATATAATCTACTGTATAATCGACACCGGGGGTGAGCGGCTGCCCGCCCGAGATCACTTGTACGCTTCCTTCAACAGTGTTAAAACCAATTGAGAAACTCGCTGACCCGGAACCTTTTACATTACCGCGTAAATAGTATCTATTTTTTGGATCATTCTGGGCAGCCCAGGCGCTTGTGTCATAGATAGCACGATAGGACAATGAATCTGAATATATACTTATTAAAGCATCAGAAGAACGGGGGTTGTGTTGACCTAAAAAATATGCGATGTTTTTAGCATCAAATGGTTCAACGGTCGGGAAAATAATCTCGCCATTCAATTGATCAATCGTGACACCATCACTATAATCGAACAGTTTATCCGGCGGTGCCTGACCGCTCGTACCGGAAAAACGATCCAATCCGAATAATTCCATAAGTCCAATATTTTGATCCAATACTTCCTTCGTTGCTGTCTGCCCGGGTAATTGATACTCGATGTGAAATTCAAAAGATTGCGGGTCGATACCGTATACGCCAAGAGAATAGCGGTTCTTCAACTGCAGTTTCCACGCAGTCTTTAAATTGTTTTGTAAATTTTGCGGACAAACAAGCTTCATAATAAGTTTTGAAGAATCTTGAGAATCTCTTTGCACCTGTGAGGAGTTACCGATGTATCTCGGATTATTAAACTGGTCACTGATAACGTAATACACAGCAACTGCCTGATTACTTTGAATCGATGTCTTTAGAGAAATGATACCTGCATTTTTATTGACATCATATTGGCTTGGGTCCAGTTTGACGAAAAGTCCCTGCTCAACTTCCCCTGGAATTGGATCATAATTTTTGCGGCGGGCAACAGTATCTCCTTTTGCCAGAGTGTCCACCATGCCTTGATTCATAAACGCCACAACATTCCGTGCTCCTTGTGGAGGCACCGTTGCTGTCGATGTGATCCATACTTCAATTTCACGTATCGCCATGGATGCTACTGAACGATTATTAAGATACAAATCTTTATACAACCCTATGTATGATGTGTCGATAAAAAAGTGATTGGTGGAATAATTTGCCGGGCGAATTTCAATTGGCGTCAATTGCCCGCCTCCGGAGACGGAAATCTCTTTGATCTGCCCTTTCTTCTGCGTGGCTACGGTTGTTAAGCGCAAGGGTCCTAACTGAAATTTTGCCAAGATACCGAACAACGCCGAACCGCCGGAAATAAACGATGAGTTGGTAGGCAATGATACATTTCCCGCTTCCACGCTCTGCACAATTTCATCTTCGTACCCCGAGTATTTTACATGGAGTTGGTTCTCATAATCGAACGTGCGCTGTGTATTCCAATCGGCGGCAATATTTAATTTATCCCCGATTTCGCCATTCACAGTCACTTGTATTTGTTGTGTGAAATCGGGCGTACTTTGGCTCTGCCCCAAAGGGTTCGATGTAGCGAGATCATATTTCGTATTGCGAAATCCTGCATGAATGTCGATCGCACCATTTACGCTTAACTTAATAAGATTAGGACCAAAAATGCTGAAGATCGGGTTCTTCGGAATGGGAACCTCAATCTTAGTGATCTTGCCCATCATATCACCCAGCGTAGTTTTCGCATCAATTTGCTGTGAATAAAACTGCGACATTGATTCCCAATTCTGTCGGACTGATTGCTTCAATCGAAGTGATGTATATTCCTCAAACGGAACATCAATCGGGATACGCGAGTCGTTCTCGTCCACTGTGCGCCGTAAACGATATACCCATTGTGTTGAATCCAATGATGCCTGATATTTTACGACGGGCGGAGCGGAAAGAAATAATGGATGCTCTTTGTGATATGTGCCTTCAACCATTGGATTATCTTTGCGGAAGTACGTAAATTGGGCGATACGTGCTGAAGAATCCCGTGGGAGTGCACGGATTGCTGCCAATTGAGCCGCGAAGTTTGTATCTGCTTTGGCACTAACTGTTGTTGTTTGAAATAATGCACGCTTTTGAGCAGCTTTGGCACGTCGAGAAAGCTTTCCAGATGCAAATTGTTGTTGTGATGGTACGGAATCCTGACTTGCAGTTGCCGGGAACGGCTCGTAGTTCGCCGCAATCGTAAGGTTAGACGCCTCGATTTGTATCTGGCTGCCAAATGCGAGAGCTACCAATGCACTGCTCCACCAGAACATTCGTGTCCGGAAAAATATTTTACACTGAACCACGTGCGCTCAGTCAGTCGTTTATAAATAAAGGATAATCGTTTAAAGCCAATTTAGAATGGTCGCAACCGTTCGATATGGCTCCGGGTAGAATTTGAATGGGGGTATTTAAGGAATGTAACGTTCATACTTCTTGCAACCTTTCCTGACGAACACCTGCTATGAAAACTTAGCGAAAAGAACTCAAAATTGCAAGCACTGGTCAGGTCAAAAATCAATAGCATTTTACTGCTTACTCTGCTTAAACGTCAGCAGAATCGCTTTCGCCTGCTCAAATTCGCTTTCTATCTCTTTCGTATTTATACTTGCCGAAATCGGTATGCCGGAGCGTCCCAGCTCTTCCAGTTTAAAACAAGCTGCGCCAAGTCGTTTTGCACCGAGATTGAGACTGCTTCCTTTGAGCGTGTGTGCCGCGATGGTCAGCATATGATGGTCCTGAGTGTCCAACGCTTTTACCATAGTCTGTATCTGCGTCGGTGTTTCGTTTAAATAGATATCGACCAGTTCAATAACAAACTCGAAATCGGTTTCCTGCACCAATTCCTGTAACCGAGTAAGAAGAGGATTGTCAGAGGTGTTGTCTGTTGTTGGCATAGGATTCTCTCGCTAATTATTTTTTGTGAATTGTTTCATACCATTTTTGCACCATATTCCTGACTTCATCGATAAGAATAGGTTTGCTCATATAATCATTCATTCCAGCTTCGAGACATTTCTCCCGGTCGCCTTGCAAGGTGTGAGCGGTCATCGCAATAATGACCGGTTGGTTTTCATGAGGGACTTCACTTCGAATTCGCTGTGTTGCTTCGTTGCCATCCATCTCCGGCATTTGGACATCCATCAGTACAATATCGTACTTCTTCTTGTGCACAGCTTGTAACGCTTCTTTTCCGTTCGTTGTCACATCCGTCTCTTGGCCAAGGATCTTCAAAATACGCACAATGAGTTTTTGGTTAATCATATTATCTTCCGCTATCAGAATACTCATAGGCGGTAATTTTGAATGTTCGGCTCGCAGGGCAGACTTCGTCGGCGCTGCATCAACCCCAGATGACGAGGAAAACGAAACAGTCGATTGCTTCGACAATGCAGCAAGCGCATCATAGAAGACACGATGCCTCACTGGTTTTAATACAACCTGAAGCGACCCATCATCCGGCCGGACAATTTGATTATGTTTTGTTCTGGATGCCAAGATCACAAATGCAATATCCTGCTTTCCGCTCGCACTCCGGAATGCTTCCCTTAATTGTACTCCGCTAAAATCCGGCAAGGTTTGCTCAGCCACGACAATATCGAATTGCTCGCCATTTCTCATGTGATCAAAAGATTCTTCCACTGTTGCAGCCGAATGCACCGAGAATCCCCATTCAATCAGTAAATCTTCCAGCGTTCGCCGGCAAGTTGAGTTTTCATCGATAAGAAGCACTTTCTTTTGAGCCTTAGGCTCATAATTCTCTGACTTAGATATTTTTATCAGAGGTGGAATTAAATTTTGATCTCGCGAATCACCCGTGTATTGAGTGAGGACGATAGTAAACCGGAACGCACTTCCTTTTGCGAGCGTGCTTTCCACCCAAATTTGTCCGCCGAGAAGATCGACAGCACGAAAACAAATGGCAAGTCCAAGTCCTGTACCGCCATACTTTCTTGTTGAAGAAGAATCGACCTGAGAAAATGGTCTAAAAAGTTTATGGATACGGTCAAACGGAATTCCAATCCCGGTGTCACGGACTGTAAAGAGAAGCTTCACTTTGCCTTCTTTTTCGGATGCCACCGATACGATGATATGAATTTCACCTTGTTCAGTAAATTTTATAGCATTGCTGACCAGATTTACCAACACCTGACGCAATCGTGTAGAATCGACGACAACAACTTGAGGCACTTTTTCATCAATCCAATACACTAAATCGATGTTTTTCTGATCCGCTTGAATAGCGTACAGATCGAAGATCTCCTCTATACAAGTTTCAATTCGGAACGGATGTTCTTCCAGTTCGACTTCGGGCGATTCAATTTTCGCGAGATCGAGAATGTCATTGAGTACATTGAGCAAAGCATCGCCGCTCAATCGGATGGTTTCCGTATACTCCCGCTGCTCTGGGGTTAGCATCGTATGACACAGCAGATCGATCGTGCCGATAATTCCGTTCATCGGAGTACGAATCTCGTGGCTCATATTAGCAAGGAATTCGCTTTTAACTCTGTTCGCGATCTCTACAGCTTCTTTTGCTTGTTGAAGTTCTTCCTGCGACCGTTTGGATTCCGTGATATCCTGCGCCACCATCAGTACGGCATGGCGATTGTTGTATTCAAAATCATGCCATGAGAGCTGAACTTCGATGATCGATCCATCTTTGCGGCGATGCTTGCCGTGCGTTGTATTGGATTCTTTTGTTCGAATCGCTTCAAGCGCTGCCTGAAGACTCGGAATGTCTTCCGCAGGACGAATATCCATGACATTCATCGCAAGAAATTCTTCTTTCGTGTATCCATAATGCTGGAGGGCAGTGTTGTTCACTTCGATAAACTGAAGTGATTCGAGATCGAATACCCATGTAGGAAGTGGAATACTTTCAAAGAAAATGCGGAGTTTTTTTCCATTGATATGGAGTGCATGATCTGATCTTTTGTGCTCAGTAATATCCCGATATACACAGAGCATCATTTTGTGGTTTTTATATGGTACGAGTGATGATGAGACTAAAAATATTTTCGTTTCGCCGGATTTTGTGCGGATCGCGGTCTCCGATTCCTGTGCCTGACCTGCGGAGAGAAGTTGCTTCTGAGTCCCAAGCGCCTGCTGATAGAGGTCCTCACTTGGATAGAGGAATCTGTTGAAATCAGATGCATCGTTTGCTTCTTTCATCAAATAACCGGTCAACTCTTCCATCCGAGGATTGAATACTTCGAAGAATCCGCTTTCATCGCTGAGCGTGATTCCTTCGCTCACCATATGAACAACTTTCAGGAATCGCTGTTCACTTTCGGTAACATTCTTATCTTCGGCTCCTGTCGTTTTCAAGCGAGTAATATTCCGGCGCAGATCCAAATGCGAGACCACCAGACGACTCAATTCCCTAAGAGCAAGTCGTTGTTCTTTCTTCAATTTGTGGGGTTTCTTATCAAGAACAGAGAGCATGCCAAGCACTTGTCCCTTTGGACTGATAAGCGGTGCTCCGGCATAGAAGCGAATTTTTGGTCCGCGGGTGACCATCGGGAGAGATGCAAAGCGGGCATCTTTCTGCGCATCTTCTACAAAAAACAACTCTTTCTTTTCGATAGCTTCCGCACAGAAGGATTCAGCATGAGGTAACTCCTGCACTTTGAATCCCACTTTCGATTTGAACCACACTCTCTCTGCATCCACGAAACTGACGAGTGCGAAAGGCATATCGCAAATCTGTGATGCCAAAAATGTCAACGCATCGAACTCTGCTTCCGGAGCTGTGTCAAGAATTCCGTACTCTCGGAGATTCCGCAGCCGAGTGTTTTCGTTTGTCTCTTTACTCATGGCACATTTTTTTATCTGTCATTCTTCAGTGCTCCCCCCCAAAAAAACAATCTTCCAGTCTGCTTTGGTGAAACCGAATTGAATTGGATGAGAGAATCATAATTCAATGCTTAACCACCTTCTGTCTCTTCGATCCTTTGGGTACTAATGTACCTTTGATGCATATGAACGCACCGGTGCTATCTCGCACGGCAACAAAATTCCCTGCTACTGCAATTGTGTGTCCGGAAGCATTCGCAAGTTTCAACGCTTGCTCATATACAGTCGGAGTCTTTCGCAATTGTTTCAACAGATTATTTCGTGCTCTCTGAGTAGAACCAAAAATATTGACGTGTGCACGTATCACATCCCGGTGCGAATTATAACCCAGCAATTGCATGAATGCCGGGTTGCAATCAGTCACAGTGCCATCAACACCGGCGATGAATTGGCCAATAGGATTTTCTTCTATGAATGCTTGATAGCGTTCTTTACTTTGCGGGAGAGTGCCGAATATGCGTTTACTGTCAATAGTCTTTGCAATTTGTATGGAGACGGATTCCAATATGCTCTGTTGTTTCTTCCCATAGCAATTCCTATTGGAGTAATCCTGCACGGCAAGTACGCCGATGATTCGTTCTCCTATAGCAAGCGGAACACCCAACCATATTTTCGATTGCAATTCCGCTTTGATCTCGCCTCTCTTCTTCAATTCTTCACCAACCGCCTGCGTACAAAGTAACGATTTGCCGGTTCTGAGAACATATTCGGTGAGTCCTTTCCCTGCTTTCCGTGGTGGATCTGGTTTGGCAACTTCATCAATAAAATACGGGAAGCTTAAGAGATCGTTTTCTTTGTCATGCAGTGCAATGAAAAAATTTCTTGCGGGTATAACTTCTTGAGTAAGCTTGTGGATTTCCGTTAAGAGATCATCCATGGTCTGATGATCGTCTTGCGCCTGTGCAATTCGATAGATAACGTCCTTGATCGTTCCACTAAACTTCCGCTCCGTGATATCCATTGCGGTTGCAAGTCTTGCTGGTTTTCCATCATAGATGGTCATCCCTATAGCGATATCGACCCAGCGTTCTTCCCCATTCTTTGCAACGATCTTCACTTCATGGCGTATCAGCGATTTGCTTCCGTTTAATCTTATATGAGCACTTCCCTGAATAGCTTTTTTGAAATCGGGATGTACAATATCCACTAATCGCATATGGAGGAGTTCTTCCTTCGAATAGCCCGAAAGTCTTTCCATAGCAGGATTAACATAGAAAAATTCATCTTCGGTGAAAATGAAGATGGCGGACGCAACTGTTTCTGTTAAGGTTCGGAATTTCTCCTCGTTCGACGATAGTCGCTGCGCTGTCTGCTTCTCGATTGTAATATCCCGTTGCGTTCCCCACACACGAACTAACCGACCTTCTTTGACAACACCTATCATGTTGTTCAACAAATATTTCGGACGACCATCTTTATACACATCATGAGACTCGGCATTGATCAGTCTATACTTTGATCGAATAAACAACCGGAGATATTCAATGTTTGCAGGGTTCGTTGGATCGAGAAAATCCTTCAGTTTTATTCCAAGAATCTGCCTTGCGTCTTCAAAACCGTACATCCGCGCCATGGTATTATTGCATTCCGTCAGACAATCGGTCTCCATGAGGTATTTGATCTGTCGTTCCTCGGATAAATGTATCGGCATAGGTTCGGGAGATTCAAAGCACCAAATGGCTTCCGCGCTTTGTTCAACAAACACACGGAAGCGCTCCTCGCTTATTTGCAAAGCCTCTTGTGCAAGCTTGACTTCGTTGATGTCGGTGAGTGTCCCTTCGAAATAGAGAATGTCACCAAGTTTATTCCGAACGACACGGGCATTTTCCAACACGGTGATGATCTGACCATCCTTCCGTCTGAGTCTGAACTCAGCGTTCTTAATCCGCTCTCCTTTGATCAGAAGTTTCAGATACTGTCTTCGTTCCTCCGAGTTGACATAGAGATCCTTTTCAACATTGAGCAGCAACAGGTCTGTCTCTGTTTCATAGCCGAGCATTCGAGCTAAAGCCGGATTAGCAGTAAGAATTTCTCCATCCGGTGTGGTTTGATACACGCCGTCCAAAACGTTCTCGATGAGCGACCGATATTTCGCTTCAGAACTGCGAATGACCTGTTCCGCCCTCCTGCGTTCAGTAACATCGCGTAATACAACTTGAATGGCGGAACTCCCTTGCCACGAGAATGGTATGGCAGCAACCTCTGCTTCAAATGTTGTCCAGTCGACACGGAAAAATTTTTCTTCTATGATCGGCACACGTTTCCCTTGGTGCGCCATTTGGCGGAATTGATCTCTAATGGCAACACGATAATCCGGATGGACCATATCTATGATCGATCGTCCTACCAATTCATCAGATGATTCGGCGCCGAAAATGTCAATTGCTGCACTATTCACGAAGGCGAATTTACCGCCGACAAACACACAAATCGGATCTGGAGAGAGTTCGACAAGTGCGCGGTAACGTTCCTCGCTCTCACGCAAATCTTGATCAGCTCGCCTCTTCTCGGTGATATCACGCGACACTCCCATAACACCGATCATCTCACCTTTTGCGTTTTGAAGAACAGAAGACGAGAGGAGACTTGGGAACGTTTCACCGTTTTTCCGCCGGTTGAGGACTTCTTGTACATAGCGGCCATTCTCTACTGTCGTTTTGTATATCTTCATCCCCTCGTCCGGATTGGCATAGAGAGCGTTCACATGTTTCCCCAAGACTTCTTTTGCTTCATATCCGAATGTTTTCTCCGCCGCTTTGTTGAATTCGATAATGGTTCGATTCTTATCGACCGCGATAATCATATCCAGTGAACTGCTAATGATGCTTTGCGCATATTCCTGTGCTGTTTTCAATCTCTCTTCAGCGCGTTTCATCTCGGTAATATCGCGGGACATACCCATGTAGCCAATTTTTTCACCAAGAGAATTTTTCAGTACTGACGATAACAGGAGACTTGGAAACACTTTGCCGTTTTTCTTTTTGTTTAAAACTTCTGTGACTTCGCGTCCTAACTCATCAACTTGTTTATTGACGCGTATCCCCGCATCAGGATCGGCGTAGAGGATATTAATGTGCTTCCCGATCACTTCTTCTTTCTTGTAGCCAAACGTTCGTTCTGCTGCTTTATTGAATTCGATGATGCGCCGCTCAAGATCGACTGCGACAACCATGTCCATAGAGCTATCAATAATGCTCTGTGCATAGTCCTGCGAGGTCTTTAACGCTTCCCGCACCCGCCTGCGCTCTGACACATCCTGAAATACCAATACCACTCCGACAGTATTTCCGAGTTCGTCTTTAATAGGTGAAGCGCTCTCCTCAATCGGCAATTCTTTGCCCTCTCGCGAAATAAGCGTTGAACGGTACTTGAGAACAGCGGTAATCTTATTCTTCAGGATTTGATCGACAGGACTGATAGAGGATGATTTGGCCAACTTATCTTTTGTCCGGAATACTTTCAGTAAATCTTCTCCGAGTACTTCGTTCATTTTCCACCCGACAAGACTTTCAGCAGCGGTGTTCATGAATTTGATCGATCCCCTTGCGTCGGTGGAGATGACCGCTTCGCCAATGCTTCTCAGCGTTGTGCCATACCATTTATGGTTTTCCTTGAATCTCCGCTCCAACTCCTTTCGGTAGAATGCCATCTCGATCGTGGTTCGGAGTTCACGTTCATCAAACGGTTTGAGGATATAACCAAAGGGTTCCGTTTTACTGGCACGCTTGAGCGTATCGGTGTCTACGTCATCACTCAGGTATACAACGGCAATTCCGTGTTGAGATCGAAGCGCCGATGCTGTTTCGATCCCATCCTTCTCTCCCTTCAAGCGAACATCCATCAACACAAGATCGGGCGAAGTCGCAATCACTTTCTTCACAGCTTCCTCGCCTGTTGAAGCGAACCCTACAACATCGTATCCGAAATTACTCAAACGCTTTTGAAGATCTTTCGCAACAATGTTATCATCTTCGACAATAAGGATTTTNNTGTGTTCTGATATCACTTCCCAGGTGCGACGTACCATCACCTGTACATCCATTGTCGAGACGAAGTCACCCTGAAAGAGACTGAAGAGTCGCCATTGGTCATGCTTTCGACTCAGCACATTCTGCAGACTCCGTACTTCCACATACCCCTGATAGAATAGTAAGTCAAGGACTTCTTCGATATTACGCCAGCGCGAATTATCCGCATTGAAAGATAGGAGAAATTGCTGCAAGTGTTTTGCGAGTGATTGTGCAATTTCATGTACTGCAGTCCGGTTTTCGATCACCTTCAGTTCCTTCAGAACTCCATGAGAAGGAATTCCACCCATGATTGTTGCAATATAGCTACCATCGCGGGCAAAGGCAACAAGCAAGTGCTTGTAATGAGTGAACATTCTCGTTATATTTCCAGTAGATGTTTATTCTTTGGCGACATATTTTCCGTGTGCACATTGGACCCTTTATTTTTTCTGTGGTACTAATGATGTTCATTTTCCTTCTTCAATTCCTTATGAAAAACCTCGATCAGTTGACAGGAAAAGGACTCAGCGCAGCAATCATCGTCGAATTGATCACTCTCAATCTTGCATGGATGCTTGTGTTGGCAGTCCCGATGGGTGTGCTTGTGGCAACTCTTATGGCATTCGGTGGATTGGCTTCTACCAACGAAATTACTGCAATGCGGGCAAGCGGTGTAAGTCTTTACAAGATGATTGCACCTGCCGTGGTCGGATCTATTATCGTTTGCCTTCTGCTCATCAGCTTCAATAATGATGTCTTGCCGGATGCCAATCATCGCACGAAGGTTCTGATGAGCGATATTTCTCATAAAAAACCAACGCTCACTCTTGTACCGGGAATGTTCATCCAATTGCTGCAAGGGCATAGTATTCTTGTGCGAAAGACATTCGAACACTCCAACGATCTCGAAGGTGTCACGATTATTGATTATTCCAAACCGATGACAGCAGCTACTATCACGGCACACCGCGGAATAATTTCCTTCTCGACCGACTATCGGAAGCTGATTATGGATCTGTTTGACGGTGAAATTCACCAAGTCAATAATCAATTTAAGAACCAGTACCGGGTCATCCGTTTCCAGAAGCATCGGATAGTAATGGATGCTGAAGGGTTCAACTTCCAGCGTCATGAAGCAAGTTCCCAAGAGCGCGGAGACCGCGAGATGAACGTGCAGACGATGCTGCAAAAAGTGGATAGTATCCAGACATTACAGTCTGCAATCGAAATTCGTTTGCACGAACAAACCGGAAAGCATGCCGAAGAAATTCTTGATATGAAGACCTTCCATGAACCAGGTTCAATCTACAGTGCACAACTCAATGGAATAAAAGTTGACCGCTTCTTGGAACAAACAATTCGTTCTGATCTCTTTATGATCAATGTTTATGAACGGGATGCGCGCCAATATTTAGTAGAGATCCATAAAAAATTCGCAATCCCTTTTGCTTGTATTGTGTTCGTGTTTATCGGCGCACCACTCGGCATTATGTCACGCCGGGGAACATTCGGGGTTGGCGCAAGTTTAAGTTTGGGATTCTTCTTTTTTTATTGGGCATGCCTGAAAGGCGGCGAAAATCTTGCTGACCGCGGATTTTTTGATCCGTGGATTGGAATGTGGATTGCGAACATCGTCCTTGGAGTCATCGGGTTGTATTTAACATTTCGAACGGCACGGGAAAACCTCACGATTAACTGGTCTGGATTCATCAGATTTATCCCAAAATCATGGCGTACAGATGCTCCTCCATCGGATCAATCATGAAAATACTCGACCGCTATATTGTCCGGCAATTTCTCGTTTCCTTTTTTTTCGGATTGATCGCATTCATACTCATCTTCGTCGTCACCAATATGATGGAGAATCTGGATGATTTTATCGATGCACATGTGCCACTAAAAGTTGTTGTTGAGTATTATATTGCGTTTATTCCTGAAATTATCAAGTTCATGACTCCTATGGCGGTACTTCTTGCTGCGCTCTTCATTACAGGGCGATTGTCCAGCCAGAATGAACTCTCCGCTATCAAATCCACAGGCACCAGTTTGTACCGGATTATGGCACCATTTCTTATTGTTGCACTCATGATCAGTCTTACATCTGTTTTTTTTAACGGCTGGGTCGTTCCATATGCCAATCAGAAAAAATTTTACATTGAACGCATGCACTTGAATCGCTCCGTCGCCACGAACGATAGGTACAATATTCTCTTTCAGGAAGGTCTCAGACGTATTGTCTCGATTAACCACTATGATCCACAAGCCAAGTGCGCGCGACAAGTCAGTATTCAAGATTTTGACAACAACGATATGACCATTCTTCGACACCGATACGATGCACTCCAAATGCAATGGATACAACCGCAGGAAGATGATACACAGAAAGGAAGTTGGGTGCTGCTGAACGGAACGACACGAAGTTTCATTGATACAACTCAAACGCTTGTACGATTCGACAGTTTGAAGGTGGGAAAACTTACATTGACACCCACCGATATCGAGAAGAAACAACGTACACCAGATGAAATGAATTACACAGATTTACGAGAGTTTATTGAAAACCAAAAACTTGCCGGGCAAGATGTTGCACGATGGTTAGTGGAGTATCATTTCAAACTAGCTTTCCCTTTTGCAAGTATTATTATGGTGCTGTTCGGCGTCCCGTTTGCAACGAGCAGGCCGCACACCGGTGCTGCGCTGGGATTCGGTATTGCTCTCGCGGTGGCGTTCATTTACCTCATTTTTATGAAAGCGAGTCAGGTATTTGGTTACAACGGCGATCTCGACCCGCTTCTCACCGCATGGCTTTCCAACCTCATTTTTCTTGTGGCAGGTATTGTCAACCTTTTCAGAGTTCAGAAATAGAAGGCATCGTAACGAGTCTTACCTTGCCGGTGTATGATGAACTATTTGTGAAAAGAAAACCGATACAACAAAATTCTATTTCGAATATTCTCCCCTGATAGAGCTTGTTAGATTTCGCATATCCCACAGAGCATGGGAAAAAGCATAGCGAGCCTATTTCGATCTTTCCTTTCGTGCTTGATACTTACTAAACACTTGCTCCACTAAGACCGGCAACCGTATGGTATCCATTTCTCCTTTAATGAAATACTCTTCTGCTCCCCATTTGAAGGCTTCTTCAAATATTTCATCCCCCCCATGACTGGTAATCAGAATGACGGGGATATTCATCTTCCTCCCGTACATCCATTGCAACACATTGATACCGTTTGTTCCTTCCATTTTAAAATCCAACAACACAATATCGAACAAATCCTTCTGCAGACAAGTTAATGTCTCTTCACCTGAATTACTCACTGTAACTAAATAACCATGATCTGTGAGAGATTTTTTTAGGAGGGCAGAATAAGGATGATCGTCGTCTGCCACAAGCACACGAAGCGATTGCGTATTCATACGTGCACCACGATACAAGTGGTTGGATAGTAATTTATACTATAAGCGTATAATAAACCAAAGAAGAAGTCAAACTGCCGACAAGCAAATTCATCTGCTCTCGACTGACGATCGAGGAACGTGTAATTCTGAAGAAGAATCAAAGCATTTTCGTTCCACGACAACACTCAAGAATCATGAAATGGAAGTGTATTAGTTCCTCTCAGATCTATGTTGACGTTCAGAGATTACCTGTTTATACACTCTCAAAACGAGTGCAGGAAGTTGAGACATATCTGATTTCCCTTTGACAAAGTAATCCTTCGCGCCCCACTTCCACGCTTCGAGGGCAATCTCTTCGGATCCATGACCCGTAATAATAATGACCGGTGTTTCTATCTTCATTCCGTACATCCATTGCAGTACATTCAAGCCGCTCGTGCCGGGCATCTTATAATCAAGAAGCACCACGTCATATTTATTTTTCTTCAACAGATCGATAGCGGCATCTCCAGTCTCGCAAGCCTCAGTCGTGTACTTATACGTTTTCAGGGTTTGTGTAAGAACAAGACGATAGGTCGGTTCATCATCTACAATCAGTACATGCAACATTGGTTCTTCCATGTAAGCTCCAAAAAGAATATGAAAACAAATGACTAAACCAAGTTTAATAGATTGTTACATTGAAAGCAAGTAGAGAAAAAACATTAAAAACAATGCAGAGAGTCTGTACACTCTGTCGCAATAATCTCTGCAGGGCATCCTCCATCTCAACTTTGTGTCTGATTTTCTTCTTTTTTCAATGGATTGTCGCAGTTAGTGCTGTCATCTGTGTTGCCAATGTTCTAATAGAGATCTGAGAATGGATCCCATTTGGGGTCTTCTTTCCATTCGTACTCAATCTCGTTGCTTTGTTGCTTTGCCGTATCATATCCGATAAGATCAGAGATAAAGCCTAAGGTCATATCAATTCCAGCACTGACTCCTGAACTTGTGTAGATATTACCGTCCCTAATCCAGCGAGATTTCTTGATCCATTGGACATGAGGTGATTCCTTTTGCGTCCACGCAAAAACTCGTTTGTTTGAGGTTGCTCTTTTCCCGTCCAGCAGTCCAGTCTTCGAGAAGAGTATTGATCCAGTGCATACCGTCAAAATATATTCTGCCTTCTTAGCTAATTCAGTCAAATTGTTGATGAAGCCAACATCATGAACCAACTCTCTCGTTCCCACTCCCCCGGGGACGAGTAATACATATGCTTCAGACTGCAATTGAGAAAATGTTCTCGTTACAATTTGTACTTTATGAGAACTTGTGACGATGCCGCCATCAGCTGAATAGAATTCAAGATTGAAATGCTGAGGCAACCGCCCAAACACTTCGATTGGACCAAATACATCCAGTGTCTCAAAATCATTAAAGAGGATTGTAACTATAGTTCTCATATATTATTTGTGAGATATTGTGTTAACGTTTGTAAAAACGCAGTACTATCCCCGCTGTTGCGGTATTAACTGTTTTTATTTCTTTTATCTGTTATCTGCTAATTTCGTTCCTACCTCATTTATTAGGATAAACTACTTATCCGCTGAGTGGTCAAGAGTGCGATAGAAAATACTATCACCAAAACCATTACAAAAACTTATCATAAGAACTCTCCCAAAACAGATGCAACCTATCAGACTGAAAATTCAGATGCAATTCGATGCGTGTAATCAGCAAAACATTATAATCTGTTATAAAACAGACAGAGGCGACAAGAATTGTCGCCTCTGCATATCGCTTTTACGATGTTCCAAATCTCAATTTTTACCTAAGTTGATGATGTCTCTTTTGGCGTTTTAGGTGCTTTCGGGAATAACCGAATGGCAAGAATCGGTATAAGAAGAACCCCAAGAAGGACAAGCACATAGATCAACCATGATGCCCCGGGCGAGACAATTGAACGCCACTTTTCTACTTTGGCTTCGATTTCCTTTCTTTGTGTGTCCGATATTTTGTTAAGCTCGGTGAGAGCCGGCAACCATGTTGCATTCAGATCGGTCAGCCAAAGATTTTCATGAAAGTTAGTAAAGAGTTTAAAGCGTGTATCGTTCGTTTCTTCATTCAGATTCTGAATTTGTTCAGAAAGAAATGTAATAAAGTTTGCACTAAACTCTTCCCCATTCTTAAATTCTTTCACAAAAAATCCCTTCTCCTTGAACAATGTATTCAGCGAACGCCACATCGCATCGTCAACTTTATCTCCCCACACAGCAAGCATCGAATCAACTGAGCTTACCTCGTACTTCCTTGCTTTTCCGCTCATGTAGATCGAAGTAAGTTTCGGTGCAATTCCTGTCCACTGCGATTGGAACCGCTTTTGTTGTCGTACAAGCGTCACCAAATCGCTTCCTTTGAGTTGTGTCGTTTCGAGGAATGTGACGTTTTCCATAATAGAACGCTTCACATTGCCGACGATATTGTGCCGCTCAATTTTGCCCAATAACCCTTGTTTCTCAACATCTTTCATATCACTAACATTCTTATCGTACTGAAGGAAAAGACTATCGGTCAATGCAAAGATAAGCGCATCGCGATCCTGTAATCCTTGGCGCAGTTTTACAATCATATTGTGCAGGGAATCTAACGGAGTGGCGGCATTGAAAAGATCACCGGTGAGCTTCTGAACATTCTGTGTAAGCATCTGTATATCAGCTAAGAGTTTGTCATTCTGCATATTCAATTTCTTTACCTGATCAGAAAGCCCGCGCACAGTCGTCTCTAATTCCGTAATACGAACCACCTGGCTTTCGATAAAGCCAAGATCCTTCTGACGCACAAGCAGCTTTCCGCGAAGATGTTCTATTGTCCTATCGTAGCCATCTGGAAAGATGGCTTTATTAAGAAGTGTTTTGTCATCGGCAAATTCTTTTTCCAACGCATCGACGGAGGCGTTAAGTTCTGCACATTCCTGTACCGAATTTGCCTTATCCATATTCTTCGAAATGGATTGGGCCTTAGTTTGAAAAAGTTGGACGTTAGCATAATCCGATTTTTGCTGAGCAACGAGTATCAAGCTCGAAAACACTAGCAAAGCAACAAGGCGAAGGATGGTCTTCATTTGTTTTCTCCTTCCAGAATGCCCTCTTTCGTCAGCGAAACGGGTGGCTTCTGTCCATTCAATAGTTGGATGTATGGAGGCCGTTGGTTGAATGCGGGATTCTCGAGACCGTCTTGTGTTACAAGAATTTTTTTCGTGAGTTTTAAACCGCCTTCAATTTGCTCGAACACATAGACATTTTTAAACTTCGATGCCGTCATGAAGTAATAACCCTTCATGTCCCGAATTATCCGCAGTGTCACATTCGAAATATTGACCGAGTCCTGGGTCTCATTATAAAGGAGTTCTTTAACATTGAGTGAAAAATAATACTGCTTATCTTCTATCATACCTTTTTCGTCAACTTTCGATACCGACTCGATGGGCCATGCAAAATCACCCGGCTTAAGCGTAAGAGATGAACAGCCGGCAAGAACAAGGAACGAGAAAAAAAATAGGATGATGATTGCTTTCATACTACCTCCAGGATTTTGGTTCAACGGAAAGTTCATCCGAACAATCTGCTCTAATGTATTAAAGGATAGTGTTGGATTCAAGTGGTGTTTCGATTTTTTTTTATTACGTCAGCGTGGATGGTACCCGCAGATTCCCAACGGGAATACAGAGAGAGTCATACCAAAAGTACATTTTCCTCTTTCGCCAATCGATGCAAAAATTTCTGGAGAAACAGAGAATATTTTAAGAATTCTGGGATAAATATTTAATAGAATTATTTCATTAAACCTTTCACAAACAACAAAAGATGCAAGCAAAGAATTGTTCCGATCCCAGTATACACCTTCCATCGGACCAACAACGATTGATTTTGTTACGCTCCCATTGCGTGTGTCGACAGTGTACACTCGCTTGGAACTGACTCCCAACCCAAAGGAAACCGCTTCTTCATCATTTGTCTTAAACGAAAGTCCCAGCATCCCGAAAGCGCCAAATGGTACAGAAGACTGGTCTTACCGGATGAGGTGAGAGAGGATACTTCATGACAAAATTCTGGCCGACGTTTCGAACGCTCAGCGGATAAAATGAGATGGCAGACTGCATCGACCAATCGTTTAAACTAAGCTTTTCAGAAAAGAATTCTGATACGCCGTCAAATTTAAACAAGATGATGCCAAGTGGATCAAAAACGAGGAGGTCGGCAATCGGATCAACATTTGAGTAAAATACTTTATTGCCGTTCTCCACTACTTCACTTTTTCTTGCTTCCACCAGCGCGTGACTACTTCTTCAATCTTTGTCTTTGCATCACTTTGCTTCCACTTCTCATAGAATTTTATATCGCTGCTATCCGGCTCTGGGTCAGGGAAATCGATTTGTACGCGCATCGGCATCGGGATTGCTTCCCCTACGATGAGCGCTTCTCCCTGCCGGAGGGATGGCAATACATCAGTAAAACTTACAAAACTATCTGGCACCAATCGTTTGACGTAGTTCTGATCAAGGGGATTTGTCAAGCGGAAAATTACAAAATTGTTGCACTGTGAGAGGATCGTTTCTGAAACTTCCGCTGGACGTTGACTCACCACCATACAACTGACGCCATATTTTCGTCCTTCTTTTGCGATACGTTCCACAGTTTTTCGCGCAGCGGCGGTAGTATTGAGAGTGCTCGGCAGATAGTTATGTGCTTCTTCGAACACTAGTAATATAGGAAAGTCGCGTCTGTTAGGATTCCAAAAATTGAAATCGAAAATGATGCGTGCCAGCAGTGACACGATCGTATTCACAACGTCGAACGGCACACCGCTCAAATCAAGGACCGTCACCTTGGCATTTTCATCGGCGCCAAGGATCTTAGTCAACAGGTCATTAAACGTGATAGAGCTAATGTACTTCTTTGGTCGAAACATGAATGCGTATCGTGGATCATTCAATTTACCATCGAGACGCACGAGGAACCGAGTAAATTTACCATAGAACGGTCCATCTTTGGCTGTTGCACCCGACGTCATTTTTTCAGTATCTAGATATTGCATTTTTGCGCGTATTTCACTGAGGTCGTAATAGACCGGTGTGTCGATCGTAATGATCGTAGACATTTCTGGATTCTTACCTTTCTTCGACATAATGACGAGGTCTTTCAGCACAGTGATCTGACTGGACGCATTCTCATCTTTCTCATCAATAAACATTTCGCGCAGTTCGTCAAAGTTCATTAACCAGTACGGAAGTTCAAATTCTGCGATATCAAGGTGGTTGCAATTCCCCTCGAACGCTTTCTGATATTCGNNATTATGGATGTCAAGAATAATGATATTCGTATCTGGATACTTCGAAACTTTCTGCAAAATAGAGGCTACGGCGCAAGATTTTCCTGAACCGCTGGAACCAAGCACGGCAATGTGTTTGCCGAAAAATTTATTAGCATCAAGGAATGCCCGCTGGTTTTCGAACATGGACACTTGCCCCACGGAAAATCCGTACCGCTGGTAGACTGCAAACGCAATAGAAAGATCCGCATCTTCTGCAATATACACAGGCGTATCAGACACCGGAAAGATAGAAACACCGCGTTCATAACGGCCGCTCTTTACTGTTCCCACCATCGACACATAGAGAATGAACCGCTGATGGGCATGTCCGTCGACATTCACATCCTCTTTTTTCAGCTCTGATACCATTCCGATCAATACAAGTGTTCCCACGGGAATCAATACATATGTACCAATCTGGCCAATATAGTAGATCTTTCCATTGATCTGNNTTTTCAGAGTTGTAATTTTTGGATCGAGAAGAATGGAAACAATCGCACTATTCACAGTCGATACGACACCAATATATTTTTGCTCAACCATAGCTCAACCTTTCTCTGAACGTTTGACTCCTAACTCACTCGTTTAATGACGACGATTGTTCGGTCGTCTGAATACTCTGCGCCTTCTGAAAAAAGTTCTACATCCTCAATCAACGCTTTGCATATTTCTTGCGCTCCCCTGCTGGCGAGCTGTTTGATGTTATCTGCGAGATGTTTTTCGCCATAGGGAGTACCATCGGCACGAAGCGCTTCAGTAATCCCATCTGTGTAAATAACGGCAACATCATTTTTTTTTAACATCGTGCTCTCCACACGATAATTGCCGCGCGGGAACGGACCGAGGATAAGTCCAGTCGGCTCCAATAGTTCGATGTTATTCTCTTGCACATGATAAACCATAGGACTATTGTGCCCCGCATTGGCATAAAGCAGTAATCCCTTCGCTCCATCCGTTAATTCGGCATAGAACATCGAGACAAATTGTTCTTCTGAGAACGAGCGATTCACAATTTTATTGATACCAGACATCAACGTAGCGGTTTTTGTATGATGTGCAATTCCCATTCGCAGTGCTCCAACGACATACAAGGCTTGTGCTGCAGCTCGAAATCCCTTACTCGCCGCGTCTCCTACAACAATCATCAAGCGATCTTTTGTCTCATCAGAAAAAATATAATCAAAGAAATCTCCACCAACAATACGATCGGGGACAGAAATCCCATAAATATCATAATAGTAAAAATGGAGAAATGGCTCCGGTAAGATACTCTGTTGAATCTCACGTGCTTTGTCGATATCTTGCTCGAGTAATCGAGCTTTTTGCTCGATGCGTTTGTTGCGAAGAACAGAGGTGACTGCCAGACTGATCACATTGAGATTCGGAAGCAGATCTTGATCGATAAAATCAGAATTGAACGCCAGGACATACTGAAAAACAGTTTTATCCCGATACGGCATTCTATCCCCTATCCCCGTGGCTGAATACTTGATAATACCTTTTTTTCGAAGATACCGATCCGTCTCGTTGGCAATAATGGAACGCTGTTCGATAAGATGTTGAAACATCGGATAGCGCGCAACTTGAATACGATACCCTGAATCAAGGCGGTCAATCTGTCCAATCTGATGAATCACGCGGTACGATTCTGTGGATGGTTCATACTGCCAGAGTCTGCCGCCTTTTAAAAGAATATCTTCGGTCTTCACGATTTCATTCAGAACATGCTTGAGTAAATCTTTTTCCGTTTTGAATTGAACGGAAGCGAAGCTTTCGATAGTACGATATAAGCGGCGCTGGTTCATACAACTCTCTCTAGGGGAGACATAGCTTCTTCAAAGACTTTCTCTATTTCCTCAAGTCCTTCGGTCCCAAGAATGTATTCAAATTCTTCCCGACAGACATCAAGCACCGTCAACGATCCATCTGGAACGATGCTGCAACATTGCGACCTGTTCGTGAATTCGGGATCATCCGTCGTCAGCACATGTCCATCAATGACCAGTGGAAACGCGACACAATAAAATGGCTTCAGGGCAAACTTATCCATTCCTTCTGCCAATGCTGTTTTCTGTAACACACAGAGACCTTTACTGTCGAGAAACACACACCCGCCGTCTCGCACGGCAGTACCGTCATATTGACCGGATGGGAAATCAATGTCGTATTCGATATTGTGATCGAACCATTTTTGAACATCATGTTCCTGCTGTGGTTCTAAGTATTGTTTGATTACATCTGCATGTGCAAGAATACGTTCTTTGTCTTTTAAGTCAAGGAGCACTCCTTCGGCACAGCATGTTCCGTTGCAATGACACATCGAACAACCGGGAGAAAAGCGATGCAGCAAAATTTCCGGATCGATTCGCAATTCCGAGATATGTTTCAAATTATGTTTTTTAAGAATCTTCAGAGATACCTCAGCCATATATTTCCTTCTGTCTAATGTAAGTAATCAAATCTGTGCTCACAACTGCCGCCCCAAGCTGCCTCAGCATCACCACTAATTGACCACGATGATATGATGAATGATTCACCTTGTGCTGCATTTGCTGACACAAAGGTTGAGCGTAAGTATTTCCTTTAAAATCCGAGTATTGCAATGGTGTATTTAATTTCTCCTCTGTGAGACTCTGCAGGAAATTACTGATCTCGCACTGATATGTATCCCATTGTTTTTTCACGACTTCCATCGCTGGGAAGTTTTCGATTTTTAACGGTTCGGGTTCCTTTCCTCTCCAACGATATAACCAGACTCGGTTGACAGATAAAATATGTAGAAGCGTTCCTTGAATGCCGCCAAAACTGGAATGAAGGTCCTTCTTGTACTGATCTCCTGTGAGCGCTGCAATCACTTCGAGCAATTTCAAATCCGCCCATGTATCATACTCAAATAATAATTGAATTTCTTTTTTTGTCATTTCTTAATCCTTCTCCTCAACTTTTTTCTTCAACGCCGCCAGTGTTTGCATCGCTTCCATCGGTGTCATATGTTCGATATCCAGTGTGCGGAGTTCCGTCCGCAGCTTGTCATCCTTCACTTCAAACATTGCCATTTGTACCATTTCCTCTTTCGTCTTCTCGCTCCCAAATATCAACCCTTTGTCTCTTACGACCAACTCGGAGCTTTCTAAATTTTTCAATACCAATTTTGCCCGCTCCGTCACTTCCTCCGGTAAACCGGCCATCTGAGCCACTTGAATTCCGTACGAATGGTCGGCAAAGCCCGGCAGTACTTTATGAAGAAAGATAACCTTGTCGCTGTACTCGCGCACGTCCACCTTGTAATTTTTAATGCGGGGAAAAACATCGGCAAGTTCATTTAATTCATGATAGTGTGTCGCAAAGAGAGTTTTGGCTNNCGTCCAATCTCATCGAGCAATATTAAACTGCGCTGTGTTGCCGTGTTGACAATATTCGCTGCTTCATGCATCTCCACTAAAAATGTGCTTTCTCCAGAAGCGATATTATCGCTTGCTCCCACGCGAGTATAAATACGATCTACCATTCCAATGTGTGCGGATGTCGCTGGAACAAAACTTCCGATCTGTGCAAGCAGGACAATCAATCCCACTTGACGCAAATAACTTGACTTGCCGCTCATATTCGGCCCGGTGATGATAAGAATCTGATCTGATGCGGTATCCAGCAGCGTGTGGTTCGGTGTATAATGCTCACCGGGTGGCAGGAGCTTTTCGATCACTGGATGTCGTCCATCTTTAATGTTAATCCTAAACGAATCATCCATCATCGGACAAACATAGTGATTTTCCACCGCAACTTCGGCAAGCGAGACGTAGCAATCCAACATTGCTATGGCATGTGCATTTGTTTGAATTGCACCGATGTATTCGGCAATCATTTGCCGCAGTTCATTGAAAAGACGTGTCTCCAGTGTAAGAATTTTTTCTTCTGCATGAAGAATCTTCTCTTCATATTCCTTCAACTCTGGCGTCACGAAACGCTCGGCATTCGTCAACGTTTGCTTGCGGATGTAGTTCGTCGGTACTTTATCTTTGTGTGTATGTGTTATTTCGATATAGTAACCGAAGATATTATTATAACCAATCTTGAGCGATGAGATACCCGTGCGTTCCCGTTCCGATTGCTGATGTTTCGCCACCCAGTCCTTTGCTCCAAATGCCAACAAGCGGATATCATCTAATTCTGCATTATACCCCTTCCGAATTACTCCACCATCCACGAGTGTCATGGGTGGATCATCAGCGATGGCTTGTCCTATAGTAGAAACAATATCGGCAAGCGGATCAAGATGATCATTCAAATTCTTTATGGTTGCACTAGCGAGATTTGAGATTTGAGATTTGAGATTTGGAATTTGTGCCAGCATTGCTTTCAATTGATTTATTTCGCGTGGATTCGCTCTCCCTGTAGCAATTTTCACGATCAACCGTTCAAGATCGCCGACTGGCTCCAATTCTTCACGAGTTTTCCGCCGTGCCGGTTCATTCGACACTAATTCTTTTACTGCATCGAGCCGCACACGGATCGGTTCTAATCGCTTCAACGGACGATTGATCCATTGCTTCAACATCCGTCCGCCCATCGGTGTTTGTGTGCGATCGATAATGGAAAAGAGTGTACCGTCGGACTGACCGGAAATGCTCGTTGTAATCTCGAGATTGCGCTTCGTTGAAGCATCCAGCAGCATATACTCGCTTACATCATGCGGCATGATCTTTTTGATGTGCGGAATGTTCGCTTTCTGTGTCTCCTGCAAGTAATTCATGACTGCGCCGGCTGCTACAATGCCAATATGCATCTCTTCGATACCAAATCCTTTTAATGACTGTGTCTTAAAATGATTAATGAGCAGTTCGTATGCATAGTCGGCATTAAACACCCAGTCGTCCACTTTCGTGAATAACACACGAAATCGTTCGCCCAAGAGGGTCTTAATCGTTTCCAGATCGCGCTTCTGTACGAGCAATTCCTGCGGCTGGAGATTGCTTATCTGTTCTATGAATTGTTTCAATGGAAATTCACTGAGTCCAAATTCTCCAGTCGAGACATCAATAAATGCAAAACCGATTGTATCATCGCTTGTTGCCAGCGGCGACGATAAAGCGACAGCAGCGAGATAATTGTTCTGCTTTTGTTCCAATACTTTGTCAGAGAATGACACACCTGGTGTAACAACCTCAATCACATCACGCTTGACGAGGCCTTTAGCAAACTTCGGATCTTCTAACTGCTCGCAGATGGCAACACGATACCCGGCGCGAAGGAGTTTGGGAAGATATGTATCAAGCGCGTGATGAGGAAATCCAGCAAGTGGTGTTTCACCGGAGGCGCCATTACCGCGCTTGGTAAGCACAATACCAAGCACTTTGGATGTAATCTTCGCATCTTCATCAAACGTCTCGAAGAAGTCACCCATTCTGAAGAGAAGCACCGTATCCGGATACTTCGCTTTCACCTGCTGGTACTGGCGCATTAATGGTGTGGACATAGAATCAAGTAACCATGCAAAGGAAAAAGGAAAAAGAATAATTCATCAACATAACTCNNACAGTCAATCCTTCTACTTTAATACTTCATCTCGCCTTCACTTCGTGCTTCTGAGACATTTCTTTTCACTTGATCTTCCCCACTCCCCATTTTTTCATCGCCTCAAACATCTTATAGTCAGTCAGGTCGTAGTGAATGGGCGTAATGGAAACGTAATTATTCTGCACGGCTGCTTCATCAAATTCCAAATCCGTGTCTACTTTTTCCAATCCGCCTGTGAGCCAATAATATTCTCGATTATTCGGGTCTCGTCTAAGATCAAACGTATCGTTCCAAATTGCTTTGCCTTGCCGCGTGATGAGTACGCCCTTGATATCTTTCGGTTTAAGTGGTGGCACGTTTACATTAAGAAGCGTACCCGTTGGAAGCCCACGTTTACCAATGAGTACTGCTAACTTTCGTGCTAACTGTGCAGGATAACGAAAATCTGCCGGCGCATATGTTGTGAGCGAGACTGCAATGGATGGAATACCAAGGATGGTTCCTTCTGTTGCCGCTGAAACTGTTCCGGAGTAAATTATGCTGATAGCGGTATTGGAGCCGTGGTTGACGCCGGAGACAACTAAATCCGGTGCGCGTTTGAGAATGGCGCGCACAGCAAGTTTTACGCAATCAGCTGGAGTTCCCTGCACGGCATAACCGAAGAATTTTCCGTTCTTCTTGAACTCTTTTACGCGCAGCGGATAATTCATCGTGATGGCATGACCAACAGCACTCTGTTGTTTATCCGGTGCCACGACTGTCACATTGCCGATCTTCTTCATCTCCTGAACTAAGGCATAAATACCAGGTGCGTCAATGCCATCATCATTGGAGACAAGAATATTGAGTTTACGTTTTAATTTCANNATTGAGTTTACGTTTTAATTTCATATTTATTCAGAGATTGGGAGAACGAAATCCTTCCCCACATAGGAAGTCAGATACCGGTTTCTGCCGGTATGATAAAATGAGATTGAGTTTACGTTTTAATTTCATATTTATTCAGAGATTGGGAGAACGAAATCCTTCCCCACATAGGAAGTCAGATACCGGTTTCTGCCGGTATGATAAAATGAGTTAGTAACTTTCTTTTTGTATCGGAAATTTTTCTTCCTTGACATCCTTCACATACCCGCCCACACTTTGGCGGATCGTTTCAGATAAATGTGCATAGCGTCGTACAAAACGCGGATGAAAATCCTCATACAATCCCAACATATCTGATACAACAAGAATCTGTCCATCACAGTGCACCCCAGCGCCAATACCAATTGTTGGAATCTTGAGCGACTTTGTCACCTTTGCTGCAAGAGTTGCAGGAATTTTTTCCAGCACAACACTAAACGCTCCCGCTTCTTCTAAAGCCTTTGCATCTTTGAGCATTTGTTTCGCCTCGTCCGGTGTTGCACCGCGCGGAGTGAACCCGCCAAATTGATGAATCGACTGCGGTGTCAATCCGAGATGTCCGATGACCGGAATACCTGCGCGCACAGTCATATGCACGAGATTTGCAATACGCTCGCCGCCTTCGAACTTCACGCCTCCGGCGCCGGTTTCTTTCATCACACGTCCCGCATTCCGGAATCCTTCTTCGTCGTTCGCCTGAAACGACATAAACGGCATATCCACAATAATCATCGCTCGATCGACACCGCGCACAACGCTTTTAGCATGATAGATCATTTCATCGAGAGTAACGGGCAATGTGGTTTCATGTCCCTGAAATACCATCCCAAGTGAATCGCCGACAAGGATCAAATCGACACCCGCCTGATCCAATAGACGTGCCGTTATAAAGTCATATGCCGTTAGGCATGCGATGCGTGTTCCATCTTTTTTCATCGATGCAATAACTTTTGTTGTGATCTTTTTGGGACCCGATGTAGTGGATGAGTTTTTCATATATTCACCTTTAATTCTTCATCAATCATATTCACAACTTCCGGTGCAATCGACCATGTCTTTTGGAATCCTTGCAGGATTGCTTCTGCAACTTCTTCAAATGTTATCATCCGATTTAAAACGGTCGAGAGTTCGGTAGTTTTTTCATTAAGCTCTCTGCGTAATGCATCGCGTTCTCCTTCCGATGGAAGATTCAAAAATTCCACCATTTGTTTATGGTCTGGGCCAAGCAGAATAGAACCGTGCTGCAAAACAACTTCTTCACCGTCATCAGCAACATAACGCCGTTGGGCACTGCCTACGAGTTTTTTTCCGTGATATTTTATTTCGTACCTCCCGGTACTAGAAAAACATGCTACTGCCGATGTCGTTCGATAAAGGGATGGAAAATGCGGCTGACTTTTTTCGATGGCAACCAATGCTCCAAGTCCCTGCAATCCAGTTACCAGAGCTTGGCTGATGTCGTCATAAACAGTAAGAACATTTTTCCCCTTCACCCGCATCACCACGCTGTAAGTGAGTTCTTCTGAATGCAGAATGGCTCTTCCACCGGTGGGACGACGAACAACATCGATTCCGGATGCTGAGGTTTTGGCAAGATCGATCTCGTCCATTGACTGATTCCAGCCAAGTGAGATAGCATACGGCTGCCAAGCATACACACGGATAGTGGGATTGCCCACACCATTGACAAGTGCCCGTGCAAGAGCTATGTCGTACTCCATGTTAAAAACACCGGAACGAATTCCGGTGTTTTCGAATTGCCAATTCATCTTTTCCTTAGTGATGACCAGGAATGATACCGCGTTTGCTGCCTGCAACGAAATTTAGAATATTTTGAATCTCTGGAGTTTGTTCCAACTCTTCTTTGATACGGGCAATAGCCTGTGAGACATTCAATTTTGATTGATACAAGAGAACATATGCTTTCTCGATCAGATCAATCGATTTGGGAGAAAAACCACGTCGTCGGAGACCGACGGAATTCAATCCTTCAAAGACCAATGGTTCCCGACCGGCACGAACGAAAGGTGGAATATCTTTTGCTATTCGATAGCCGCCGCCGATCATTGCATGATCTCCGATATGAACGAATTGATGTACCGGTGTCAACCCGCCAATAATCACCCAATTATCGAGAGTCACATGTCCTGCCAGCGGTACACTGTTTGCAAGGATGCAATAATCACCAACAATACAATCATGTGCAACGTGCGCATTTGCCATGAACATGCAATTATTTCCGATGACCGTTTTTCCCGTCTCCACCGTGCCTCGGTTGAGTGTTACATATTCGCGGATGTCGCATCGGTCGCCAACTTCCAGGGTTGTAGGTTCGCCTTTATATTTTAGATCTTGCGGCGGACCGCCGACGACAGCAAATGAAGCAATTCTGCATTCCTTTCCAAGTCGCGTTCCATGTTGGATGATAGCATACGGCGCAACGATTGAGCCATCACCAATGACAACATCATCATCAATGATCGCCGAAGGACCAATGGTAACATTTTCTCCAAGCTGTGCTTTTTTACTTACCAATGCGAGTGGATCGATAGCAACGCCCATAACTTTTTCTTCTCTGAATTACTTTGATGTTCCTGATGTTATTGTTTTTCCCTCTTCACGATCAACGACTGCAGCAGTGAACTCACCTTCCGCTACAACATTACCATCGACAAACGCTTGACCGCGGATCTGCATGACTTTTGACCGGCGAGTCATGACCTGTACTTCCAGAATGAGTTGATCACCTGGAACCACCGGCTTACGAAACTTAACATTGTTGATTGCCATGAAAAGAACTATTTTATTTCCAGGATTCTCAATGCCGTTCAACATGAGAACGCCGCCAGTCTGCGCAAGCGCCTCGACGATCAAAACGCCGGGCATGATCGGTTGACCGGGGAAGTGACCTTCGAAGAACGGTTCATTCATCGTTACGTTCTTCACACCAACGACACGCTCATCCATCTGGAAATCAATAATTTTATCTATGAGAAGAAATGGATACCGATGCGGCAGAATACGTTGAATAGCATTGACATCAAAAATGACGCCTTCTTTTTTCTCATGCTGATATTTACGTACAAGTTTTTTTTGCTGATAAAGCTTTCGTACTTTACGAGCAAACTCTATATTCGCGGCATGTCCTGGTCGCGCAGCAAGAATCTGCGCTTTGATGGGCGCTCCGATGAGCGCAAGATCTCCGATCAAGTCAAGCAGCTTATGTCGTGCCGGTTCATTGCGATAGTGAAGTTTTTTATCATTTAACACACCGGAGGAGCCAAGGATCACTGAATGATCAAGACCAAGTTTATGCGTCAGCTTTCGGAGTTCATCATCTGAAAGGTCACGATCCACAATGCAGACTGCATTATCAAGATTCCCGCCTTTGATCAAACCCTGATCATACAATATCTCGACTTCGTGAAGGAAACAAAACGTGCGTGCCGAAGAGAATTCCGAGACAAATTCTTTTTCAAGATTAAACAATCCTGTATGCTGGCTTCCGAGTGCAGGATTGTTATAGTCGATCATAACTGTCAATCGAAAATCATCAGTCGGTAGTGCAACAATTTCCACTCCGCGTTGTGGATCTTGATAATGGATCACTTGATCGATAATAAGATAATCTTTCGGCGCTTCTTGATCTTCCAATCCGGCATCGAGAAGCATATCCACAAAAGGTTTTGCACTGCCGTCACCAATAGGAGGTTCGATGTTGTCAAGCTCGATCAATACATTATCCACCTGCAATCCGGCAATAGCAGCAAGCACATGTTCAACCGTGTGCACACGCGCTCCGTCGATGCCAAGCGTCGTTCCACGTTGGAGATCAACGACATGATCAACATCGGCCGGAATTTCCGGGGAATTAGGCAGATCCACGCGGCGAAATCTGATACCATAATTTTCCGGCGCCGGTTTAAACACCATGGTTGTCGATACTCCCGTATGAAGTCCGACACCGGACATTGTAACGGGTCTCTTGATTGTCATTTGCTGAACAAGCATTCTTTTCCTCTTATTTATTTTTCCAAAAGTTTTCTTTCAAGTTCTGCAACCTTCTTCTGAAGTGCAGTGAACTCGCGTAACATATCGGGCAGCATCTTCATTGCAATATACACGCGCTGTGCTTTGCGTGCTTCATCCGCAGGAGTACCAAAATATGACTTTCCCGGTTCTCCGATACTTTTGGGAATTCCCGATTGTGCCATAATCACTGTGCGATCGGCAATCTCGATATGACCTGCAATACCTACCTGTCCGGCAAGCATGCAATGCTTCCCGATTTTTGTGCTTCCACTAATTCCGGTCTGAGCAGCAATGACCGTATGTTCCCCGATAACAACATTGTGCGCAATTTGAACAAGATTGTCTATTTTCGCACCGCAGTGGATGTGCGTATCTCCTATGGTGGCACGATCAATGGTCGTGTTGGCACCAATCTCCACATCGTCATCAATAACAACAATTCCAAGCTGGGGGATTTTTTCGTATGTACCGTCCGCCTTTGGAGCAAAACCAAATCCATCCGATCCAATTACTGCTCCGGCATGAAGAATAACTCTGTTGCCGATTTTGCATTGATGATAGACCACTACATTTGGATAGAGTATGCATTCAGAACCAACTTGTGCATGATTCCCGATGACGCAGCCTACCCCAATCTTAGTGTTATCACCGATGATTGCGTGTTCACCAATCACGGCGTGCGAACCAATAGAAATATTCTTTCCCATGATCGCATTCGATGGAACGATAGCTGTCGAATGGATTCCGGTGGCAAACAGTTCCACAGTGGGTGTTATGTGTTTGAGCACATGCAGAAATGCTACATATGGATCATCAACACGAATAAAGATAAGTGAAGCTCGACCTACATTTTTTTTCAGGTCGAGCTTTCGGGATACAAGCACTGCAGTTGCATGGGTGGTGCCAAGGTGCTTTTCGTATTTCGGGTTGGCAAGAAACGTTAAGCTGCCGGAATCAGCCTCTTCAATTTTTGCAACACGCTCAATATCCGGTGCACTCTCGATGTTATTTCCAACGACCTTGCCACCAAGCCACTCCGCAATCTCATGAATGGTCATAAGTCAGTCTTGCTATTTTCCGCTTGATACTGGCACCTTGAGTTTAATAAATATTTTCTGTGTCAGGTCATATTTTTCATTTGCATACATCAGGAGAATATCACCGCTCTTATCGAAGACATAATCATACCCTTCTTCCTTCGCCACCTCTTGTACTGCTTTGAAAATGCGATCTTGTACAGGTTTCATCAGTTCATTTTGTTTCTTAAACAATTCACCATTCTGTCCAAAATTTTGATTGCGGAAATCGGCGATCTTCTTGTCCATGTCTTGCAATTCACGTTCGGTATCCGCACGGCGCTGCTCGGTCATGATAAGCTTTCGCTTATCATATTCATCGAATTTTTTCTTCCAGTCTTCCTGCATCTTATTAAGCTCTTGCTGCCAATCGGCGACTAATTTATTAAGTTGCACCTGGGCATCCACTGCATCGGGAAGCTCTTTCAAAATTGCTTCAGAATTGAAGTAGGCAATCTTCATTTGTGCATTTGCCGGCGCAAGAGACAACAACGTCAGGAAAATAATAATGCTAAAGAGTCTCTTCATATTTTTCTTCTCCCTCTCAAGTTCATTGGGAGACACCATCGATTACTTAGTGTCATTGGATTTCGTGGACGCCGGAGCTGTCGATCCGCCTGTCTTCAATTGGTCAATCACTTTATAGGTGAGATCAAATTTCGCATCTGCATAAAGAAGATTCGTGGCGGCTTCCAACTTATCAAATACAAAGTTGAATTTGCCTTCCTTTGCTACTCTCTCGATGACTTTCATTACTCGCTCCTGTATGGGTGCAAATTTTTTCTCACGCAGCTTCACGGCTTCACCTTCACGCTGATCAAACTTCTGATATTGATAATCACGTGCTCTCTGCTGAAGGTCCTGCAGACCTTTCTCTTTATCGGCTTTTACCTTCGGATCGAGCAACGCTTGTTTCTTTTGATAATCATCTAATCCATCTTGAAGTTCTTTGCTCATTCTCTCGAGTTCATCCTGCCATATTTTGATGGTACCCTCAAGATCTTTCTTCACTTGTTGGGCTTCAGGAAGCTCACGAAGGATGGTCTCAGAATTGACATAGGCAATCCTGACTGATTGTGCCGTACTCATAGATGCAACAAGCATCACGAGAACGGCAAGAAAAATGATTTTTTTCACGGTAACCTCTTTTGTTTAAGTGATTAAATATTCAACTGCAGTATTATTTATTTAAAACGATTTCCCAAATTGGAAATGGAATTTCCATCCGGGAGCTGCAGCGCCGGGTGTCGATCCGTCATATCCATATCCATAATCAAAGCCGATGAGACCAATCGGATTAACAAGTAACCGAACACCGAATCCTGCTGAGCGACGTAAATCGAGCATATCCATCTTAGAATGGTCAAGCCATACATTGCCTGCTTCTGCAAAAAACAGTGTATAGATGGGAATTGGATTCAATGTCAAAGCAAATCGTAATTCCGTTGTATATTTCATCATCGCTTTACCACCAACATTACCATCATATGGGCCAATGCTGTGATCATCATAACCGCGCAGCGGCGTAACAGAAATTTGTCCAAGTCCGGTGCCGCCCATATAGAATAAGTCCTGGTATGGAATGTATCCATTGTTGTTAAAGGGAAAAATAAGTCCAATAGTATTGGAACTCATGATCGTTATTCGACCAGAGCTTGTAAGAGGAACATACCAATCAGCGCTCAACACATGCTTAATATATTGCGCTGCTTGGAGTGCACCGCCAAATTTTGGACCACCGTTAATATCGGTTAACAATGAAAAGTTGGAACCACGTGCAGGAAAAATCGGACTATCCGTGCTATTACGGGAAATGACTTGCGAAATACCGAATTGACTTGTCGTTCCTTCAAGATAGTACGCATCATAAGTAGTGTTGCCAAGAGAATGATATGTGTTTTCCTGAGCACGCAATGTCCAATCGCCGCGGAAATACATATCAGGCCATTTAAAACGACGACCAATCCTGACCGATGCTCCACGATAGTGCAAGTCAGCATATTGCGATTGTTGCGTATCAAAGATATTGAATCCGAACAGTGTCGGTGTGTCGAACATCCATGGTTCTGTAAAGCCGATATTGAATGTTCTATAATAACTGCTTACACCGAATTGATAATCCAACGACATCGTTTGACCGGCACCACCGCTAAACGGTTCGCTCAGTGAAAAGTTATTGAACGAAACTCCGAGACCACCGCTAAACCCAAACGCGCCGCTGTACCCTACAGACATATTGAATGTATCACTGGATTTTTCTTCAACAGTATATTCAAGCTCAACAGTTTTATTATCGTCAATCGGCCGGACGTCGGGTTTTAATTTTTCAGGATTAAAGTAATTTAACTGCTGCAGCTGCCGCAGACTTCTTATAATCAACTGCCGGCTGAAGTAATCACCCGGCTTCGTCAATAATTCACGGCGAATAACCTTTTCGTACGTCTTCGTGTTTCCGGAAATCAAAACGCGACCGACACGGAATTGATTCCTTTCATGTACTTGAAGTATAATGTCAAGACTATCCTCTCCTACGACTTTCATTTCAGGTTCTACTTGAAAATACAAATATCCATTATCTGAATAGAGAGAGGTTACATCCGATTCTTCTTCGTTGCGTCGCAAATTTTGCTCAAATTTTTCCTGATTGAATATATCGCCCTGCTTAAACCCGAGCCGTGCACTCAACACATCTGCGGGATACACCGTGTTTCCTTCCCATGAAATATTTCGGACAAAATACTGCGGCCCTTCGGACAAATAGATCTTGATGGTTAAATATTTTTTTGTCTTATCATAACTCAACGAGTCTGAAAGAATTTCGGCATCTCGGAACCCGTTTTTACGGTAGAAAGCAAGGACGAGATCTTTGTCTTCTTGGTATTTTTTCTTGTCAAACTTGTTGGTCTGCCAAAATTTCCACCAAGACCGTTCGCCTGTCTCCTTCATCTCGCTTTTCAGGTCGCCATCGTCATATTGTTTGTTGCCATGAAAATGGATATAGTCGACCTTCACTTTCGGCCCCTCGGTAATTTCGATTTTCAATGCAACACGACCGGTTGTATCGTTGACTACAATAAGTTTTGGAACAATTTGGGCATTAAGATATCCATCGCTATCGTACTGATATTTGAGTAAACGAACAACTGTGGAAAGATCCTGCGATGTAATAATTTGACCTTTGACAAGATTGATTTTCTTAAGAACGTCATCTTCATCCAATTCATCATTTCCAGATACTTCAATGCGCTCTAACCGCGGATTTTCCTTCACTTTTATTAAAAGAAAAACTCCATCCTGAACTCGATTTTCTATGAAGATTTGGACATCATCAAACAAGCGAAGATTATGCAATCTTTGAATAGCTAATTTCGTTTGCTCGCCCGGAATTGTGATTTCACCTCCGACCTTCAATCCGGTGTTGGCGATGATAGCCGAGGGTTCCCCCGAACGCTGTCCTTCTACATTAATGCCGAGGATTTTATAGACTTCTGGTTTCGGTTGCTGCTGCCCCAATAAAGAACCGGAGGAAATTATTACTATGAGGAAGAGGAGGACGAGTTTATTATTTTGCGACACTTTTCTTGAACCTTTCTATAAGCCGTGCCGGATGACTTTTCTTTAACGGCTGTAATTGTTCACTCACCATACCAAACCGACGTTCACGCTTTTGGAAGTCTTCAATTGCTTCATAAAGATGCTTCCGTCGAAAGGCAGGCCAAAATTCATTGGAAATATAAATTTCAGAATAGGCTAACTGCCAAAGGAGAAAATTACTGATACGCAGTTCGCCGCTCGTCCGAATCAGCAAATCCGGGTCTGGAATATCCTTTGTCGAGAGGTATGCTCCGATCACTTCTTCGGTAATCTCCTCTTTCTTCAACGCTCCCGTATGAATATCATCATACATCCCTTTGATGGCTTTTATAATATCCCATCGACCACTGTAGCTCAACGCAAGCACAAGGGTCAAGCCGCAATTCTCCCTCATCACTTCCATTGCGTCACGCAATTCATTTGCCACATCATCGGGAAGTGTGTTGAATTCTCCAATCACCTGCAACCGAACTTCATTCTGATGAAGCCTGTCCCGTTCATCTCGCAACGCCTTCACTATAAGGCGCATGAGCATAGAAACTTCGTCTTGAGGTCGCTTCCAATTCTCAGTGGAGAATGTATAGAGTGTGAGATATTTCACTCCAAGTTGAGCACATGCTTCAACTATATCCCGAACAGAATTGACACCTTCATTATGGCCTGCAATTCTGGGCAGCCCATTGCGTTTTGCCCAGCGTCCGTTTCCATCCATTATAATTGCAATGTGATTCGGTACTAAGCCTCCGGCAATGAGTTGTTCTTGGTTTTTCTTATCAGCTCCCGTTGCCTTGGCTAACGGCACAATTTCTCCATTTTTGTAATTATCAAATAAGTATGACTGTAAATTTAACCTTTTTTGGAACGATAGTCAAAAAAAAGCATCTAAAAGAGTAGTGAATCATAAGGTGGAGGGCACGAATTCAAGTTTCTTGACTGCCCTCGCAAAAATGGTTATATTGACTACGGAAACTTTAATTAGTTATTATAGGTTTATTAAGTAAGAAGTCAGACGTCCTCAAGGATGGATTCGTTCCGTCTTTGAGGGGAAGGAACTATGGAAGGAAATTTTTCAAATAGAGTACAAGATGTGATCCGACTGAGCCGCGAAGAAGCACTCAGGCTTGGACATGATTATATCGGCACAGAACATCTTCTCTTAGGCATTATCCGAGAAGGCGAAGGCATTGCCGTCAAGATTCTTCGCAATCTCGGCGTCGATCTCTATAAACTAAAGAAGTCAGTTGAGGATACTGTTCGGACTTCGGGTGGAACTCTCACAATCGGTAACATACCGCTGACCAAGCAGGCTGAAAAAGTTCTCAAGATTACGTATCTCGAGGCAAAGCTTTACAAATCTGATGTCATCGGTACCGAGCATTTATTGCTCTCTCTTCTCCGTGATGACGACAACATCGCTGCACAGATTATGCACCAGTATAATGTACACTATGATGTAGTTCGAAACGAATTAGACAATATTGTTTCCGGCAAACCTTCATCGCCTCCCGGTCAGCCGCATTCTTCGACAGAAAAGAAACAGGATCGCTCCAAGACTCCAGTGTTAGACAACTTTGGACGCGATCTTACCAAAATGGCGATTGAAGACAAACTCGATCCCATCGTAGGGCGGGAAAAAGAAATCGAACGTGTTGCACAAGTACTGAGCCGGCGCAAGAAAAATAATCCCGTACTCATCGGTGAACCCGGCGTTGGTAAATCCGCAATTGCAGAAGGATTAGCTCTTCGAATCGTTCAGAAGAAAGTATCGCGTGTTCTGCATGATAAGCGTGTCGTTACGCTGGATCTTGCTGCCCTAGTGGCTGGCACGAAATATCGCGGTCAGTTTGAAGAGCGGATGAAAGCGGTGATGAACGAACTGGAAAAAGCAAAAGATGTTATTCTTTTCATTGATGAGTTACATACGATCGTTGGCGCCGGCGGTGCAAGCGGTTCCCTTGATGCATCGAACATGTTCAAACCGGCGCTGGCTCGGGGTGATCTCCAGTGCATCGGCGCGACAACATTAGATGAGTATCGGCAATACATAGAGAAAGACGGCGCTCTTGACCGCCGTTTCCAGAAGATTATGGTGGACCCTACCACTGTTGATGAAACGATGAAGATCCTCCAAAACATTAAGCATAAGTACGAAGAGCACCATGGTGTTCTTTACAGCGAAAAAGCAATTGACGCGGCGGTTCGTCTCAGCGATCGATATATCACCG